>NZ_JBHYXC010000023.1:20634-123096 GCF_042751495.1 Streptomyces sp. NPDC059373 | reverse complement strand
AACGGCATCGGCGGCGCGATGAGCAACTCCACCGTCTCGAGCCTGTGGATCGACCACATGAAGGTCGGTGCCTGGATGGACGGGCCCATGGACGGACTCACCTTCAGCGGGGTGCGGATCCGCGACACCACCGCCGACGGCATCAACTTCCACGGCGCCGTCACCAACTCCAAAGTCACCAACAGCGAGATCCGCAACACCGGTGACGACGGCATCGCCACCTGGGCCGACTCCACCATCGGCGCCGACGCCAACGACACGATCTCCAACAACACCGTGTCACTGCAGATCCTCGCCAACGGCATCGCGATCTACGGCGGCCACGACAACACCGTCAGCGGCAATCTGGTGAAGGACACCGGTCTCACCCAGGGCGGCGGAATTCACGTGGGGCAGCGCTTCACGTCGACCCCCGTCGGCAAGACGACAGTGTCCGACAACACCCTGGTCCGCGACGGCAGCCTCGACCCGAACTGGCAGTTCGGGGTGGGGGCGTTGTGGTTCGACGGCAGCCAGGGCGCGATCACCGGCCCGATCAACGTGACCAACGCGCTGATCCAGCAGAGCCCGTACGAAGCGGTCCAGTGGGTCGAGGGCACCATCAGCGGGGTCAACCTCAACAACGTGACCATCGCCGGCACCGGAACCTTCGCCCTGCAGGAACAGACCGGCGGCGCAGCCAAGTTCACCAACGTCACAGCCACCGGCATCGGTGCGTCATCGCCGGTGTACAGCTGCCAGGGCGGGAACTTCGTGGTGACCGACGGCGGCGGCAACTCCGGCATCAGCGGCACACCGTACTGCGGATCGTGGCCGGCTCCGGTCTACCCGCCCTACCCGGCCGAAAGTACTGGCTCCGGCAGCACCACCAACATCGCGGCCGGCCGGCCGGCATCGGCGAGTTCGAGCAACAGCACGTACGTCGCCTCGAACCTCACCGACGCGGACCCGTCGACGTACTGGGAGAGCACCAACGGCTCGTTCCCGCAATGGGCCCAGGTCGACCTCGGCCAGAACTCCAGCATCGGCAAGGTCGTCCTCAAGCTCCCGACGGCATGGGGCGCTCGCACCCAGACCTTGTCGCTGCTGGGATCCACGGACGGGTCGAACTTCTCGACGATCAAGGCCTCGGCCGGATACACGTTCGACCCGAACACCAACAACACGGTGACCATCACCCTCACCGCCACCACCGCGAGATACGTACGGGCCAACATCACCGCCAACACGGGATGGAGCGCCGGCCAGCTGTCGGACTACGAGGTGTTCCCCAGCAGCTGACGAGTTACCCGGCCCCGAAGATCCGGGCCGCGTACGTACCGCTGCCCCGCACCATCATGGTGCGGGGCAGCGGGCTAACCGTGGGCTCGGGACTACAGCGGGCGGATGTGCTCGGCCTGCGGGCCCTTCTGCCCCTGGGTGACGTCGAACTCGACCTTCTGGCCTTCCTGCAGTTCGCGGAAGCCCTGGGCGTCGATATTCGAGTAGTGGGCGAAGACGTCGGCGCCGCCGCCGTCCTGCTCGATGAAGCCGAAACCCTTCTCGGCGTTGAACCACTTCACAGTGCCGGTAGCCATCAGTGTCTCCTTCAAGACGGCTCGGAACGGACCCGGGGATTCAGGGTCCGGAGGTGATCGCCTGGTCCGGAGACGCTGAAAAGCAAGATCACCCGCGATCGTGACCACGGGCGAACGGGTACTTCGGAACCACGACTGCTGAATTCCGACATTACACCGCCGACTCCGCGAAGGCGCGCCCGACGCATCCGGGAACGTGCGAAGGACGATCGCCCAGGCGCCCCGGCCACCGTCGGCGACCGCTCCCGGTTTGACATGCTTCGGACGGATGACAGGGTGGTAGGTGGGGGCAAGGGTTGGGAGGTCTCGGCATGGCACTCAGTTCGGCATGGCGCTCCGCAGCGCGGCAACTGCCACTCAGACTCACGGCCGGCGCGTTCATCCTCAATTCCGGACTGTCCAAACGTGGCGCGGACCAGGCCACCGCTGAGGGACTGCACCAGTTCGCCACCACCACCTACCCGTTCCTGGGCAAGCTGGATCCCCAGAAGTTCGCCGGGCTGCTCTCCTCCGGGGAGCTCGCGGTCGCCGCCGCGCTGCTCGTGCCGGTCGTCCCCGCCGCGGTCGCCGGGGCCGCGCTGACAGCATTCTCCCTCAGCACGCTCGGTCTCTACCTGCGTACGCAGGGCATGCGCGAGGAAGGCAGCCTGCGCCCCACTCAGCAGGGAATCCCGCTGGCCAAGGACGTCTGGATGCTGGGCATCGGGATCTCCCTCATCGCCGAGGGCGTGACCGAGCACCGGTGACCTGCGGGCCACTGGCCTCGGCTGTTCGCGTGCCGGTGAGGAAGCGCAGGCCAGAGGCCGGTCAGGCCCTCAGTTGCGGGTAGAGGTCGGCGATGTCGCCGGACAGGGCGGCCTTGGTCCGGCGGGAGGTCTCGTCGGCGAGCACCTCGAACGCGCCCTTCTCGATCCCGTCCAGCGCCTCCTTGGCGATGTCGGCCGGCTTCGACTTGGGCTGGGTCACCGCCGCGGTCATGTCCGTGTCGACGTACCCCATGTGCAGGCCGGTCACGCCGATGCCACGGTCCAGCAGCTCGAGCCGAATGGCATTGGTCTGCAGCCAGAACGCGGCCTTGGTGGCGGAGTACGCACCATGCCAAGCGACCCAGGAAAGCGCCGAGTGCGCGTTGAGGATGTGGCCGCCGCCGTTGCGCTCGATCACCGGGACGAAGGCCCGGGTCACCTTCAGCGGGCCGAAGAAGTTGGTCTCGAAGACGTTCCGGATGTCCTCGAGCGGTGCGTCCAGGTAGGTGTCCGGTGAACTGCCGCCGGCGTTGTTGATCAGCACGGTGACGTCGGGAGCGGCCGCCACCAGCGCCTCGACCGAGGCCGGGTCGGTGACCTCCAGAGCCAGCGGTACGACGCGGGCGTCGCCGCTCGGCTGCGGGTTCCGCGCGGTGGCGTAGACCTTCTTCACGCCACGGGTGAGCAGGTCGTCCACGATCGCCTTGCCGATGCCGCGGTTGCCGCCGGTGACGAGTACGACGGCGCCTTCGAGAGTGGTCACTTCGACTCCAGGGAAATGATGGAAACTGATCGGTTTCCACCACCGTAAACCGATCAGTTTCCGAAGGCAAGCCGAGCCGGTACCCTCAATGCCATGACGACCTCGGCGACACCCCGCGAGCGACTGCTCGACGCCGCGGGCGAACTCTTCTACCGCGATGGCATGAGCATCGGCGTCGACGCGCTGTGCAAGGCCGCCGGCGTCTCGAAGAAGTCGATGTACCAGCTGTTCCGGTCCAAGGACGAGGTGATCGCGGAGAGCCTCGCCAGCCGCGGCCCGGCCTACCAGGCCGCCCTGCTGCCGGGCCCGGACGACGAGCGTTCGCCGCGCGAGCGCATCCTGACCGTGTTCGAGCGGCAGGACCGCATAGCCGCCGAGGGCAACTTCCTCGGCTGCCCCTTCGTGAGCGCGGCGGTGGAGCTGAAGGACCCCGAGCATCCGGGCAGCGTGGTCGCGCGCCGTTTCAAGCAGCGCCTGACCGACTTCTTCCGGGCCGAGCTCATCGCCGCCGACGCCGGGGATCCGGAAACCCTGGCCGCGCAGCTGACGATCGTGTTCGACGGCGCGAGCGCCCGCGCCGTCGTACGGGCCGAGGCACTCTCCGGCATCGGCACAGCCACGGCAGCGGCCTTGCTGGATACTGCCGGAGTCGGACAGACCGCGGCGGCGGCCGCGGCGCCGGGGTAGGCGTATCCGCGCTTGTCGTACGCAGGGCCGGGCGGCTGGCCGTTCGGAAACAACCGGGCGAACCTGGCGCTGTTCGAGGCACGTGACCGCTCACGATCGCTACGGGAGGGCTCCGATGGAAGTCACGCTGCGAGAAGTACGGGACGGCGATCTGCCGGTCTTCTACTCCCAGTCGAATGACCCCGAGGGAATTCGGATGGCGGCGTTCACCGCCAAGGATCCCTCGGACCGCCACCAGTTCGAGGCTCACTGGGCACGGATCCGCCACGATCCCGACGTCGTCATGCGTACCGTCGTCGGCGAGAACGGTGAGATCGTCGGGCACGCCGCGGTGTACGGGCCGCCCGAGGAGCGCGAGGTCACGTACTGGATCGGGCGGGAGCACTGGGGCCGTGGAGCGGCGACGGCCGCGCTGCGGGGGCTGCTGGGCGTCGTGTCGGAGCGTCCACTGCGAGGCCGTGCGGCTGCGGACAACGGCGGCTCCATACGGGTCCTGGAGAAGTGCGGATTCGTGGTGACCGGCCACGAGCGGGGTTTTGCGAACGGGCGCGGCAAGGAGATCGACGAGGTGGTTCTCACCCTGGCCCGTTGACCCGGCGAAGGCGGCATGACCGGCGGACCGAGCGGACCGAGCGGACCGAGCGGACCGAGGAGAACGCCACGCGGGTAGCATCATGTCCGGCCGCGACTGGCGAGGGTGGACCACCACCGGGGAGCGGCTGCATTCCCGCGTGAACGTCGACCGCCTGGGCGTCTGCGTCAGTGATGTCCAACTGACACAGGAGGCCATGACGTGGATCTGCGGTACGGAATCAACCCCCAGCAGCAGCCAGCCGCTGCCGAACCGGTGCGGACCGGCCAGTGGCCCGTACGAGTCCTGCAGGGCAGCCCGTCCTACATCAACATGCTCGACGCACTCAACGGCTGGCAGCTCGTGTCGGAGGCGAGCCGGGCCCTGAACCGGCCGACCGCCGCCTCCTTCAAGCACGTCTCCCCCGCCGGAGCAGCAGTTGCCGGACCCGTCGACGAGGTCATCGCCGACCTCTACGGCATCGACCGCGACCGTGTCGGCATGCTCACCAGCGCCTACTTGCGGGCCCGCGACGCCGATCCGAAGTCCTCCTACGGAGATTTCGCCGCTGTCTCCCATCCGGTCGACACCGAGCTCGCCGAGTTGCTGACCCGCGTGGTGTGCGACGGCATCATCGCTCCCGGCTACGCTCCCGGCACCGTGGCGACGCTCAGCAGGAAGAAGCACGGCCGCTTTCTGGTCATGGAAGCGGACACGGCGTACGCACCTCCACGCCACGAGGCACGTGAGGTGTTCGGGCTGCGGCTCTCCCAGCAACGGGACGATGCGACACTCTCCACCGCCCTTCTGGAAAACGTCGTGTGCGGCACACTGCCGACCGCAGCTGCGCAGGACCTTCTGCTGGGCCTGGCCGTTCTGCGCTACACCCAGTCCAACTCCGTGTGCTACCTGCGCGGCGGGGCGACTCTGGGGATCGGCGCCGGCCAGCAGTCCCGCGTGGACCGCACCCGCCTGGCCGGCGCGAAGACCGACACCTGGTGGCTGCGACGCCACCCGGCAGTGCGGGCACTCGCCTTCCAGTCGCATATCCGGCGCCAGGACCGTATCAACTGGCAGATCCGCTTCATCGAGGGAGACCTCACCCCGGATGAGCGCACGCGCCTGTCGACGGCACTGTCCGAACCCGTACCCGAGCTGACGGACCAGCAGCGCACCCAGTGGCTGCCGGGCCTGAGCGGCGTCGCGTTCGTCTCGGACGGCGCCCTGCCGTTCCGCGACAACGTCGACCACGCCCACCGTCACGGCGTCGGCTACATCGCCGAGCCGGGCGGATCAGTCCGGTCCTCGGAAGTCGAGGACGCCTGCCGCGAGCATCGGATCACCCTCGTCCGCAGCGGCCTGCGACTGTTCCACCACTGAGTCCGCAGCCCGATTCAGGACGGCTCGTCCTCACCCCTCAGGTGCTCGGGCATGCCGGTGTTGGGGATGCCGAACTTCTGTGCGTACTGGTCGTTGAGCTCGGACCAGCCGAAGTCGGCCGCCGCGGCGCCGCGGATCGGCGGGATCGGGTGCCCCTCGAGCAGCTTCTCGGCCACGTCGAGGCAGAGGTGCCAGCCGGCCGCGACCTTCGGGATCCAGTCGCGGTCCTGGACCGTGTGCCGCAGCGTCAACCGGGAACCGGCGTCGGTGGCAGCCAGTTCCCAGCGCAGCAGGTCGGTGCCGAGGGTGTACTCCAGCAGCGTCGGCGGCTCCGCGCGCACCACCACGGCCGCCATGTCCTGCGGCTTCTCGTCGTCGATCATCGTGAGCGTGGCGTCGCCCGCCTCGGAGAGGTTGCGGTCGGCGGTGTACGGCGCCCACTTGGCGAGTTGTCCGGGCTCGGTCAGCGCTGCCCACACCTTCTCGGGCGAGTGGCGCAGGTCGCGGGTGAAGACGAGGGTCCAGCGGTCCTCCGTCGCCTCGCAGTCGACGTCGGCCAGTGGGCTCGGGCGGAATGCGTCGGGGCTCATGACTGCTCCAGGTTGTCGAGGTGGCGCTCAAGCGCCTCGAGATGCCGGCCCCACAGGGCGCGATACGGCTGAAGCCAGTCGTCGAAGGCCTGGAAGGGCCCTGCGTGGATCCGGTAGATGCGCCGCTGCGCCTCCGTGCGGCAGGTGACGAACCCGGCCTCCCTCAGCACCCTCAGCTGCTTGGACACCGTGGGCTGGCTGACACTGAGCGCCTCGGCCAACTCGTTGACGCTGCTCTCGGCCACCAGGAGCCGGTCGAGAATCCGGCGCCGGGTCGGCTCGGACAGCACGGAGAACGCATCGACGGACACGGCTCCTATATTCCTCCCCGAGTATATGCCCGTCAAGGCATATCCGCGGCATGTCGCCGCCCGCGGGGAACCAAGAGGGCGGAGGTTCGGGCCGGGCGACCCGTTACCTCAGCACGGCAGCGGTCGATTGTCCGCGTCCGTGTCGCGGTCCGTAGCTACCGGGTTGTCGGGAGCCAGGGAGTGGATGCGTGGTATCGGCGAGGGCAGCAGCCAGAGCAGCGACAGAGCTCCGCCGACGGCAGCGATGAGAAGGGTCGCCCGGAGGCCGACGAGGGTGGCGAGGACGCCGCCGAGGATGGCGCCCATGGGGCGTATGCCGTAGTTGATCGTGCTGTAGGCGCCGGCGACGCGGCTGCGCATGCCGTCGGGGATCACGTCGGCCTGGAGGGAGTTGAGGTTGACGTCGAAGAGCATGACGCCGACGCCGGAGAGGAACTCGGCTGCGGCCAAGGCTCCGGCACGAGCCCAGAGGGGGCCGCCCGCAGCGGCGGCGATGGCGATCGGTGCCGGGAACAACACGGCGCCCACGGCGATGGTGCGCCCCAGGCCGAGATGTCGCGAGACCTTCGGGGCCATCACTGCGCCGAGGAGCGCGCCGGTTGCACCGATCCCGAAGGCCACGCCGATGAATCCGGCGGAGAGTCCGAGGTTCCGGCTGGAGAACAGCACGATGAGTCCGCTGCCGGCGACAAAGGTGAAGAAGTTGACGGTCGTCGCGCATCCGAGGCTTGCCCGCAGCACCGGGTGACGGACGACGAACGCCAGTCCCTCCCGGGAACGCCGCAGCAGCGAGGGTGCCGCTTGGTCATCGGCCGCCGACGGTTCGTCGATCGAAACGCGACCGACCATGACCGCAGACGCCAGGAACGACAGGGCGTCGACGACGACGGCGACGGGAGCGGTCAACGCCTGGACCAGAGCTCCGCCGATCGCCGGGCCGGCGACGTAGGACGCGGACCGGCTGGCACTGAGCTTGCTGTTCGCGTCGACGTAGGAGGAGCGCGGCACCAGGTGGGCGAAGAAGGGCGGATAGGCGGTGTTGAAGAGCACCCCGGCGGCTCCGGTCAGCAGCGCCACGGCATACAGCTGACCCAGCGTCACTGTCCCCAACAGAGAGGCAGCCGGGAGGGAGAGCAGTACTGCGGCGCGCACCAGGTCGGCGAGCACCATCAGGCGCCGCTTGTGGATCTGGTGGTCGACCCAGGCACCCAGGACGATCGCGAGCAGGTTCGGGGTCCAGATGAGCGCGGTCAGCCAGGCCACCTGGTTGGCCGAAGCGCGCAGCGCACCCACGGCGATCAGCGGCAGGGCCAGTTCGGTGATCCGGTCGCCTAACTGCGAGATCGACTGGCCGGCCCAGAATCGACGGAACCGTCGATCACGCCACAGTGATACGGGTATGGCCGGGTCCGCGGCGCTCAAGGCGTACCGCCGATCCGCTTCTCGGCACCCTCCGGTAGGACGTACCGCAACAGCCGGACGCCACGGCCGTCGACCGGCCGCGCGGCTGGGTCGCGCGTCACGTAAGGCGCGAGAATGCCCTCGATCGCGTCCTCGATGACGGCGAGTTCCTCAGCGGAGACGACGACGCGGGTGTTGGCCAGACCCGCAAGCCTGCACCACGCCGGCTCGAGCTCGGGCTCGACCTCAGCTGCCCACCGGTTCGCCAGATCGCCGGCGCGCAGGAACATCTCCCGGGACAGGACCCGCGCAGCCGACCTGCCCTCCTCGTCGTCCGGATCCTCCGGAACCTCGAACCGGAAGCCGCGCGCCACCGCTTCCCAGCGCCGCTGCCGACGGTCCGGGCCGGGCTCGGCATCGCGGACCAGCCCGAAGCCTGCCAGATGCCGCAGATGCCAGCTGGTCACAGAGGGGGTTGCCCCCACGTGGGGGGCGAGTTGCGTGGCCGTGGCCGGCCCGTGCCGCTGGAGGCGTTCGAGGATCGCGAGCCGCACCGGATGTGCCAATGCCCGCATCGCCTGCGGATCGGTGATCTCGATATCGCCGAGCCGATTGCTGGGTTCCATAATCTGAGAGTTTCCTCTCACACTTTCTGAGAGTCAACTATTACATCGGCGGGTGAGACGGTCTGGGTTAGGGTCGGCAGCTGCGTTGATCTTCGTGGGGAATCAGGAGGGGTGGGGTAGTGACGGACTTCGATGAGAGTGAGCGGCGGATGTGGGCGGGGCGGGCTGCCGCGTACGCGGGAAGCTTCGCCAAGCTGTGTGCTTATCCGGTGCCGGAGTTGCTGGACGCGGCCGAGGTGGGGCCGGGCGTGCGGGTGCTGGATGTGGGGACCGGGCCCGGTACGGTCGCTGTGGCCGCGCATGCCCGGGGGGCGAGGGTGACGGCGGTGGATGCAGAGCCGACTATGGTCGAGCTGGCCGGGAGGGCGGCGGCCGCGGTGGAGTTCCATGTCGCCGCGCTGCCTGAACTTCCCTTCGGTGAGGGGGAGTTCGATGCCGTCGTCGGCAACTTCGTGCTGAACCATGTGGGCCGGCCCGGGGCCGCGCTGGCCGAGTTGCGTCGCGTCGTACGACCGGACGGGTGGGTTGCGGTGACGATCTGGCCGACGCCTCCTGCCGCGGGGCAGGCGTTGCTCGGCCGGGCAATCCAAGCCGCGGGTGCGGTGCGGCCGTCCCATTTGCCCGCGCTCGAGCCCAAGGACGACTTCCCGCGTGATGAGAACGGCCTGACCGGCCTGCTGCAGTCCGTGGGGCTGCGCGAGGCCGCGTGCCGAACGCTGCGGTGGGACCACCGGGCCGGCGCCGAGGAATGGTGGAGCGGTCCCGAGGCCGGCGTGGCGTTCACCGGGCAGCTCGTGCAGAGCCAGAGTCCGCGGACGCGCGCCGAGATCAAGCGGCACTTCGGGGTGTTCAGCTCGGAGTTCGCCGATGCCGACGGCATGCTGACGCTGCCGCACGCGGCGTTGCTGGCCCGCGCTCGTCGCTGATTCCGGGAGACTTCGTCAGGCCCTGGTGAGGGCTTGACGGCTTCGCTGAAGGAACGCGCGTTCGGCACTGTTCTCGGTGCGGGCGATGGCCGCCTCGTACGCAGGCACCGCCTCGGCGTTGCGGCCCAGGCGCCGGAGCAGGTCGGCGCGGATGGCGTGGAACACGTAATAGCTGTCGAGACCGGGCGCGAGGTCGTCGACGAGGGCGAGCGCCTCCTGCGCACCGTGGATCTCGGCCACTGCGACCGCGCGGTTGAGGGCCACGACGGGGCTCGGGGTGAGCGCCAGCAGTTGGTCGTACAGCCGGAGGATCTGCCGCCAGTCCGTGACGGCCGCGGTCGGGGCGTCGCTGTGTACGGCGTTGATGGCCGCCTGGATCTGATAGGGACCGGGCCGGCCCAGCCGGAGGCATCGCCGGACGATGGCCTGGCCTTCGGCGATGAGCTCGCGATCCCACAGGCCGCGGTCCTGGTCGGGGAGCGGCACGAGCTCGCCGTCCGGGGTGGAGCGGGCGACCCTGCGTGACTGGGCGAGCAGCATGAGGGCGAGCAGCCCCATGGCCTCCGGCTCGTCGGGCATGAGGTCGGTGAGGAGCCGTCCGAGGCGGACGGCCTCCGTGACGAGGTCCTCGCGGATCAGCCGCTCCCCCGAGCTCGCCGCGTAGCCCTCGTTGAAGATCAGATATACGACGGCGAGCACGGCCCGGAGCCGCTGGGGCAGGTCTGCCTCGTACGGAATCCGGTAGGGGATCCGGGCATCGCGGATCTTGCCCTTGGCCCGGACCAGCCGCTGGGCCATCGTCGGTTCGGGTACCAGGAAGGCGCGTGCGATCTCGGCGGTGGTGAGCCCGCCCAGCAGCCGGAGCGTGAGCGCGACCTGGGCGCCGGTGGCGAGGGCGGGGTGGCAGCAGGTGAAGATCAGCCGAAGCCGGTCGTCGCGCACGGAGCCCTCCTCGTTCGGTTCGTCGCGGGCGTGCAGCAGGGCGGCCTGGGCATGCCGGTCCTGCCGGGAGGCCTCCCGGCGCAGGCGGTCGATCGCCCGGTTGCGCGCGGTCGTGATGATCCAGCCGGCCGGACTCGGGGGGAGGCCGTTCGCCGGCCACTGTTGCAGTGCCCTGGTGAACGCGTCCTGGACCGCCTCCTCCGCGACGTCGATGTCACCGAAGACCCGGACCAGGACGGCCACCGACCGGCCGTACTCCGCCCGGAAGACCCGCTCGACATCCGGGGCGGGCAGGTCACCGGCGCCCGGAATGGCGGTCATCAGTCCTCCACTTCACCCTGGAACGGCCGCACCTCGATCGGCAGGGTGGTCGCCCGCGCCGCCTTGCGGCCCCACTCGAGTGCGGCGTCCAGATCGGGCGCCTTGATGATGCACAGCCCGCCGAGGTACTCCTTGCCCTCGGCGAACGGGCCGTCGGTCATGAGCACGTCCCCGTCCTTCACCCGCACCACGGTGGCCGTGCTCTGGGAGTGCAGCCCCCCGGCGAACACCCACGCCCCGGCGGCCTTCAGTTCCTGGTGGAAGACCTCCAGGTCCCGCCCGATCTCCGCCAGGACCTCCGGTGCGGGCATACCTTCGCCCTCGGGCTGCATCACGCTGAGCAGGTACTGCTTCATGGGGTCCTCCTCGACCGCTCGGCCGGCACCGTGCCGGCCTCTCACCCTCTATACGAACGGCCCCGGCCCCGATCGACACCTCGACACCGCCGTGCCACGAAATTGTCCACATCATGATCTGGAGTGGTGGAGGCAGGAGGCGACGACCACGAAAGGCCACAGGTTCTGAGCCGCTGTGAGGACACGTTCGGCGACACCCGCGGCACCGTGGGTTTCCAGTTCGAACAGGAACCATGCCGCGCCGACGCACAGCAGCGCGCTCACCCCGATCGACATGGCCGGCCGGAGTCCCCAGGGGGAGGCGCCCATGCGATTGACGGCCAGGACCGGCCACACCGCCATGAGGGCAAATCCCATGGCGACCACGGAACCATGCTGCAGGGAGCCGCCGCGGCTCGGTTCCGGGGACAGCGCCAGGACGATCGCCGACAGTCCACCGCCACCGAGCGCCACACGTCCGGCGAGCGCGGCTGCGCGCAGCCCCCAGGCGGTTGCCAGGTGACAGGCGCCCAGGGCGGTCACGGCGGTGATCATCACCCAGCGTCCGGAAGCGCCGTCGGCCGCCAGGACGCTGATCGTCTGGGTGACGGGGTCGTAGCCGGGCCCCTGGAGCAGCGCCGCGATCGTCCAGCCACCGATCAACAGGACGGGCGCAGACCCGGACGAGATCAGAGCCCACCAGGGTACAAGTCGCATCAGATCACCATAAAACGCCTGCCCCTTCCTCTCCCGCACATACACCAGCGAGTGGAATCCCCCTGTCCCTCCCCAAGCTGCTCGCGCCGGGTCTGGGTATCCTCGCGCCACTGGCAACGAGTGCGCTCAGTCCCGTACTTCCGGGCAGCCGTGACCGACTGCATGCACCCGGCACGGGCGAAGGATGAGAAGTTGTGCCCGAACCGGCGTACTGGAGGCGGAGGGGAAGCAATCCACGAAGCCCTGCCCTACCGGAGGTACCTCACCCGTGACCACCACCGAAGAAGCCCCGCCCCGGGTCGACCACCGCGAGGGGGACGATCCGCAGGGCGATCCGCAGGGCGATCCGCAGGGTTGGCAGTTCAACTCGTCCCTCGTTCTGACCATGGTGCTGCTCCTGGTGGTTGCCATGCAGGGGCCGATCCGCAGGGCGTTGTCGACGCCGGTGATGCAGAGCTGGATGACCGTGTTCGTGGCGGTGATCGTCCAGGCACTGCCGTTTCTCGTCCTCGGCGTGCTGCTCTCGGCGATCATCGCGGTGTTCGTCCCGCCCTCGTTCTTCGCCCGCGCGCTGCCGAGGCGGCCCGCCCTGGCGGTGCCGGTCGCCGGGATGGCCGGGGTGGTCCTGCCAGGCTGCGAGTGCGCCTCCGTGCCGGTGGCCGGGGCGCTGGTGCGCCGGGGCGTCGCCCCTTCGGCGGCGCTGGCGTTCCTGCTGTCCGCCCCGGCGATCAACCCGATCGTGCTGACCGCCACCGCCGTCGCGTTTCCCCGTAACCCGGAGATGGTCCTCGCCCGGTTCGTGGCGAGCCTGCTGGTGGCGTGCGTGATGGGCTGGTTGTGGCAGCGGCTGGGGCGCACCGACTGGCTGCGTCCGCCGGCCCACCCGTCGTCGGACGGCCTCGGCAAAGGGGCGGCGTTCTGGGGATCCGTACGGCATGACGTGATGCATGCGGGCGGCTTCCTCGTCGTCGGCGCGATGGGCGCGGCCACCCTCAAGGCGGTGGTGCCGGCAAGCTGGCTGCACGCGGCGGCCGACAACCCGGTGGTGTCGATCCTGGCCCTGTCGATCCTCGCGGTGCTGTTGTCGATCTGCTCCGAGGCCGACGCGTTCGTGGTCGCGTCCCTGTCCCAGTTCTCGCTCACCGCCCGGCTGGCATTCCTCGTGGTCGGACCGATGATCGACCTGAAACTGTTCGCCATGCAGACCGCGACGTTCGGCCGCGGGTTCGCGCTGCGGTTCGCTCCCGCCACCTTCGCGCTGGCCGTCCTCGTGTCGGTCCTGGTCGGGACGGTGCTGCTGTGAACCGGCAGGCGCAAGCGGTCGTGCTGTTCCTCGTCGGCGTCGCCGTGCTGCACGCGGGGCTGACCGACCTCTATCTGCGCTACGTCAAGGCCGGGTTGCGCCCGTTGCTGCTCGCGACCGGCATCATCCTGATCGTCGCGGCCGCCGCCACCGTCTGGTACGAAGTGCGGCGGCCGCGCGCAGCCGAGGAGGACCTGCCCGAGCGCGGGCACGACGACGGGCACGGCCACGCCCACCGCGAGCCCCGCGTCTCCTGGCTTCTCGTCCTGCCCCTGTTCGCTCTCATCCTGGTCGCCCCACCCGCGCTGGGCTCGTACAGCGCGATGCGCACCGGCACGGCCCTGCAACCGCCTTACGGCTTCCCCACCCTCCCCGCCGGCGACCCCCTCCGGCTCGACGTCGACGACTACGCCGGTCGCGCGGCGTACGACCACGGGCACTCCCTCGGCGACCGGCACATCAAAGTCACCGGCTTCATCACCCTCGACCGCAGCGGCGCGCCGTACCTCACCCGCATGATCCTCAACTGCTGCGCTGCCGACGCCCAGCCCATCAAGATCGGCCTGTCCGGGCAGATGCCCGCCGTCCTGGCACCCGACACCTGGCTCGAGGTCACCGGCACCTACACCAGCAAGCAGACCAAGGACCCCGTCAACGGCGGCGTCATCCCGTTCATCAACGTCAGCCGGACCAGAACGGTCCCGGTCCCGCACGACCCGTACGAGAGCCCGAGCACGTGATCGGCACCCAGGTCGCGCGCAACCCTCACGGAACACGCAGCGCGGTGGCGATGGCGGCCAGGTAGCGCTCGACAGGGCCGACGGTGACCAGGCCGCTGCCTGCCCCCGCGAGCTCGCCGGCGGCCGGCAGCAGGCGGGAGTGGACGCGCTCCAGCACGCCCCGGTCACCGACCTCAAGCGCCACAGCGGCCTCCAGGCAGCAGCACGCCTCGTACAGCAGGTCCCGCGGCGGCTCCGGCAGCGCGCGCAGTGCCGCCCGAGCCTCGGCGTGGCGACCGGCCGCCACCAGCGCGAACGGCTCGGCCCAGGTGCGGAAAGGGCCCCAGTCCATCCCCAGGTCGATGTCGATCGGCCCGGCATCGGACGGCGGCGTGTGCGCCAGTCGCAAACACAGCAGGGCGAACGGGAGGAGGCCGCGCTCCAGGCCCGGCATCCCGGCGCCGTCCAGCCGCGCGGCGGCGGCCCGGTAGGCGGCCTCGGCCTGCGGCAGTTGTCCGGACGCGGCCGGCCGCAGTGCCCGGTACCACTGGGTGAAGACGGCTGCCAGCGGCAGTTCGTGGTGCTGGGCCAGGCGGTCCGCGGCGGCGGCGTGCCCGTCGGCCGCAGGGAAGTCGCCGAGCGCGCTGCGTGCCTGGAGCGGCCACTTCCTGGACATCTGGACGCACGACCCGCAGGCGATCCCGGCCGGGATCCGGGCCGCCTACCTGTCAGCGTCCCGCGCCGCCGTCCCGTCCATCGTCGCCGACTACCGGGCCTCCGCCGGCTTCGACGTCGAACACGACCGGGCCGACCGCGATGCCGGCAACCAGTTGCGGATGCCGGTGACCGTTCTCCAGCGGGACTGGGGCGCGGCCCTCGGCTTCGACGCCGCCGCACTGTGGAACGCCTGGGCACCGGACCTGCGGCACACCACCGTCTCCTGCGGCCACTTCATGGCTGAGGAAGCCCCCGCCGACGTCGTCAAGGCGATCCGGGACCTCCTCGCTCGCCGCTGAACGTCGTTCACCCATGCCGGCAGTCGGCCCAGAGAGCGGCCAGGGCCGCCGGGATCTGGGGGATGGCGGCGCAGCCGTGGGTGCTGGCAGGGAATCCGTCGGTGGCTACGTAGGTCCACATGCCGTTCGGGGACTTGGTGAAGTACTTCTCCACGCTGCCGGCATCCTGGAGAGCGACCTGCTCCCCCGCGGTGGAACCGGAGGTGGGCGTGAAGCGCGCGCCCGCGTAGGAGACGTCGCCGCACGCTCCGTAGTAGAAGGTTCCCTTGACCGGTGCGATGTGTACCAGTCCTGGCTGCGCCAGGCGGTATGCCTGTGTGACGGCGTCCTTGACGCTCTGCGATGCGACGAGTGACCGGCAGGAAGTGGTGGCGATGGTCGCCGATGAGGTCGCGGCGGGCGGCTGGGCGCTGTGGCGGGACAGGTGGCCGGTGGCGACGAAGGCGCCGCCGCCGACCGCGGCCACCACGGCAACGGCCAGTGCGACTGTGGCGGCTCGGTGATGACGTCGGAGCTGGTCCCCGCGGGCGCGGACGGCTTCGGCGGGACGGGGGCTGGTGCGCGCGGCGTACTCGGCCGACCCGGCCTTGAGGATGGTCTCGAAGTCCTCAGCCATGGTGGGGCACCTCCTGGTCGTTGGAGCCGAAGCCGATGGCGGGTCCGGCGCCCCGCGGCGCCTGGTCGCCACCTGGGATGTCGGACAGGTAGGGCGCCATCGCCTGGCGCCCACGCGAGAGCCGGGCCTTGACGGTGCCTGGCGGGGCCCCCGTCTCGCGCGCGATCTCCGCCACCGACAGACCGGCCAGGTGATGCAGCACGATCGCCCGGCGCTGCTCGGCAGGGATGCGGCGCAGCGCAGCGACAATCGCCACGTAGTCGGGGCCGGCGCCGGGAACCTCGTCGGGCATGCCGTGGCGGTGGTGGGCCGCGAGCCGGTTGATCGTCTTGCGCCATACGCTCACCCGGACGCGACAGGCCACCGTACGCACCCATGCCTCCGGGTCCGCGTAGCCGGACACCTTCTCCCAGCGCTGCCAGGCACGGGCGAAGGCCTCCTGCACCAGGTCCTCCGCCTCGGCGCGACTGCCCGTCATCGCGTACATCTGGCTGGTCAGCCGCCGTACGCTGCCGGCATAGAAAGCGTCGAAGTCAGCTGGATCGCGCATGTGCCCCCCTCCACATCACGGATGTGAGGGCGCTGCTGCCCTCAGCGACTTGTCACGCCTGGCCCCGGGAGCAGGTTGCACGGCGATGGGGCCCGATCCAGCCCCTCTTACTTTCCGGGATGAACGGCCGACGCCGGCTGGACGAGGCCGGCCTGCAACCGGCGGGCGGCGTCGAGGTGGTCGCCGGTCCAGATCATGCGGACCGCGGTAGCGGTGGCCTGTCCGTCCTCGCCGCGCAGATCGTGCCGTACGGCTTGAAGCAGGCGGCCGTCGGCGGCCGCATCCTGGGGCAGCGGCTCCGGGACCGGGTGCACGCCGCTCAGACTGTTCGCGAGTTCGTCGTACCAACCTCTGATCGAATCGGTGCTCCGGAGCAGTTCGAGGCGGGCCGCCGCTCGGTCGCCGGCGGCGCGGCCGTCATCCCGCCCCCAGAGGTCCAGCACTGCGTCGGCCGCGAGCCGGAGACCGGCCACGCCGGTCACCAGTCTGGTGACCTCGGCCAATTGAAGTGTCTTGGCGCCTCGTTCGGCCAGATACCCGCGGAATGTGTCGTCCATTCTGCGTGACGCCGCTGCCGCGCGTACCGCCTCTTGGGCCGGGCCGACCGGGGTTGGTGTGCTGGGGTCGCAGCGGAGCATGCCGAATTCGACGGCGGCGGCCAGATAACTCGCGCCGTCGGCGTAGGCCTCGGCGAGCGATTTGCTGAGCGCTGCGGCGGCGCCGCGCGGCCAGAAGAGCACCCCCACCAGAAGGCTGACGGCGCAGCCGAGGGCGATGTCCTCGACCCGAAGCAGTCCGACACGCCACCCAGTTGGCTGAATGATGTTGAACAAGATCACCAGTACGAGGGTGAAGGCCGCCTGCCCTGCGGCGAAGGAGATCACCGAAGGCGCGACGCCGGCCAGCAGGATCGCCAGTGGCAGCAGGAACCACAGGAGCGTGGTGTCGCTACCGATCGGCACCAGGAGCGCCGCCCCGATCGCGAAGCCGACGGCGGTGCCGCCCACCGCGCGCAGCACGTTCTGGCCGGTGTTCAGCGCGTTCGAGCGGAGTACGGAAAGGGTGCCGAGTACGACCCAGAAGGAGTGCTCGACGCCCGTTCGGTTGGCGACGAACACGGCCAGCGCCAGCCCGACCGCGCCGCGGACGCTGTTGTGCAACCACAGCGAATGTCGTTCGACGTGGGCAGCCGCGCGCTCCTGGGCCGCGGACAACGTCCCCGGCAGTCCTGTGGGTTGGCGGCCCAGGATTCGCTGGATCCAGCTACGGCGTTCGGCGGAGGCCGCAAGGTCGATGTTGCTTCCGACCAGCGACACGACAAAGCTCAACTCCTGGGCACGGAAGCTCGGATCCAAGGAGCCGATGAACTCCCTGATCCGCTCCTCGGCCATGACCGCGCTTTCTCCGGGCCGTTCTCGTCGAACCGGAAGCTCGCCCGTCGCGTTGTTCTCCAGGACCGCCAGGGTCTCGCGCAGTTCTGCCAGCGCGGAACGCAACGGCTCAGGATTCGTACGCGGCGTCTCCAGCAGATCCGCACCCCGCTCGAGCACGGCAGCAGCGGCGACCTTCACCGCACAGGGAGCGGGATTCACCGCGCCGGTCGGCGGTTTCCGGGACTGGGTGAGAATGGAGTTCAGCCAGTTCAGCTCGTCGACCAAGCGCACCACCGCCCGGGCGGTGGTGCTCAGTCCGGTCGGGCGATGTGGCGTGGCGAGAAAGAGTTGATGCAGTTCGGCCACCGCGGCATCTGCGGCGACGGTGACCTGCTCGCATTCCGCTGCCGTTCGGGTGCCCTCACCGTCGAGCAGACGCGCGACCTCCAGTCGCAGTCGAGCCGCCAGCGCCCGACACGTGGCCGTCGCCCGTATGCGAAGCTGATCCTCGGCCGGTGCCGGCCACAGCAGGGCCACCGCCGCCAACCCGGCAATGGAGGCCATGGCCCAGCCCGCCAGCCGATCCGGGATCGACGACGGAGGCCCGGACAGCGACACCGGCAGAATGAACGCCAGCAACAGCGATGTCGTGGCCCCGGCCAGTGTCGAGCTGACCACGCCCACGAACAGCACCCCGAAGCCGACCAGGCCCATCGCCACGGCCGCCGGCCAAGGATTACGCGAGGCCAGTGTTCCGAGGCACACGAACACCGCACCCACCACCGCCAGCGAGGCCAGCGCCTGCAACCGGTCGATCATGGGACCGCCGAAATCGACGAACATCAGCATCGCAAAAGAGCCGAACGCGGCGAACGTCGCCACGTCCGGGTTTCCGACGACCTTGTCGCCGAGGGCGAACAGGGCGGGCATGACGACGGCGGTCCGGGCGGCTCGACGCAGGGCGAGCAGCCCGCGATCGCGGGTACGCAGTCGTCGCAACGGATAAGCCAGTCGCTGTCGCGTTCGGTTGAGGTGCGTCGAAGTCATGCGGTGCGACATCCCCTAACGACTGGTGAGGGCGGCAGGAGCGGAACAGTACAGCCCTGACCCGATCAATTGAACCTCCCCGTGTCGACCGGACAGGTCCTTCCTGTACCGCGAGTCCTCCTCCGGGAGTCGGTGGACCGGCTCAGCAGGGAGTGGCCGCCCGGCCTCGTTCAGCCGACGGCTACGGCCGGCAGTCCACCGGCCCGGTGGGCCAGGGCGACGGCCACCAGCACGGCGCCGTTGACGACCGTGCCAAGCTGCTCGCCGCAGCGCTGCGCCGCAGCCTGCGCCTGTAGGCCGCACAGGGCGGCCCGCCCCGGGTGTCACCGCGCCGCCCTCCACCGCCGTGCCCTCTCGGCGAACTCAGCGCCCGGGGACTCGGCGCCGTGCGGGATCCTTCACGTGCCGGTGGAGGAACTCGACCTCGACGTTCAGCACGTCGTCGAAGCTCTCGCCGCCCTGGTAGACGTCGTAGTGGCCGCCCCCACTGCGGTAGAGCTCACCGCGGGGCGCCTTGTCGGCGACGCGCAGCGCGGGGCCGACCGGCGCCATCGTGTCGTGCTCGGCGACGACGAGCAGGATGGGGCAGTCAATGGCGGCGGCACGTCGCCCGGTCGGCGCCAGGAGAAGCTGAGCAGCGACCGCGCGGCGACACGATTGCGCCATTGCGTCGAGTCCTTCGGGGTGATCAGCTTCTCTCCGAAACGGGCGTCCGCTGTGGTGCCGACGGCCAACTCGCCGGGTGCCCCCGCGCCGGGCAGGTAGCGGGGAGGCCGCCCCAGGGCGGCACCGAGGCGGTCTTGAACCGCCACCGCCAGGAGCCGGATCCCGAGGGTGGGCGGGACCATCCGCGCTGCGGCGAAGCCGTCGGCGAGCGGGGCCTGGGCGAACGCACCGGCGAGCCGGCGGTCGGAGGCCGCGTCTTCTCCGCCCTCCTCCAGGCAGAGATCATGGGCACCGCGCTGCTCGGCGGACCGGTCCCCGACGCGGCCGCCATCCGGACCCGCGCCCACCAGGCCGCGACCGATCTGCTGGCCCTCGCCGAAGCGGGGCGGCTGTGAGCCGACGACGGATGTCAGCGAGGCGACGCGAGGTACGTGACGCCATTGCCGAGGTCCCCGGCGCGACCGGCGCGCCGGGGACCTCGGGCTTCGGGCTTCGGGCTTCGGGCTTCGGGCTTCGGGCTTCGGGCTTCGGGTCAGGCGACGCTGACGGCGGACCAGGCGGCTGCCACGGCCGCGTACTCGGGGCCGGAGGCGCCGTACAGGTCGGTGGCGGCCTTGAGGGTGGCGGTGCGGGCGCCGGCGTAGTTGGTGCTGGAGGTCATGTAGACGGTCAGGGCGCGGTACCAGATCTTGCCGAGCTTGTCGTGGCCGATGCCGGTGACGGTGGAGTTGTTGCAGGTGGGGCTGTCGTAGGAGACGCCGTTGATGGTCTTGCTGCCGCTGCCCTCGGCGAGGAGGTAGGCGAAGTGGTTGGCGACGCCGGAGGAGTAGTGGACGTCGAGGTTGCCGACGCTTGAGCTCCAGCAGTCGGCGGAGTTGCCGTCTTTGGAGGGCTTGTCCATGAAGCGCAGCGCGGCCTTGCCGAAGCCGGACTTCACGATGCGTTCGCCGATGAGGTAGTCACCGGTGTCGGTGGAGTTGGCGGCGTACCACTCGACGAGGGTGCCCATGATGTCGGAAGTGGCCTCGTTGAGGCCGCCGGACTCCCCGGAGTAAGTGAGGGCGGCGGTACGGGAGGTGACGCCGTGGGACATCTCGTGGCCGGCGACGTCGAGGGAGACCAGCGGGCCGAAGGTGGTGCCGTCGCCGTCGCCGTAGGTCATGCAGAAGCAGCTGTCGTCCCAGAAGGCGTTGTTGTAACTGCTGCCGTAGTGGACGCGGTTGTAGGAGCCCTTGCCGTCGTTGGCGATGCCGTTGCGCCCGTGGACGTTCTTGTAGTAGTCCCAGGTCTCGTTGGTGCCGTACTGGGCGTCCACGGCGGCGGTGGAGCGGTCGGCGGTGGTGCCGGTGCCCCAGTGGTTGTCGGCGTCGGTGAACAGCACGGCGGGGGCCCGGGAGATGCAGATCCCGAAGACGCACAGGTCGGTCTTGTTCTGTGCGTCGCCGGTGTAGGTGGAGCCGCGTGTGGGGTCCGTGAGCTGGTACGTGCCGGAGCTGAGGGTGGTCTCCAACGGCACTGTGCCGCCGTAGAGCGAGGCGCCGTCGCCGGCCGCGGTCTCCAGGGCGTCCCAGGCGTCGATACGGGTGCCGGTACGGGCGTCGGTGAGCACCACGCGGGCGGCCGGGTTGCCGAGGGTGTCCAGGCCGACGGCGGTGGTGCGCCAGGCGAGGCGGGGGGCGCCGTGCAGGGCGTCGACGACGAGCTGCGGCCTGGCCTTGGCCTGCCGGAAGGTCGTGCCGTGGTGGGCGGTGCGCAGCGCGGCGATGCCCTTCTTCGCGGCGGCGGATGCGGTCACGCCGGGGGTGATCGTGGGTACCGCGAGGTCCGAGCGGGTGGCGCGGTCGGCGCCGGCGTAGGCGCCGCCCGGCGCAAGGTGCACGACCAGGTCGCCGCCGAGTACGGGCAGGCCTCGGTAGGTCCGGTCGTAGCGGACGTGTTGGGCGCCGTCGGTGTCGGTGACGACATCGCGGACCGTACGTCCCTGGGCGGGGGTGACGGCGAGTCGGCCGGCGTGGTCGGCGATCGCGGCGTCGGCGTGGGAGACGGCTGTGGCGCGGGAGGGGAGGCTACGGCCGCCGTCTGCTGACGCCGCGGATGGCGTCAGCAGGGCGGTGGTGAGGGCGGTCACGCCTATCGCCACGGTCAGGGCGGTCGTGGCGCGTCGCGTGCTGAGCTGCATCGGGCTCCTCGGGTCGCGGGGACGTGCGCGGTTCCCGCACCGGCGTCCGGACGCGGTTTCGGCGGGCGCTGGTGCGGAGGTGAGGCGGAGCCAGATTTAAGTGCACATGACATTGTCTTGTCCATAGTGCGTGCACAGCGGACCGACAGGATAGATGCCACCGCGGAAGCGGAAACAGCAGTTCCGCTCTTCGGGTTCCTGGTATTCATCGGCGCGTACTGGCGCCGTGCCCGCGTGGCGGTGTGTCATGACCCCGACATCACTCACGTGCGCGTGCGATGAGAGGAACGACCTTGCGTCATCTGCGAGTTCTCTGCGGGGCGGCCGCCGTCGCCATCACCCTGCCCCTGGCCTCGGCCGGGGAGGCCGCCGCGGTGCCCAGCGGCTCGGTGTACATACAGAGCTACGTGACCGGGCTCAACGCGGCCGACAGCAGCGGAACGGTCGCCGAGCACAACCCCAAGGGCAACGAGGACCACCAGCAGTGGACCCCGGCAGCCGTCAGCGGCGGCTACGAACTGCGCAACGCCGACGAGTCCGGCACCTGCCTCGGCCGCAACGGGACCACTGCCGTCACCACGACCTGCGGCACCGACACCACCACCTGGACCATCACGGCGGCGGCCGACAGCACCTACGCCATCGGCGTCCCCGGAACCTCGCAGTATCTGACCGGGGTGTCCGGCTCGACCGCCGTGCAGACCGGCGCCGCGGGTGACCTCGCCCGCTGGTTCCTCACCCCGGCAGCCCTCGGCAAGTCCGCGATCCCCTCCCCCGACACCCGCACCCTGGACCAGGTCACCTTCCTCACCGCGCACAACGCCTTCGCCAACGGCGTGGACGGCAACTTCGCCTCATTCCCCGTCAACCTCTTCCCCAACCAGGCACAGGGCATCAGCCAGCAACTCAGCGGCGGCGTACGCGGCTTCATGCTCGACGACTACGACGTCTCCGGCACCGCCGTCCTGTGCCACAACAGCTGCTCCGGAGTGAGCAGCCCGGTGCCGCTCGCCACCGACCTGCAACGCATGGTCGACTTCCTCAAGGCCAACCCCGGCCAGTTCGCCACCGTCTTCCTTGAGGACTACGTCTCCTCGTCGGTACTGAAGTCCTCGCTCGCCTCCGTCAACGGCCTGTCCGACGTGCTCTACCGCCCCGACCAGGACGGCGTGGCCACCAACGGCTGGCCGACGATGGCCGACCTCGCCGCGCGCGGCAAGCAGTTGCTGATCTTCAGTGACCGGACCCGGGCCAGTGACATCTCCAACGGCTACGCCACCCGCGACACCTTCGGCGTGATGTACCAGCGTGAGTGGACCGTCGAGAACTACTGGTCGATGGGCTCGCCCCTCGCCGACTCCGACTGGTCCTGCTACAGCCGCTGGGGCACCGACAGGCCGCTCACCACGGACTCGGCCGCCTTCCACCCCCTGTTCGTCATGAACCACTTCCGCGACGCCACGGTGACCGCCACCGTCACCACCGACAACGGCAAGCTCCAGAACCGTACGGAGAACTTCTGCGAGCCCGCCGCCCGCAAGAAGCCCAACTACCTCGCCGTGGACCGCTACGACCTGGGCTCCCCGACGCCCCTGACGACGGTGGCAGCCCTCAACACCTACGTCCTCACCCCCGGGCAGTAAGGCGCCGGCGTCGGTGCGCCCAGGCCGGCCCGGCGGTGTGGACGGTACGCAGGTGATCCGGGACCGCCCACCACTGGTCGGGACGGTCGACCACCGGCGCGCTCGGGCCGTCCTGGATGACGCGGGCGAGGCGGAAGAGGTAGGCGGCGATCCCGGCGGCGCCTTGCATCCACGAGGTGCCGGGGGGCAGCAGGGGTGGGTCCTGGCGGTGTTCCAGGAACCGCCAGCGTGCCCCGGCCTCGTCGCGGATCGCCCGCTCGACGAGGGCGTCCCCCATGGTGCGTGCCGCTTCAAGGAGCGTGCCGCCCCGCGCCGGGTCCGGGGAGTCCTGGACGGCGTCCAGCAGCGCTTCCCCGACGCCCGCCGTGCCGCAGCAGCGGCCGTCGTTGTCCCAGAACCCGGGTCGGAGCCGCTGCGGGACCCCGGAGGTGAGAACCGAGTGCAGGCATCGCTGCCGCAGCCCGGCGACCTCGTGGCCGGCGACTTCGGCCACGCCGGCCCGCGCCAGCGCCGCGAACAGGTACGAGGTTCCGGTCGGCCCGTGGCACCACGTGTAGGTCACCGGCTCCACCTCCCGCGTGGAGGGCGGGATGGTGTGCGGGAGGACGAACCCGTCGTCGTCCAGCGAGCCCACGGCGAGCAGGTGCCGGGCGCCCTGGCAGGCAGCTTCGACGAAGTCCAGGCGATGCAGGGCCGCCCCGGCCATGGCCAGCGCGGTGGCCACCCCGGCGGTGCCGTGCGAGTAGTTCGGCATCCTGGACGGCCGGCCTGGCAGCATCCCCCAGTCCAGGCCGTCCTCGGTCGGGTCCGCCGCTCGCAGCAGGGCCTCGCCGCCGGTGGTCGCGATCGACTCGGCGTGCTCACCGCCCGCCCAGATCGCCGCCATCACCACGCCGGCGGTGCCCACGACGACGTCCGTCGCGGGCTCGTCGGACCCCGGATCGAGCTCGAGCGTGGTCTTCCATCCTGCCGGGGTCATCAGCTCGGCGAGCCGCTGCAGCGCGACCGCCTCCCTGTCCGGGGCGAGCAGCTTCAGCGCCGTCACGTCGCCGGCCAGCCCGTCGTACAGCGAGGGTTCCGTTCGTACGCTCGCCTCGGCGGTCAGCCGGGCCACGATCCGGGTCGCGAGGGCCTGCTCGACGTCGCTCAGCGCGCGGTGCCGGGCGATCTCGGCCAACACCGGTGCCAGGCCCGCGATCCCCGCGTACAGCGAGTCGCGGTCCTTGGCCGGCGCCGCCTGCCGCTGGTCTTCCGTCACTGTCGTCGGGACCCACGGACCGTCGTCCTCGCGTACCTGGCCCAGGACCCACGACCAGGCCGCTTCCCCCAGCTCTCGATACGCGTACGCGTCGCTCGCCACCACGCGATCACGCTACAGCGTGTCCAACCGGGCGGTCGACGCAAGATGGCAGGCCCGTTCATGGTCAGCACACCGGCTGCCCGGTACCGTGACCGATGTTCCGCCCGCTCCGGCGCGCCGGCGCCCTGTCCGGCGGGCGACGATCGGACTGTTCCGGGCAGGGAGGGGCACGAGAACGACCACCACCCGGCCGGGTCCGCCCCGGCCGCGCAACTGCTCCGGGAGTCCGATGCCGATCAGCCTGTTCGCCGCCCGCCGTCTCCGCAAAGCCGCGCGGAACGTCTTCGGATGGGACCAACTGCGTCCCGGCCAGCTCACCGCGATGAAAGCGGTCATGGCCCGCCGGGACGCCATCGTGGTGATGCCGACCGGATCGGGCAAGTCGGCCGTCTACCAGGTACCCAGCATGCTGCTCGCCGGTCCGACGCTCGTCGTGTCGCCGTTGATCGCCCTCCAGCGCGACCAGATCGCCGGACTGCTGCGGCACAGCGGCCAGACCGCCGTGGCGGTCAACTCGTCGATGACCCGGGCACAGAACGAACAGGCGTGGGAGAGCGTGAGCGCCGGCGACGCCCGGTTTCTGTTCCTCGCCCCGGAACAACTCGCAAAGCAGGAAGTGCTGGACCGTGTCGCCGCACTGCGGCCGTCCCTGTTCGTCGTGGACGAGGCGCAGTGCGTGTCCTCCTGGGGCCACGACTTCCGGCCGGACTACCTGCGGCTTCGGCAGGCCGCGGAGAGCATCGGGCGCCCTCCGATCCTCGCGCTCACCGCCAGCGCCGCGGCACCCGTACGCGCCGACATCATCGAGCAGTTGGGCATGCGCAAGGTCCGGGAGGTGGTGGCCGGGTTCGACCGGCCCAACATCCGCCTGGAGGTGACGCACTTCCTCGACAACGCGGCCAAGCGGCGGGCGGTGGTGGAGCGGGCGGCAGCCGAGCCCAAGCCCGGCATCGTCTACGCCGCGACCCGCAAGGACGCCGAGGCGTACGCCGCGGAGCTGGGCGAGCTCGGCCTGGACGCGGCCGCCTATCACGCGGGCACCCGCGCCGCTGACCGCGCCAGGGTGCACGACCGCTTTCTCGCCGGAGAACTGGACGTGGTGGTGGCCACCTCGGCGTTCGGCATGGGGATCGACAAGCCCGACGTACGCTTCGTGCTGCATGCCTCGGTGCCCGGGTCGCTCGACGCGTACTACCAGGAGATAGGCCGGGCGGGCAGGGACGGCGGGGCAGCCCGGGCCATCCTGCACTACCGCAAGGAGGACCTGGGACTGCAGAAGTTCTTCTCCACCGGGCGCCCGGACCAGGACACGGTCGTGAAGGTCGCCCGCCGTGTGCTGGAACACCCGACCGCGGTGACACCCACGGAACTCCAGGAAGAGACCGGTCTGTCGGCCACCAGACTGACCGCCCTGCTCAACCTGCTGGAGAAGGTCGGAGCCGTCACCACGGAAGGCGGCAAGGTGGCCCCGGTCCCGGGCGCCGATCCGGAGAAAGCCGCCCAGCAGGCCATACGGCTCGGCGCCGCACACGAGAAGCTGGAACGCTCCCGGGTGGAGATGATGCGCGGCCTTGCCGAGACCACCGGCTGCCGACGACGCTTCCTGCTGGGCTACTTCGGCGAACGGCTGCGCACCCCGTGCGGCAACTGCGACAGATGCGAGCGGTCCACGGGCGCCGACGCAGGCGCTCCCCCCGGCCTCCCCCACCCGCGGACCGCCTCAACCGAGCACCACGACCACCCGTTCCCGCCCGGCACCCGGGTCCGCCACCACCAGTGGGGTGACGGCGAGGTCCTCAGCGAGGAGGACCACCGGATCACCGTGCTGTTCGCCTCGGTCGGCTACCGCACCCTGTCGCTTCCGGTGGTCCTGGACAAGGCCCTGCTCACACCCGCCCCTGAATGACGGGCGGCCCGCCGCCGCTCAGCTGCGCTCGGGTTGCCTGGTGTGCTCGCCGCGGAGGGCGCGGATGCACAGCACCACGGCGACGGCCACCAGCACCACGAACACCAGCATCACCGCGCGCGCCGACGCGTACTGCGTGGCGATTCCCAGGCCGACGACGGGAACCGACAGGCCGACGTACGCGCCGAGGAAGAACCCGGCGAGCACCTCGGCCCGTGCCTCCGGCGGGGCGGTCGAACCGGCGGCGGCCAGCGCGCCACGGAAGACCAGGCCGCCACCGGCACCGGTGACCACGCCGCCGACGATGAACATCGCCAGGCTCGGCAGCCACATCCCGCCCGCGAGCAGCGCGAGTCCCGGAAGAAGCAGCAGCGGGCCGACCCGAAGAGTCAGCATGACGCCGGCCCGGCTGAGTGCTATCTGGGCGAGCGCTCCCGCGGCGAACGCGGCGAAGGCCACCGCTCCGGCCACCGCGTGCGAATTCTGGTGCAGCGTGCCGGCCAGGAACGACGGAGCCAGCGAGTTGAACACGCCGTAGACCGCGAACGCGGCAACGCCCGCCGCGGTGGCGACGAAGAACATCCGCCGCGCGTGCGTGGGCACCGCGATGCGCTGCGACCGCCACTTGGGTGCCGGAACCGGCCGCTCCGCGGTCTCCGGCGAGGCCGCGACGAGCACGGCAAGCACGAGCAGCACGATGCCGAAGACGATGTAGGGCACCCGCAGCGGTTGGGGCTCGTACTGGGCGAGCACCCCGGCGACCAGCGGGCCGAACCCGATACCGCCGAGGTTGGCAGCCGTTGCGACGACCTGCGCGCGGCGGGGCGACACCGCCTTGCCGCCGAGAACGCCGGCATGCAGCTCACCGAGGTAGGCGGTGGCCGTCGCGGTCGTCAACCCGATGGAGATCCCGCAGATGACGCGGGCGATCAGCAGTCCGGGCAGGCTCGGTGCGAACAGGAAGATCAGGCCGCTGGCCACGTTGATGAGCAGCGCGGGCACGAACACCCGCTTGCGGCCCACCCAGTCCGACACGTGGCCGCCGAGAAAGAGGCTGGCGATCACCCCGACCGCGTACACGGCGTAGACGACGGTGACCATGATCGTGGAGAAGTGATCGCGGTGCTGGTACAGCACGTACAGCGGCGTGGGCACCGCCGAGAATCCCATGTTGACCAGGAAAGCCAGCGCGGCCACCCAGAAACCCCATGCGTGGTGCCGGCTGCGAAGAGCGGCGTGAGCCGGGTGTGCGACACGGACCTGGTCGGACCCGGTCGTGGTGACAGATGACATGAAGTGGATCTCCTCATCGCCTAGCTGACAGGCAGCCGCGCCGCCACCCTTCCCTCCATGTTCCGGAGCTGCGGTTATGCTGTCCAACGAAGACTTTTCATGACTGTTATCAATCTGGAGCATGACGTGGAACTGCGCCATCTCGAGCACTTCCTCGCGGTCGCCGAGGAAGGCAGCTTCACGCGCGCCGCGGCGCGGATTCACCTCGTGCAGTCGGCCCTGTCCGTCTCGATCCGGTCGCTGGAACGCGAACTCGGCGGCCGGCTGTTCGACCGCACCACCCACCACGTCGAACTCACCGACGCCGGCCAGGCGCTGCTCGTCGAGGCGCGTCGCACGCTCGCCGCGGCCGATGCAGCCCGGGACGCCGTCGCCGCCGTACACGGCGGGGTACGCGGCACCGTGCGAGTGGGCATCATGCACTCCCTGGCGCTCATCGACCTCGGCAACCTGCTCGCCCGCTACTACCGGGAGCGGCCCATGGTGCAGATCGAGCCGAGCGCCTTGCCGGGCGGGTCCACCGAACTCGCCCGCCAGGTCAAGGACGGCAGGCTCGATCTCGCCTTCGTCGCCCTTCCTGGCAGCTACCCGCCCGGCCTGACCGTGTACCCACTGGCATCCGAACCCATGTCACTGGCCTGCCCACCCGATCACCCCTTCGCCGACCGCCCCGTCGTCCCGCTCGCGGAGCTCGACGGCGCACGGTTCGTCGACTTTCCGCCCGGTTGGGGAACGCGACGCAGCGTCGACCAGCTCTTCCTGGAATCGGGCTTGCAACGCGAGATCGCCGTCGAGGTGGCCGACATCCCCACCGTGGTCGATCTGGTGAGGGCGGGCTTCGGGTTCGCCTTCCTGAGCCCGTCCCTCGTCCCCGACCCCCGCCGTGTGGCCCTGCGCCCGACGCAGCCGAGACCGGTGTTCTCCGTATCGCTCATCACACCGGACGACCGTCCGCCGTCGGCAGCGGCCCGAGCCCTGATCGACCTGGTGCGAGCCACGTATCCCACCCCCATGACCTAGGTACGGGTACTCAGGCCCTTGTCGGCACCCGGGGCGAGGATGGCCCGTATGAAGTGGAGGAACACCGTTGCGGTGCTCGCGCTGCTGCCTGTCAACGCCCTGGCCGTGGGCTACGGCTGGCTGGCGGCCGGGATGACCGGGTGGGCGGCGAACTGGGACGAACAGCCCTACGAGCCGCCACTGCCGGAGCTCGGCACGGCATGCGGTGTGGTGGCGGCCATCGGCGCTGCCCTGTGGTGGGCCCGGCTGCGGCGCGCTGCGGCGCTTCAAGCGGTTCCCGTGCTTGCGCTCGCCGCGCTGATGATCGGCTGAACCGCGCAGATCCAATGATCAACGTCCCTGCTACGGAAGGAAGTTGACGCCTTGCAAGGCAAAGGAACGCGATCGTCCCGCCGCGCCCTACTCGCTCTCGGCGCCGGCACGGCACTTGCCACCGCCCTCTGTCCGGACGGAAGGGCATACGCCTCGGCACCCGGCGAAGACGAGATCGCCCGCCGGTTGAGTGAACTCGAGCAGCAGCACTCCGCCCGCCTTGGGGTCTTCGCGCACAACACAGCCACGGGCAGAACCGTGGCGTACCGCGCAGACGAGCGCTTCCCGATGTGCTCGGTGTTCAAGGCGCTCGCCGCCGCAGCGGTCCTGCGCGATCTCGACCACGGCGGCCGGTTCCTGGCCAAGCGCATCCGGTACACCGCGAAGGACGTCACGGACTCGGGCCTCTCCCCGATCACGGAGCGCCCCGAGAACCTCGCCAACGGCATGACCGTCGCCGAACTGTGCGACGCCGCCATCTGCTACAGCGACAACACGGCAGGAAACCTCCTCCTGCGCGAGCTGGGAGGCCCCACCGCCATCACCCGCTTCTGCCGCACACTCGGGGACCGGACAACGCGGCTCGACCGGTGGGAGCCCGAACTCAACTCGGCGGAACCCTGGCGCGTGACCGACACGACCAGCCCTCGTGCCATCGGCCGCACCTATGCGCGTCTCACACTCGGCCACGCCCTCACACCCGCGGACCGCAAGCGCCTCACCGGCTGGCTGCTGGCCAACACCACCAGCGGCGAGAGATTCCGCGCCGGGCTCCCCGCCGGCTGGACGGTCGCCGACAAGACGGGCGGCGGCAGCTACGGCAGCAACAACGACGTCGGGATCGCCTGGCCGCCGGACAGCCCACCCATCGTGCTGGCCGTCCTGACGACCAAACACGAACCCGACGCATCGGGCGACAACGCGCTAGTGGCCAAGACCGCGTGCTTGCTGGCGGCGACACTCACCTGACGCTCAAGGCCCTCGTCGGCCCGCCCTGGGGATCGACATGGGGATCGACATGGGCGGGGACGTCCACCCATCCGCTGCCACGACGCACCCCGTCAGTCAGTCTTCGAAGCCGTTTTCGGCCAGGATCTCGTCGATGCGGGCGTGATGCGCCTTCTCCCACGCGTCGAGGGACTCGTCGGCCTCCTTGGCCAGCCGCGTCCGAGCCTCGAGGAGCACCTGCTCCTGACGGGCGCCGGGAACGACCACGATGCCCTCTTCGTCGGCCACCACGATGTCGCCGGCGCTGACGTTCACGCCGCCGCACCGCACGCGGCCGTTGAGGGGCTCAACGGCTGCCTTGGTTCCCGGGATGGGGATGACTCCCCTGGCAAAGACGGGAAAGCCCATCTCGCGAACCTCGGCCAGGTCCCGAATGACCCCGTCGACCACGAACGCCGCGATCCCTCGACGTTGGGCGACGGCACAAACGTTGCCGCCCGCAACCGCGTAGTCCACGTCACCGCCGGTCTCGACGACGATGACCGAGCCGGGCGCCGCCCGATAGATGGCGGCGTGAAGCATGAGGTTGTCACCCGGAGGGCAGCGCACGGTGAACGCCGGCCCGGCGACTCGCGGGATCGAGGGCCAGAGAGGGCGAAGGCCGATGTTCATCACCTGCTCGCGTCCCAGAACATCGGCGAGGGTGGTCGGCGGAAGGTGCGTGAATCCGGTGACGTCGTTCATGTTCTTCCTTCGTTCGGGCGGCCTCCCGCGCGGGGGCTTCCCCCGAAGCGTAGATACCGTTGGTGCTCGGACGCTGTCACCCGGCCGCAGCGGCCCGACGGTCCACGGTCAGCCGCAACGGTCGTGGTCCGCCAGGACCTCGTCGATCACGCGGCGGTGCTCGGCGGCTCGCATCGGGTCGGTGTCGATGTACTCGGCCACGCAGATCAGGGCCTTCCACAGCGCCCAGCCCCTCGCCCGCGCCCACATGGCGCGGTCCTGGCGGACGGTGCTGCGGAATGCCTCTCGGCTGTCGCCCGAGAACATGGTCCACGCGATGACCAGATCGCAGGCGGGATCACCGACGCCCGAGGTCCCGAAGTCGATGACCGCGGCCAGCTTTCCGTTCCTGACCAGGAGGTTGCCGCCGCTGATGTCCCCGTGGAACCACACCGGCGGCCCCTGCCAGGTGGCTGCGAGGGCGTCGTCCCACACGGCCGAGGCTCGTGGGGCGTCGACGCGGCCGTCCAGGACGGCCAGGGCGCGACGGGTCTCGTCGTCGTAGTACACCGGGGACGCGCCCCGGTGGAAGCTGTGTGCGCCCGCCTGCGGCCCGCCGGTTGCGTCGATGCCCTGCAGGGCGAGGATGAACTCGGCGACCGAGACCGCGAAATGCGACATGTCGTCGATGCGGTCAGGGCCGGCGGTCTCGCCGTCGAGCCATCCGCGGACCGACCAGCTGAAGGGGTATCCCTGCCCCGGCGCCCCCTTTGCCAGCACCGGAGGGACAGGCACCGGCAAGGAGGAGGCCAGTACGGGCAGCCACCGGTTCTCCTTGTCGACCGCGGGGGCGTAGCCCTCGGCGGTGGGAAGACGCACCGTCATGTCGTCACCGAGGCGGTAGGTGCGGTTGTCCCACCCGTCGACCGCGACCGGGCTCACGGGCAGACGACCCCACTGCGGGAACTGCGACACGATCAGTCGCTTCACCAGGTCCGCGTCGATGCCCGCGCGACCGTCGTCATGGAGAGTCTCGACCATCCAGGGATGATGACCGCCGTCTCCTGGCCCGCGCAAAGGAATATCCGCAGCGATCCCGCATGCGATGACCGGGACCAGCGTGTGCGCCGAACCCGGAGACTCCTGCGGGCCGTTCATCAGCGGTGACCAGGCCGGCCCCGTGACCGCCTGACCTGTCGCCGTGGTCGCCGCCCGCGCCGAGCAAGACGGGGGCGGCGACACGCCTCAACGGTCCCCGCGGTCGGCTTAAGCAGACATTAAGTGGTCCTTATGGAACCGGGCTTCAGAAATAACCGCTGGCCAGGGCCATGATCGCGACACCGCGGGCGATTGGCCCGAGCGATCGTCCTGCGTAGCATCAAGCTCACTCCGCCTCCCCCCTCCGCCCGCCCCCACTTCCTCACCCCTCGTTCCTCCCGCTCCCCCCACGATGAGGTTCGGCCATGGCCGCGCACCGCGCACGTTCCCTCAAGCTCGGCAGTCTTGCCCTTCTCCTGTCCGTAGGCCTCATATCAGCCGTTGTCATGTCACTGACCGGCCCGTCCGCCTCGCGCGCCCACGCCGCAGTCGGCGCGCAGACCTGGTCCGACGAGTTCGACGGGGCCGCCGGCAGCAAGCCGGACGCCTCGAAGTGGACCCTGGAGACCGGCGGTTCGGGCAACGGCAACAACGAGCTGGAGTACTACACCAACAGCACCGACAACGCCTCCCTCGACGGCAACGGGCACCTGGTGATCACCGCCCGTCAGGCCGGCTCCTCCTCCGGCCTGAGCTGTTGGTACGGAGCCTGCAAGTACACCTCCGCCCGGCTCAACACCGCACAGAGCTTCACCCAGGCGTACGGACACTTCGAGGCCCGCATCAAGATCCCCCGGGGCAAGGGGACGTGGCCCGCCTTCTGGATGCTCGGCAACGACATCGGCAGCGTCGGATGGCCGAACAACGGTGAGATCGACGTCATGGAGAACGTCGGCAACGAACCCGGCACCGTCCACGGCACCATCCACGGTCCCGGCTACTCCGGCTCGGGCGGACTCGGCGCCGGCTACACCCTGCCGGGCGGCGCGGCGTTCGCGGACGACTTCCACACCTTCGCCGTCGACTGGTCGCCCACCGCCATCACCTGGTCCGTGGACGGCACCGCGTACGAGACCCGCACGCCGGCGGATGCCGGGAGCAACAAGTGGGTCTTCGACCACCCCTTCTTCGTGATCCTGAACCTCGCCGTCGGCGGCGGCTGGCCCGGCGACCCCGACTCGTCGACCTCCTTCCCCCAGACCATGACGGTCGACTACGTCCGCGCCTCCGCCTGGAACACGGACTCCGGTACGACCAAGAGCGGCGCGATCAAGGGCATCGGCGGCATGTGCGCCGACGTCGCCGGCGCCTCGGACGCCGACGGGACAGCGGTCCAGCTGCACACCTGCACCGGTGCCGCCGCCCAGCAGTGGACGCTGGGCTCCGACGGGACCGTACGCGCCCTCGGCAAGTGCCTTGACGTCAACGGCGGTTCCACCGCCGACGGCGCTGTCGTCCAGCTCTACACCTGCAACGGCACCGGCGCCCAGAAGTGGGCGTACTCATCCGCCGCCGACCTGGTCAACACCGCCGCCGACAAGTGCCTCGACGCCACCGGCAACTCCTCCGCCGACGGAACGAAGTTGCAGATCTGGTCCTGCTCCGGCGGCGCCAACCAGAAATGGACGATCGGCTGACCCCTCAGCGGCTCCCCCCAACTCCCCCCACTCCCCCCACCCTCTCCCGACGACGTAAGAGGACCAGCGATGATCTCCCGCAGGCGAATGCTCACCTCCCTGGCCGGTGCCGCGGTGGCGGGGCCGGCCCTGGCACTGGCCGCGCCCCGCGCGCTGGGGGCGATCGCCTCGCCCGACGCGGCCGGGGCTCTCCCACTGACCCTCGTCAACTCCACGGGGGCGTACGCCAACTCCTCCGTCCACCTCTACATCGTCGGCAACCAGGGCGGCACTCAGGTCCGGGTCACCCCGGACGGCACCCTGGCGCCCGTCGCTCTGTCCGACAACGGCGCCGACGGCTTCACCGACTACGCCATCCCGCTGGCTTCCAGCGGCGAGACAACGCTGTCAATCCCCTACATGTCCGGCCGTATATACGTCGCACTGGGCGACAAGCTGAAGTTCAAGGCGGTGGCCGACGGCGCGGGCAACCCGGCGCTGCAGTACCCGGCGGGCTGGGTCAGCTCCGACCCCAACTACACCGTGCTGCACGACTGCGCCGAGTTCACGTACAACGCGTCCGGGATGTTCTGCAACACCACGATGGTCGACATGTTCAGCGTGCCGCTGGCGATCCGCCTCACCGGCTCCGCAGACCAGACCACCGGCACCCTGCGCGACGGCGGACGGGCGCAGGTCTTCTCCGCCGTCAAGGCCGTCGACGCCTTCGCGCCGCTCGTGGTCGACGATCTGCGCGTCATAGCCCCTGGACACGGCCTGGACGCGGGCCTGTTCGCCGCGGACTACTTCGCCTCGTACATCGACGACGCCTGGAACACCTACACCGGCAAGGACCTCACCGTCACCACCAACGCCGGCGCCTTCACCGGCCGGGTCAGCGGCGGATCGCTCGGCTTCACCGGACCGGCGTCCGTCTCCTTCGCCAAGCCCTCCACCCGCGACATGCTCTTCTGCGACGGCGCCCTGACCGCCCCCAACGACGGCACGACCGGCCCGGTCGCCGCCGTCCTGGGCGCCGCCTTCAACCGTACGACCCTGGTGAGCACCGCCGCCCAGCCCACCACGGACCCGGCCTCCTTCTACGCCACCGCCGTCACCAACCACTACTCCAAGGCCGTGCACGCCGCCACCGTCAACGGCAAGGCGTACGGCTTCGCCTTCGACGACGTCGCCGACTTCGCCTCGTACATCCAGGACACCGCCCCCACCGGCGTCCGGCTGACCCTCACCGCCTTCTAGGCGCGCGGCTTCCCTCCCCCGTGAGCGGCGATGTCAGTGGCCCCTGGGACAGTGCCGATCATGGACGAACCGGTTGAGCGCGTCGATGAACAGGACCGGGTACTCGGGGTGGTGAAGCGTGGGGAAGCGATCCGGCAGGCCTGGCTGCACCGGATCGCCTCAACGGTGTGCCGCGACCGGCGAGGGCGCATCCTCATCCACCGGCGGTCCGAGCACCTGTCACGTTTCCCCGGGCACTACGAGGTCGCGGTCGGTGGAGCCGTGAAAGTCGGCGAGTCCTACCAGGACGCCGCGGCACGGGAGTTGGCGGAGGAGCTGGGGGTTCAGGCTCCGGTGCGTTTCCTGTTGAAGTTCCTCAACCGGGACGGGCTCAGCCCGCACTGGCTCGGGATGCATGAGGCCGTCATCCCGGTTGAGATGGAGCCCGATCCGGGCGAGGTTGCCTGGCACGGCTGGCTGACCGGGGAGGAACTGCGGCACGCCATGGCCCACTGGCCCTTCACACCAGACAGTCGTGTGATCATCGACCGCTGCCGGACGGCGCGGGGGCGCTGAGGCCGGGGCATCTCCCGGGTACGGCTCACTCGCTCGCGGGCCCCGGGGTGAACACTTCCGGGTGATGGGAGAGTTCGACCCGGGTGCGGCGGATGTGGAGCTCGAGAATCCGCTCGGCGGACCGTTGGTCGCCGTCGCGCAGGGCTTCGATCAGCAGGTGGTGCTCGGCGCTGATGATCCACTTGCGTTGGCCGACGGTGAGCCGGGTGAAGGCGCGGCGGTAGTGCTGGGTGGTGTCCCACAGCCGGGCGACGATGTTCGCGAGTTCGTCGGCGCGGTGGTGCCGGTAGGTGGCCCAGTGCAACTGCCGGTCGAGTACGAGGAACTGCTCGACGTCGTCGGTCTGCTCGATGTGCTGCTGGAGTTCGGCCAGTTCGGTGATGTCCGCGTCCGTCAGGTGCGGGGCTGATTCGGCGAGCAGGAGGGGTTCCAGCCGCTCACGCATCTTGTAGCTCAGCTCGCACTCGCGCATGTCCATCTGGGTGACCCAGGCGCCCTGGTTGGCGCGGAGGGTGACCAGACCTTTGGACTGCAGGATGCGCAGGGCTTCACGGACCGGCAGTCTGCTGGTTCGCAGTTCTTCCGCGAGTTCGTCCTGGATGATCCGCGTGCCCGGGGCCAGGCGGCCCGACAGGATGCGCTCACGCAGTTGGTCGGCGATCCGCTGGCTGGCGACAGCGGCCCGCAGAGTGCCGTTCCCGTCGGACACGTGTCTCACTCCTGTCATTCTTCCTGCTCAGGCGAAGGCCTGCGGGTTTCGGTCGAAGGCCTTGCCGTTGGGGTACGACACGAGCTCGAACTGCATCCCCCATGGTGACAGGAAGTAGACCCAGCGCTGACCTTCGCTGGCGCCCTTGCTCGTCGTCGGTTCGCCGAGTACCCGCAGCCCGCGCCGGTGCAGGTCCTCGACCGCCGCGTCGAGGTCCTCGACGTACAGGGCTATGTGGTGGCCGCCCACGTCGCTGTTCCGGGGCGGCTGCGTGCGCTGGTCGGGCGCCTCGTACTCGAAGACCTCGAAGAGTGCCTGGCCGCCGAGGCGGAAGAAGTGCAGCCGGCGCATCACGGCTCGGTCGTCGACCCCCATGTGCTCGCTCATCCAGTGACCGTCGTCCTGGTAGGGGCCCAGAGCGTACATGTACTCGCACCCGAGCACGTCCACGAGGAACTCCCGTGCCTGAGCGAGGTCGGGCACGGTGAGGCCGATGTGGTCCAGGCGGGTCAGCCCAGGGATTGCCATGATTCTCCAAATGGATCCATTTAGCTTGCCTTCACGCATCCTACGGCGCATAGTCTAAGGGAAATGGCCCGTCTCAGACGAGATGGTTTACTCAATGGATCCATTCAAGGTGACTCAGTCACTCTCCAGGGAGCGCCCATGCCTAGCCGTGACCCTCTGACCCCCAGCTCGCCGTGGGTCGAGCTGAGCGCCTCAGCCGAAGACTGGGACGCCGCGGATCCCGCCCTGCTGCTGGGGATGCTGGGCCAGGCCCAGTGGATCCGGGCGTTCGAGGAGTACGTGCTCGAGCTCGCCGGTGCCGGTCTCATCCACGGCCCGGCGCACTCGAGCGTCGGGCAGGAGGGCGGCGCGGTCGGATCGTCGCTGCCGCTGCGCAGCGACGACTTCGTCAACGGCACGCACCGCGGACATCACCAGTTCCTCGCCAAGGCGTTCGGTCACGTCCTGCCCGGCAAGTCCGACGGGCTGCCCGAGCTGGACGAGAACGTACGCATGGTGCTTCGCCGCACCCTCGCCGAGATCTGCGGCCTGGCCGACGGCTTCTGCCGCGGCCGGGGCGGGTCGATGCACCTGCAGTGGAAAGAGGCCGGGGCGATGGGCACCAATGCCATCGTCGGCGGTGGCGTCCCGCAGGCGGCCGGCTTCGCCTGGAACCAGCTGCACGCGCGGACGGACGCCGTCACCGTGACCTACTTCGGCGACGGTGCCGTGAACATCGGCTCCGTCCTGGAGACCTTCAACCTCGCGGCGGCCTGGCGGTTGCCCATCTGCTTCTTCATCGAGAACAACCTGTACGCCGTGTCGACGCCGATCGGCGAGGTGACCGGGGAGCCCAGGCTGTCGGCCAGGGGGACCGGTTTCAACATACCCAGCTGGCGCGTGGACGGAATGAACGCCCTCGCCGTCAACCTGGCCATGAACGAAGCCCTCGAGCACATGCGCGCCGGCCGCGGCCCGACCATCATCGAGGCCGAGGTGTACCGGTACTTCCACCAGAACGGGGCCTACCCGGGCAGCGCCTTCGGTTACCGGGACAAGGCCGAGGAGAAGGCCTGGCGCGACCGCGACGCCCTGGAGATGCTGCGGGCCAACATCATCCGCCGCAAGCTCGCCACCGCGAGGCAGATCACGGCCGCGCAGAAGCAGGTGGCGGCCGTGATGCAGGAGATCGGCGACTCGCTCCTGGAACCGGCGCCGGGCGGTAAGCCCGGCCAGCGGCGCATCAAGCCCGCGGCCTGGCCGGACAGCACCTTCGTCGACGCGGGTGTCCGCGGAGATCTGAGCGAACTCGACGGCAGCCGGTACGAAGAGGCCGACACCTTCTCCGGGAAGCTGGAGGACCGCCGGTTCATCGACGTCGTGAGCGACGTGATCGGACACCGGATGGAGGCCGACGAGCGGATCATCGTGCTCGGCGAGGACGTCAACCGGCTCAAGGGCGGAACCAACGGCGCCACGAAGCGGGCGCTGGAGCTGTTCCCCGACCGGGTGCTGGGCACGCCCATCAGCGAGAACGCCTTCACTGGCCTGGGCGGCGGCATGGCCATCGACGGCCGGTTCCGCCCGGTGGTCGAGTTCATGTACGCCGACTTCATGTGGGTCGCGGCCGACCAGCTGTTCAACCAGGTCGCCAAGGCCCGGCACATGTTCGGCGGCGACGGCGCCGTGCCGTTCGTCCTGCGCTCCAAGCTCGCCGCCGGTACCGGCTACGGGTCCCAGCACACGATGGATCCGGCCGGCATCCTGACCACGGCGGCCGGGCTGCGGGTGATCGCCCCGTCGAACCCCTTCGACTACGTGGGTCTCATGAACACCGCGCTCGCCTGCGACGACCCGGTGGTCGTCCTGGAGCACGTCGATCTCTACCAGACCACAGGGACGGGGCCGGTCGACGATCTGGACTACCGCATCCCCGTGGGCAAGGCGGCGCTGCGCCGGGAGGGCGGGGACCTCACGGTGATCTCCTACCTGTCGATGGTCAACCACTGCCTGGAAGCGCTCGACCAGGTGCCTCAGCTCCAGGCCGACCTCATCGATCTGCGGTGGCTCGACCGGGCCAGCCTCGACTGGGACACCATCGAGGCGAGCGTCAAGAAGACCAACCGGGTGCTCATCGTCGAACAGGGCGCGCGGGGTACGTCCTACGGCGGCTGGCTCGCCGACGAGATCCAGCGCCGCCTCTTCGACTGGCTCGACGCCCCGATCGAGCGGGTCACCGGCGGTGAGGCATCGCCCAGCATCAGCAAGGTCCTGGAGCGGGCGGCGATCGCCCGTACCGAAGAAGTCGTCAGCGCCCTGCGCGACATCGCCTCGAACTGACCTCACGGACCCAGAGCTAGGAGTAGACCATGGCAACGCTGCTTCGCCTGCCGGAAGTCGCCGCCGGAGCGACGGAAGCCGTCCTGTCCGAGTGGTTGGTGAAGGAGAACACCCCGTACAGGACCGAGGACCCGATCGTGGTCCTGGAAACCGACAAGGCCCTGGTCGAAGTGGCGGCCGAGTCGGACGCGGTGATCCTCCGCGCGCTCGTCCCCAACGGCTCCACGGTCGAGGTCGGTGCCCCCATCGCCCTCCTCGGTGACGAGTCGGAGATCGGGGCGGACGTCGAACAGCTCCTGGCGGAACTCGGTGTCTCCGCCGGCCCGGCCGACCGCGGCCCGACCGACCGCGAGCCGACGCCGGCGACGCCGCCCGAGGCATCGCCCGTCGCCCAGGTGACCACGGCTCCCCCGGTCACCACGGAGTCGGAGAACTCCCGGGTCTTCATCAGCCCTCTGGCGCGCAGGATTCTCAAGGAGGCGGGCCTGACGACCGACCAGGTCCGCGCTACCGGTCCGAACGGCCGCATCGTGCGCCGGGACGTGGAACGGGCCGTCGAGGAAGCCCGTGCGTCGGCGGCGACGGCCGCCGAGCCGGTGCCCGCAGAGCCCGTGTCAGCGCCTGCCGTGCCGTCACCCGCACCCGTTCCTGCCGAGCCCGTACGGACGGCTGGCCCGCAGCCGCGGACCTCCGGCTACCGCGACATCCCCCACACCCGGCTGCGGCGTGCCGTGGCCGCCCGGCTGACCGCCAGCAAGCAGACCGTCCCGCACTTCTACCTCAAGCGGACGGCCCGTATCGATGATCTGCTCGCCCTCCGCAAGCAGCTCAACGAGGTGTCCCCCCAGAAGATCTCGGTCAACGACCTGGTCATCGCGGCGGTCGCGGTCGCCCACCAGGCGGTACCCGACGCCAACGTGATCTGGACCGACGAGGGCATGCGGCAGTTCGACTCGGTGGACGTCGCGGTGGCCATCGCCTCGGAGCGCGGACTGGTCACGCCGGTCCTGCGCGCGGTCGAGCGGACGTCTCCCAGCGCGATCGCGCGTGAGGTCAGGCAGTACGTACAGAAGGCCAACGAAGGCACCCTGCAACAGGGCGACCTGGAGGGCGGCTCCCTCACGGTCACCAACCTGGGGATGTACGGCGTCGACGAGTTCTCGGCGATCATCAACCCGCCCCACTCCGCCATCCTCGCGGTGGGCGCCGGACGGCCGGGACCGGTCGTCGTCGACGGCACCGTCCAGGTCGCGACACAGATGACGCTGGTGCTCTCCGTCGATCACCGTGCCATCGACGGCGCTCTGGCGGCGCAGTGGATGGAGGCTCTGGTGGGCGCTCTGGAGCAGCCACTCCGGCTGGTCGTGTGAGGTGCGCTACGTGCCGTGAGGAGGCGGCGGCGCGGCGGTGGAGGCGCGGACGACCAGACGCACCGGTAGGAGGACGGTCTTCGACATGGGAGCGGGCTGACCCTTCTCCTCGTAGTTGTCCAGGCACTCGAGGAGGAGGCGGGCCGCCTCCGCACCCAGGTCGAGGTGCGGCACGCGCACGGTGGTCAGCGGCGGCTGGAATTCGTCGGCGAACTGCATGTCGTTGAAGCCGACGAGGGAGATGTCCTGCGGGCACCGCAGGCCCCTGGCCTTCAGAGCGTGCAGTGCTCCGAGGGCGATCAGATCGTTGCCGGCGCAGATGGCCGTCGTGTCGGGGTGTCTTTCGAGCAGTTCGTGGGTGGCGCGTTCGCCCGCGGGCGCGGTGTAGCTCTCGCTGACCAGGACCGGTGCCTGCTCGGGACCGATCCCCGCGGTTTCGACCGCGTGGCGGAAGGCTCGCACGCGGGTGACGCCGGTGGACATGCTCTGCGGGCCCGCGACGTGGGCGATGGAGCGGTGTCCGAGACCGAGCAGGTGCTCGACGGCAAGCGCCATCCCGGTGGCGTCGTCGCCGGCGACCCAGGGGAACAGCTTTCGGTCGGTGCAGCGGTTGACGAGGACGATCGGGACGCCCGATTCATAGGCCTCGAGCAACAAAGGGTGCTCGCGCTGCGCGGTGGCGACGATGAAACCGTCGACCTGCCGTCCCCGCAGAGCCTCGAACTGGGTGCGTTCCTTGGCCTCGTCGTTGTCGGTGTTCGCCAGCAGCGCGGTGTAGCCGCGGGCGTTGAGGACTTCCTCGATGCCGCGAGCGACGGGGGGAAACAGCGGATTCGTGAGGTCCGGCAGCAGGACGCCGATGGTGAAGGAGCGGTTCGTTCGCAGACTGCGCGCTGCCGAGTTGGGGGTGAACCCCAGCTGCTCGGCGGCCGTCCTCACCCGACGGGCTGTCGCGGCGTTCACCAGACCGCTGGTGCTCGGGTTGAGGGCGCGGGAGGCCGTGGCCTTGTGCACTCCGGCGAGTGCTGCGACATCGGACATGGTCGGGCGTTTGCTCACCTGGGCAGTCTAGGGAAACTCTCCCCCCGGAAACAACCGATTGCAGAGCCGCGCCGACCGAGCGATCGCGAGGACGATCGCCAGAGGGCTTGACAGCTTCGCGAGTACGGAGCAAGCATGGATGCAATCGATTGCAACAATCACCGAAGACTATGCGGACGAACGTGGGATCGATCAAGCCCGAGGCTCCGTCTCACCAGCTCAGGACCCTTGATCTCACCATTCACCGCCCTCAGCAGGGGTGACGACTATGCAATCGGATGCAGAGGACGTCACCCGAGCCGTCTTCCAGGAGTGAGGTAGAGAAATGACGTACGCCGCCCAGGACCACCCGCGTATCGGCTGGATCGGCGCCGGCCGCATGGGCTTCCAACTGGCCGCCCGACTGCTGGACGCGGGGCACGACGTCGCCGTCTACAACCGGACCCGCGCCAAGGCCGAACCGCTGGCCGAACGGGGAGCGACGATCGTCGACCGGCCGGTGGATCTGGCCGACCGGGACGTCGTCTTCATCATGGTCTCCGCCTCGGCCGACCTCGAGGCGGTCACCACGGGCCCCGGCGGCGTGCTGACCTCGCCCGATGCCGCGCCGAAGGTAGTCGTCGACAGCTCCACGGTCTCCACCCAGGTGTCCGCACTGATCCGGAACGAAGCCGCCAAGCGCGGGACCGACTTCCTGGCCGCCCCCGTGAGCGGAAACCCGAAGGTGATCGCCGCGGGCAAGCTGACGGTCGCGGTGTCCGGCTCCCGCGAGGTGTTCGACCAGGTCGAGCCGCTGCTGGCGCTGCTGGGACGCGGCGTGACCTACGTCGGCGAGGACGAGGTCGCCCGCCTCGTCAAGATCGCGCACAACGTCTTCCTCGGCGTCGTCACCCAGTCCCTCGCCGAGATCACCATCCTCGCGGAGAAGGGCGGTGTCAGCCGTGCCGCCTTCCTGGAGTTCCTCAACGACTCCGTGATGGGCTCGGTCTTCACCCGCTACAAGACGCCCGCGCTGGTCAACCTGGACTTCAAGCCGACGTTCACCCCTCCCCTGCTGCGCAAGGACTTCGACCTGGGGCTGTCCGCGGCCCGCGAGCTGGAGGTCCCGATGCCGCTCGCCGCCGCCACCGCTCAGCTCGTCGCCGGTGTCATCGGCGCGGGGTACGTCGACGAGGACTTCGCCACCTTGCTCCTCGAGCAGGCCAGGAGCTCCGGCATCACGCTGGAAGCCGAGAACGTGCCCGTGGACGACGGTCTGCCCCCGCAGGCCTGACCCTCCCGCAGCCTCGCAGCGACTAAGGACGTTTCCCCCATGACTGCCACGACTCCCCAGACAACGCGGCCGATCCCCGCCTACGGACACAGTGCGGTGGACTACGAGCAGCGCGTGGACTACGAACGGCTTCGTGCCTACCGGCTGGACCGCGCCCGGGCGGCGCTCGAGTCCAGCGAGTGCGGGGCCTTCCTGCTGTTCGACTTCTACAACATCCGCTACACCACGCAGACCTGGATCGGCGGGGCTCTCGGGGACAAGATGACCCGTTACGCCCTCCTGGCCCGTGGCGAGGAGCCGGTGCTGTGGGACTTCGGCTCCGCCGCGCGCCACCACCAGATCTACGCCCCCTGGCTGCGGCCGGAGAACTCCCGCGCGGGCATGCTCGGTATGCGGGGCGCCATCTCACCGGACGCCGGCCTGATGCGCTCGGCGGTCACCGAGATCAAGGGCATGCTCGTGGACGCGGGCCTCGCCGACCTGCCCGTCGGCGTGGACATCGTCGAGCCGCCCTTCCTGTTCGAGATGCAGCGGCAGGGCCTGAAGGTCGTCGACGCCCAGCAGTTGATGCTCGACGCCCGCCAGATCAAGTCGCCCGACGAGATCGCCCTGCTGTCCATGGCGGCCGCCATGGTCGACGGCGTCTACCAGGACATCGTCGAGGCACTCAAGCCCGGCGTGCGCGAGAACGAGATCGTCGCGCTGGCCAACAAGCGCCTGTACGAGATGGGTTCGGACCAGGTCGAGGCGATCAACGCGGTGTCCGGCGAGCGGTGCAACCCGCACCCGCACAACTTCTCCGACCGGATCATCCGCCCCGGTGATCAGGCGTTCTTCGACATCATCCAGTCCTACAACGGCTACCGCACCTGCTACTACCGCACCTTCGCGGTGGGCAGCTCCACAGGTTCGCAGCGTGACGCGTACACCAAGGCCCGCGAGTGGATGGACGCCGCCATCGCCATCGTCAAGCCGGGGATCGGGACCGACCAGGTCGCGCAGGTGTGGCCGGCCGCCACCGAGTTCGGCTTCGCCAACGAAATGGCCGCCTTCGGCCTCCAGTTCGGCCACGGCCTCGGCCTCGGCCTGCACGAGCGGCCCATCATCAGCCGGCTCAACAGCCTGGAGAGCCCCGTCGAGATCCAGGAGGGCATGGTCTTCGCCCTGGAGACCTACTGCCCGGCGTCCGACGGCTTCTCCGCGGCGCGCATCGAGGAGGAAGTCGTCGTCACCTCCGACGGAGCCGCGGTGCTGACCAAATTCCCCGCGCAGGACCTGTTCGTGGCCAACCGCTACTGAGGAACCCCGCGACAGCCGCCACAACCCACAGCAGGAGGCGAAGAGCCAGTGACCGCGCACAACCAGGGATCCCCCGCCAGGCTGCGGGCCGAGAAAGTCCCCACCGATCTGTTCATCGGAGGGCGCTGGCGGCCCGCGAGCGATGGGGCACGCTTCGACGTCCTGGATCCGTCGAGCGGTGAGAAGCTCGCCGACGTCGCCAGCGCGACCCCGGAGGACGGCCTGGCCGCCGTCGACGCCGCGGAGGCGGCACTCGCCGGCTGGGCGGCCACGCCACCGCGCGAGCGGGCCGAGCTGCTGCGCTCGGCGTTCGACACGATGAAGCAGCGGGCGGAGGAATTCGCCGAGCTGATCGTGCTGGAGAACGGCAAGGCGCTCACCGACGCCCGTGGCGAAGTCGCTTACGCCGCCGAGTTCTTCCGGTGGTACGCCGAGGAGGCGGTGCGGACCCTGGGCAGTGTGCAGACCGCGCCCGCAGGCAACAACAAGATCCTCGTACTGCGTCAGCCGGTCGGCGTCTGCGTCCTGGTCACCCCGTGGAACTTCCCCGCCGCCATGGCCACCCGCAAGATCGGCCCCGCGCTGGCCGCCGGCTGCACGGTGGTCCTCAAGCCCGCCAGCGACACCCCGCTCACCGCCCTGGCCATGGCCGCCCTCTTCGAGGAGGTCGGCGTGCCGGCAGGTGTGCTGAACGTCCTGCCCTCCCGGCGTTCCGGCGCGCTGGTCTCCGCGATGCTGGACGATCCGCGGGTCCGCAAGCTGTCCTTCACCGGTTCCACCGAGGTGGGCCGGACGCTGCTGGCGGCCGCGTCCAACACGGTCGTCAACTGCTCCATGGAGCTCGGCGGCAACGCTCCGTTCCTGGTCTTCGCCGACGCCGACCTGGACGAGGCCGTAGCCGGCGCCATGGTCGCCAAGATGCGCAACGGCGGCGAGGCGTGCACCGCCGCCAACCGCTTCTACGTCGAGGAACCGGTCGCCGCCGAGTTCACCCGGCGGCTCGCGGACGCCATGCAGGCGCTGCGTACCGGCCCCGGCCTGGACCCCGGCGTACAACTCGGACCGCTCGTCAACGCGGAGAGCCGCGACAAGGTCGCCCAGCTCGTCGCGGACTCCGTACAGGCGGGCGCCTCGGTGGCCGTCGGCGGCGAGACTCCCGAAGGCCCGGGCTTCTACTACCCGCCCACCGTCCTCGCCGACGTGCCGCCCAACGCGCCGGTGCTTCGCGAGGAGATCTTCGGCCCGGTCGCGCCGGTCGTCGCCTTCCGCACCGAGGACGAGGCGATCCAGCTGGCCAACGCCACCGAGTACGGGCTGGTCTCCTACGTCTACACCTCCGACCTGGCCCGTGGCCTGCGGGTCAGCGAGCGACTGGACTCCGGAATGGTCGGCCTCAACCGCGGTGTCGTCTCCGACCCGGCCGCCCCGTTCGGCGGTACCAAGCAGAGCGGCATCGGCCGCGAAGGCGGACACGAAGGTCTACTGGACTACACCGAGTCCAAGTACATCGCCCTGTCCTGGTGAACCCTCCGCACCTGCCACTCCCCCCACCCCGGCCGGACACCGACGTCCCGACGGAAAGGAGCTCCGGAATGGAGCACAGTCACCCTGCCACCGGGGTTCCCGACACGATCTACGTCAACGGGCGCATCCACCCCGGGTCACGGGCACCTGGCGCCGATGCCGGCCGCGGGGGCCCGGACGAAGAGTACGAAGCCCTCGCCGTCAGCGGCGGGCGGGTCCTGGCTCTCGGCACGGACCACGAGTTGAGGGATCTGGCGGGACCACGGACCGAAGTCGTCGACCTGCGCGGACACCGGGTCATCCCCGGTCTGATCGACGGCCACATGCACGCGACCCGCGCCGGCTCCACCTGGTCCAGCGAGTTGCACTGGACCGGAATCTCCACGCTCACGGACGCGCTCGCCGGCATCGGCGAAGCCGTGCGCGACGCGCCACCCGGCCGTTGGATCCGCGCCATCGGCGGCTGGCACCACACCCAGTTCAAGGAGAACCGGCCGCCCACCACCGCCGAGCTCGACGCGGTCGCACCGGACCACCCGGTCTACGTCCAGGCGCTCTACGACTTCGCCGTGCTCAACAGCGAGGCCATACGGGTGCTGGGCCTCGACTCCTGGACCGACCTTCCGGGCGGCTCCGTCGAACGTGATCCGCTCACCGGCCGCTGCACCGGCGTGGTGCGGGGGTTGGGAGCGTACAACCGCTGTCTCGCGGCGTCCCCCATGCCGACGGCCGCCGCGGAGCGGGCCTCCATGCGCGCCATGTTCGCGGACCTCAACGCGGTCGGGCTGACCGGCGTGGTCGACCCCGGCGGTCTCGGGGTGGGGCCGGACCGCTACGACCCGCTCTTCGACGTGTGGCGGGCGGGGGAACTCACTGTCCGGATGCGCCTGTACGGCTCCGCCGCGAACGCCGGGCAGGAGGTGGACCAACTCGAAGGATGGCTGCGCAACGCACAGACCTTCGCCGGCGACGACATGCTGCGCATGGTCGGCGCCGGGGAGGTGGTGCACTACGGGTGCCACGACTTCGAAGGACTCGAGGACTTCCGCCTGGCGGACGAGGCCTACGAGGACCTGCTCACGATCAGCCGCCGGGTCGCCGCGCACGGCAGGCCCATGCACATCCACGCCGTCCTCGATTCGAGCATCGACCGGATCCTGGACGCCTGGGAGACCGTCCACCGGGAGATCCCGCTGGACCGCCTGCGGTTCTCCCTCGCCCACGCCGACACGATCAGCCCGCGCAACATCCGGCGGCTGCTCGCGCTGGGCGCCGGTGTCATCGCCGACGACCACCAGGTGTTCCGAGCCGGTGCGTCGGCCGATTGCTGGGGAGCCGAACAGATGGCGTCGGTGCCTCCACTGGGCGACCTGCTGGAGGCCGGGGTGCCGCTCGGCGCGGGTACCGACGCGACCCGTTCCTCGTCGTACAGCCCCTGGTTGTCGTTGTGGTGGCTGCACGAGGGGCGTTCCCTCGACGGCACCGTCCAGCGCGCGCCCCGGCACAGACTGTCCCGCCGGCAGTCCCTCGACCTCTACACCCGCGGCAGCGCCTGGTTCTCCTTCGAGGAGTCCGACCGGGGCCACCTCCATCCCGGGGCGCGGGCCGATCTGGCCGTCCTCAGCGACGACTACTTCACCGTGCCGGCTGACCTCATCCCGTCCATCACCGCGCGGTTGACCGTTGTCGGCGGCCGGACCGTCCACGCATCCGGGCCGTTTCAGGCCTGACCTCTTCAGCAAAGAAGCCGGAGTCATGAGATGAGCAGCAGCACGACATTGATCCGCGGCGGTACGGTCCTCACCGTCGACCCGGAGATCGGGGACCTCGACCGCGGTGACGTACTCGTCCAGGACGACCGGATCGTGGCGGTCGGCAAGGACCTCCCGTCGGAGGGTGCCCAGGTCGTCGACGCCACCGGCATGATCGTGATGCCGGGTCTGGTCGACACCCACCGGCACCTGTGGCAGTCGGCCATCCGCCAGATCGCCGCCGACTGGACGTTGGGCCAGTACGCCGAGCAGATGCTCGGCGTCATAGGTCCGCGCTTCAGCGCCGAGGACGTCTACATCGCCGACTTTCTGGGCGCGCTGGAGGCGCTCAACGGCGGCGTCACGACCGTCATGGACTGGTCGCACATCATGAACACCCCCGACCACGCGGACGCGGCCGTACGGGGACTGTCGGACTCCGGCGTGCGCGCGGTCTTCGGATACGGCAATCCGGGGTCGCCGGCGGCCGACTGGTACGAGAAGGACCTGACCCGGGTGGCCGGCACGTACTTCTCGGGCGGCGACCAGCTGCTCAGCCTCGCCCTGGCCAGCCTCGGACCGGAGTTCTCCTCGCTGGAGGAGACCGTGACCGACATCCGGCTGGCGCGTGAACTGGGCGTCCGCACCTCGCTGCACGTCGGCGCCGGGCTGCTCGGCCGCCTGCGTGCCGTCACCATGATGGACGAGGCGCGGCTGCTCGGCCCCGACATCATCTACGTGCACTGCAACACCTGCACCGACGAGGAGCTTCGGCGCATCGCGGACTCCGGCGGCCAGGTCTCGATCTCCCCGCGGTCGGAGATGCAGATGGGCCACGGCTACCCCGCCACCGGCCGGCTGATCGCGGCGGGGATCCAGCCCAGCCTGAGCATCGACGTGGTCAGCGCAGTCGGCGGCAGCATGTTCGCCGAGATGCGCGGCACCCTGGAGGCGGAACGCGGCAGGCAGAACCAACTGTCGCTCGACCGTGGCGAGTGGCCGGCGAACCTGGCGTTGAACACCGCGAACGTCGTACGGATGGCCACCATCGAGGGAGCCCGCACCCTGGGCATGGGCGACCGGATCGGCTCGCTCACCCCCGGCAAGCAGGCGGACATCATCATGCTGCGGGTCGATCTCCCGAACCTCTTCCTGATCAACAATCTGCCGGCCGCGGTCACTCTGGCCGACAGCGAGAACGTCGACACCGTCTTCGTGGCCGGCCGGCCCGTGAAGGTCGCCGGCAAGCTGCTCGCGCACGACACGCACCCGCTCCAGGAACAGGCACGCTCGTCCAGGAACCGTCTCCTGTCCGGTACGCCGTTCGCCGTCGAGTCGACCGCCTGACCGGTCGCACACCGGCTACTTGCTGAGGACGTTCACCACCACGATCAGGAAGCCGATGGCCATGTCGACGCCACCGGCGCGGCAGGCGGTGGGCCAGTTGCGGCCGCCTGCGGTACGGGAAGCCCAAAGCCCCCAGAAGAACAGGGCGACGGTGTTGAAGGCCAGAGCGACGCTGACGGCGTTGACCTCGGCCCACCAGCCGGCGTAGGAGGTGAGCAGCAGCAGGACCGTGGGCATGACGGCAGCGGTCAGGGGCCATTCGGCCAGTACGGATCGTACGGCGATCGCGGTCATGGACCGGCCCGGCGGGGGGTGCGCGGCGATGACGCGGGCGTAGCCGTGGGCGGCGGACGATGCCAGCGCGGTCATCAGAACCCACAGGGCGTCGTATCCGGGGTCCGGGGCACCGCTGTGCTCGTCGAGAGCGGCCGCGAGGGCACCGGCCAGAACGGTGCCGTAGACGCCGCCGAAGATCAGCGACTCGGGCGGGACGTATCGCCCGATGCCGCGCAGCGCCGCCCACCCCCGGACGCCGCCGCTCGGGTGGGGCATCACATCACCTCGCAGGTACCGGCGGCCTCCGGCGGACGCGCATGGAGCCCAGATGTACCAGCACGCGAGGCACCCGCCCCGCACCGTCACTCATACGGACCGCTACCTGCGCCGCCCCCGGCGCAGCGTGAGGGTCACGACGGCGCCGCCGCCGAGAACCGCTGCACCGGCGGCCGCGGCGACCAGGCGGGCACTGTCGCCCTCGCCGGACGCGGACACCGGCTGCACCACGGGCGCGGCCGAAGCAGAAGCCGAAACGGACCCCGAAGCCGGCGCCGACGCGGGCGCGGAAGCCGAAACCGGCGCCGAACTGGCGGCCGGCGTCGTGGTCGTGGAGTGAGTCGGGGCCGCCGAGTGGGTGGGAGCGGCTCCGGCGCCGGACAGCACGACGTCGGAGCACGAGTAGTAGGTGTCCGTCGTACTGGTGTTGCGCCACACGGTGAACAGGATGTGGCGGCCGGTGCGGTCGGCGGGCAGGCGGCCGGTGAGGTGGTAGGCGCCGTTCGTCACGGGCGGGTCGGTGACCGTCAGGAAGGGCTTGGCGCTGATCTGGGACCAGGTCAGGGGCTGGGTCGGGTCGTAGCCGTCCGTGGTGAGGTAGAGCTCGAAGCTCCCGTCGTGCGGGATCGTCGTACGGTACGTCAGCGTGAAACGGGCGCCTGCGGTGAGCTTGGTGGCGGGCCAGTCGGCGCGGGCGAGGTCGAGGCCGCGGTATTCCTGGAGGCCGCCGCTGCACAGCTCGCCGTCGGGGATGAGTTGGCGGTCCCGGCCGGCGACGTTCGCGACCCGGAGGTTGTCCCAGTCGTCGAAGGGCTGTCCGCCGTGCTGGGCGATGGCCGCCCGGCAGGCGGCCGTACGGACGTGGGCGCCGCCCACGGAGGAGCACGCGGCGACCCGGCTGACCGGGGCGACCGGGGCGCCGTGGGCGGCGGCCGGGAGAACCGCGGGGGCGGTGAACAGGGCGACCGCCGCGCCGATGAGCAACCCCCGCCATGCCATACGCCGTTCGGCCATCCTGATACCTCCCGTGTGCCCATGCAGCCGATGGGTACTACGGACGGCGCACGGCGGGCGTTCACCTGTCGGCGGTCGCACGCTCGGGCGTCAACTCCCCCGGCACCGGGCCCGAACGGGCAGCGGACCTCTCCAGGGCGCCCGACAGCAGTGCCAGGCCCAGAGCCGAGGCGGCCAGTACGGCGCCGACGATACTGGGGGCGGTGGGGCCGGAGCCGGCGGCCAGGACCAGGCCCCCGAGCCAGGCGGCGAGGGCGTTGCCGAGGTTGAACGCGCCGATGTTGACGGCGGAGGCGAGGGTGGGGGCCTGGGCGGTCTGGTCGAGCACCCGCTTCTGCAGGGGCGGCACGGTGGCGAAGCCGAAGGCGCCGATCAGCGGAAGGGTGATCGCGGCCGCGAGCTTGTCGTACGCCGTGAAGGTGAACAGGCCGAGCACGATGGCCAGGGCGCCGAGCGCGACGTACAGCATCGGCATGAGGGCGCGGTCCGCGTAACGGCCGCCGATCAGGTTACCGGCCACCATGCCGAGGCCGAAGAGGACGAGCAGCCAGGTGACGGAGGAGGAGGCGTATCCGGCGGCGCCGGTCATCATCGGGGCGATGTAGGTGATCGCGGCGAAGACCCCGCCGAAGCCGAGGACGGTCATCGCCATGGCCAGCAGGACCTGGACGTTGCGGAAGGCGGCGAGTTCGGGGCGCAGCCGGGCACTGTCGGCGGAGGGGCGCCGGTCCGCGGGGATGAGGGCGGCGATGCCGGCGAGGCCGATGACGCCGAGGGCGGCCACGGCCCAGAAGGTGGCGCGCCAGCCGGCCTGCTGGCCCAGCAGGGTGCCGAGGGGGACGCCGACGACATTGGCGACGGTGAGCCCGGAGAACATCATGGCGATCGCGCCGGCCCTCTTGCCGGGGGCGACCAGGCCCGCCGCGACGACCGAGCCGATGCCGAAGAACGCGCCGTGGGCGAGCGAGGCGAGCACCCGCCCGGCGAGCATCAGGGCGAAGTCGGGGGCGGCGGCGGACAGGGCGTTGCCCGCGACGAACAGGCCCATCAGGGCCATCAGCATCCGCTTGCGCGATACGCGGGCACCGAGAACGGCCAGGACCGGGGCGCCGACCACGACGCCGAGGGCGTAGCCGGTCGTGAGGTAGCCGGCGGTGGGTATGGAGACGCCGAAGTCGCCGGCCACGTCGGGCAGCACCCCCATGACGACGAATTCCGTGGTGCCGATGCCGAAGGCGCCGATGGCGAGCGCCAGGAGTGCGAGTGGCATGTGCCCTCCGAGGGGTACAAGGTTGCGTACGAGCCTTACGGGCGTCGACAATAATTGCAGACGCCGTTTACTTGCAAACGCGGGCTATTTCGCAGGCGGGGTATTCTGTCCTCAGACCACCGAAGGAGGGCGTCCGCGTTGACACAGCCGCTGGAGGAGGGCCGGGTCGCACTGGCCCAGAGCTGGTGCGCGCTGTCCGCGCTGCACGGCAGGATCGAGGCGCACATCGAGCGTGCCCTTCAGACCGGGCACGACCTGAGTGTGCGGGAGTACTCCGTGCTCGACGTGCTCAGCGGCCAGCACTCCGGTGAGGGCGGTCACCTGCGGATGAATCAGCTCGCCGACGCCGTGGTGCTCAGCCAGAGCGCCACCACCCGCCTGGTCACCCGGCTCGAGGACCGCGGCCTGCTCACCCGCTACCTGTGCCCCGACGACCGGCGCGGCATCTACACCGAGGTCACCGCCGCCGGCCGGGCGCTGCTGGACCGGGCCCGCCCCACCCACGACGCCGCGCTCGGCGAAGCTCTCGACGACGCCGAGCGGCGCCCCGAACTGGCCCCGCTGGCCGCCGTTCTGCGCGCCCACACCCCTCAGCCGCAACCGGCATCGCAGTAGCGGGTGCCGAAGGCCGCCCGGCCTGGCAGAGTCGAGGTAGGAGGGCGGCGCGCCCGACGAGGAGACAGCCATGAGCGACAGCGCGATGGGCGACGAGGTGTATCAGCCGGACGGCTCCGAGGTGCAGGACGACGCCGGCCTCCTGGAACCCGAGGACACCCTGGACCAGCACGGCGTGGACCAGGTGCTCGACGAGGGCTACTCCCCGCCGGAGCGCCCCTGGGGGGTGAACAAGACCGGGGTCACCGCCGAGGGGCAGCGGCGCGGTGAGAGCCTCGACCAGCGCCTCGCCGAGGAACTGCCGGACATTCCCGCCCCGGAGGGCGACGACCTGGGCGACGCCTGGGACACCGACGGCGAGCTGGTCGACGACGAGGTCGGAGCCGACCGCGCCGGACGGCTGGTCGCCCCCGACGAGGGCGTGCACTACGAGACCGAGGGCCTGGTCGGCCGCGACGTCGGCATCGACGGGGCCGCCGCGTCGGCGGAGGAGGCCGCGGTACACGTGATCCCGGACTCCGAGCAGTACTGACCCCGCCCGGCCCATGTCCGCCTCACCGCGGCGCCCTGCCGTGCCCCGGCCCTCCCGCCCCGACCAGCTGCGGGCGCTGGCCGAGGTGCTGGACGAGATCGCCGTGTCGCAGCTGCCGTCCGACCGTGTGGTCGCGGCCTGCGGCGAACCCGGACCGGTGCCCGCCTCGGTGGCCCGGGACGGCGGCCGGCAGGCCGTGCTCTGCCATCGTCTCGGCCGGCGGCTTCGCGACCTGGTCCTGTACGGCGACGTGGCCGAGGCCCGGGAGCGCGCCTCACGGCTGCTGGACTACCACCACTGGATGGTCCAGCAGGCCCTGAACCTCGCCTTCACCTGCAATCCGGACGCCCGCACCGAAGCGGCCCGGCTGCATCTCAACGGCCTGGGTGCGCCGGCCGACGAGTTCCGCCGGCTGCGTGACCGGATCCGGGCACAGGCGGACACGGAAGCCGCCGACGACGCCCTCTGAAGCCCGCGGGTGCCCGTCCCGGGGCCGAAACGGGCGGCAAACGGACCCCTCGGCGGGTGAGATCGGGCACGGCCCGCGGAGCCGGTCGGCGGGGGTCGGCAGTGCACAGGGGGCGGATCCCACTCCGGAAGCGGGCACATTCGGTCACGATCCATGTGGTGACGAGCCTGGTCACGAGGCGGCAGCCCTTGTAGAACTCCATCAGAAGCCCGAACGGGCACAGATTCGCACCGGAAACGGACAGGAGGTGTCGCTGTGGACGCCGAGGAGCGCCGGAGAGGGATTCTGGAGCTGGCCCGCCGAACGGGTTCGGTCATGGTCGGCAAGCTCTCCGCCGACTTCGGAGTGGCCAAGGAGACCATCCGCCGCGACCTGGCCGTCCTGGAGGAGCACGGGCTGATCCGGCGCACCCACGGCGGGGCCTATCCGGTGGAGAGCGCGGGCTTCGAGACGACTCTCGCCTTCCGTACGACCATGCACGTACCGGAGAAGCAGCGGATCGCGACCGCTGCCGCCGAACTGGTGGGCGACGCGGAGACCGTGTTCATCGACGAGGGTTTCACCCCGCAGCTCATCGCCCAGACGCTGCCCCGCGACCGCCCGCTGACCGTGGTCACCGCCTCCCTCGCGGCGGCGAGTGCGCTGGCCACGGACGACGCGATGACGGTCCTGCTGCTGGGCGGCCGGGTGCGCGGCGGGACGATGGCCACCGTCGACCACTGGGTGACGCATATGCTCTCCGGTTTCGTCATCGACCTGGCCTTCATCGGCGCCAACGGCATCTCCCGCGAATACGGCCTGACCACGCCCGACCCGGCGGTCAGCGAGGTCAAGGCGCAGGTCATACGAGCGTCCCGGCGCAGGGTCTTCGCCGGGGTGCACACCAAGTTCGGAGCCGTCAGCTTCTGCCGCTTCGCCGAGGTCCGTGACTTCGAGGCCGTCATCACCGACGCCGCGCTACCCCTGTCCGAGGCCCACCGCTACTCACTGCTGGGGCCGCACGTCATCCGGGTCTGACCCGGGGAAACCCACCGACCGTCCGATCCACCCGTACGCGGGTGGCCTGGTTCCGCACACCCTGCGGAGCCCGTACTCCCCGAAAAAACCGAGCCGACCGGGAGCCTGACATGACCGTCCCCACTTCCCGCATCCCCAGAGCGACGATCGTGGCCATCGCCGCGGGCGCGCTGCTCGCCGCCTGCAGCGGAGCCGGCGGCGCCGGATCCTCAAGCGGCGGCCACAGCATCGACGTCCTGATGGTGAACAACCCGCAGATGGTGGAGCTGCAGAAGCTCACCGCCGCCAACTTCACCAAGGACACCGGCATCAAGGTCAACTTCACGACGCTGCCGGAGAACGACGTCCGCGACAAGATCAGCCAGGACTTCTCCAACCAGGCCGGGCAGTACGACGTGGCCACCATCAGCAACTACGAGATCCCGTTCTACGCCAAGAACAAGTGGCTGCTGTCGCTCGACGACTACGTCTCCAAGGACAAGGCCTTCGACCAGTCCGACATCCTCCCGTCCATGACGGAGTCGCTGACCGCCGACGACGGCAAGCTCTACGGCGAGCCCTTCTACGGGGAGTCGTCGTTCCTGATGTACCGCAAGGACGTGTTCGCCCAGAAGAAGCTCACCATGCCCGCCAACCCCACCTGGCAGCAGGTCGCGGACCTCGCGGCGAAGGTGGACGGCGCTCAGGCGGGCATGAAGGGGATCTGCCTGCGCGGCCAGCCCGGCTGGGGCGAGGTCATCGCTCCGCTCACCACGGTCGTCAACACCTTCGGCGGCACCTGGTTCACCAAGGACTGGAAGGCCCAGCTGACCTCACCGGCCTTCGTCAAGGCCACCAAGTTCTACGTGGACCTGGTGCGCAAGCACGGCGAGTCCGGCGCCGCCCAGGCCGGGTTCAGCGAGTGCCTGAACAACCTCACCCAGAGCAAGACCGCCATGTGGTACGACGCGACCTCGGCCGCCGGCTCGCTGGAGGCCCCCGGCTCCCCGGTGAAGGGCAAGATCGGCTACGTACCGGCCCCCGTGGTCGACACGAAGAGCTCCGGCTGGCTCTACACCTGGGCCTGGGGCCTGCAGAAGGCGTCCAAGAACCCCAGCGACGCCTGGAAGTTCATCTCCTGGGCGTCCAGCAAGAAGTACGAGGAGCTGGTCGGCCAGAAGGCAGGCTGGGCCAACGTTCCCGCCGGCAAGCGCGCCTCCACGTACACCAACGCCGACTACCTGAAGTCCGCCGCCGCGTTCGCCGATGTCACCAAGTCGTCCATCACCTCCGCCGACCCGCGCAACCCCGGCACCCAGCCGCGGCCGACCATCGGCATCCAGTTCGTCGACATCCCGGAGTTCTCCGACCTGGGCACCAAGGTCTCCCAGGAGATCAGTGCCGCCATCGCCGGACAGGAGTCCGTCGAGACGGCCCTGAGCAAGTCCCAGGCACTGGCGGAGCAGGTCGCGAAGAAGTACCAGGGCTGATGAGTACGCCGATGACGGTGCCCGCAGCCCGCACCGGACCGACTCCACGGACTGCCACGCCCCGGTTCAAGACCCGCGGCCCGCGGGCCTGGGCCAGGCGTGCCCCGCTGCTGCCCGCCCTGGTGTTCATGATCGCTGTCACCCAGCTGCCCTTCGTGGCCACACTGGTGATCTCGTTCTTCGACTGGAACGCCCTGTATCCCAACGACCGGCACTTCACCGGCGTGTCCAACTACAGCGCGGTCGCCACCGATCCCGCCCTGCGCGACTCGGTCATCACCACCGCGGTGCTGACCGCCGCCGTGGTCATCGCCAGCGTCATCCTCGGCCTGCTGCTGGCACTGCTGCTGGACCGCACCTTCCCCGGCCGGGGCGTGGTGCGCACCATGCTCATCGCCCCGTTCCTGCTGGTGCCGGTGGCGGCGGCCCTGCTGTGGAAACACGTGCTCTACAACCCCGAGTACGGGCTGTTCAACGGCGCGATCACCTGGGTGGCCAAGCTCTTCGGCGACACCTCTCCCCCACAGCCGGACTGGATCTCCTCGATGCCCAAGATCGCGGTGGAGACCGCGCTGGTGTGGCAGTGGACGCCGTTCATGATGCTGATCCTGCTGGCCGGGCTGCAGAGCCGGTCCATGGACATGATCGAGGCGGCCCGGCTCGACGGGGCGAGCAACTGGCAGATCTTCCGGTACATGACGCTGCCGCATCTGCGCCGCTACCTGGAGCTGGGCGTCCTGCTGGGCTCGATCTACATCGTGCAGAACTTCGACGCGGTGTTCACCATCACCTCCGGCGGGCTCGGCACCGCCAACCTCCCGTACACGATCTACCAGACCTTCTACCAGGCCCACGAGTACGGGCAGGCCTCCGCCGCCGGGGTGCTGGTCGTGATCGGCTCGATCGCGATCGCGACCTTCGCCCTGCGCGTGGTCTCCTCCCTCTTCCGTGAGGAGGCGTCCCGCTCATGACCTCCACCGCCGTAGTCGCCCTCCCGCCGGCCGCACGCCGGGCCCGGCGCAAGGGTGCCGCGCTGGGGCTGCTGGCCTGGCTGGTCGGCATCGTCTTCGTCCTGCCCGTGCTGTGGATGGTGCTCACCTCCCTGCACTCCGAGACCGACGCCGCCACCAACCCGCCGTCCCTGGCGGCCTCGCTCACCCTGGACGCCTACCGGAACTTCTTCGGGGCCGGCGGCGGGGCCAGTCCGTGGCCGGCGCTGATCAACTCCGCGACGGCGTCGATCGTGTCGACGCTGCTGGTGTTGGTGCTCGCCACACCGGCCGCGTACGCGCTGTCGATCCGGCCGGTCAAGAAGTGGACGGACGTGCTGTTCTTCTTCCTGTCCACCAAGATGCTGCCGGTCGTGGCCGGGCTGCTGCCGATCTACCTGTTCGCCAAGAACGCCGGCATGCTCGACAACATCTGGCTGCTCGTCATCCTCTACACGTCGATGAACCTGCCGATCGCCGTGTGGATGATGCAGTCGTTCCTCTCCGACGTGCCCGTGTCGATCATCGAGGCCGCCCAGATCGACGGGGCCCGCCTTCCGACGATCCTGGCCCGGGTGGTGGGCCCCATCGCCGGGCCCGGGATCGCCGCCACCGCACTGATCTGTTTCATCTTCAGCTGGAACGAGATGCTCTTCGCCCGGGTCCTCACCTCGGTGACCGCGCAGACCGCGCCGGTGTTCCTGACCGGTTTCATCACCAGCCAGGGCCTGTTCCTGGCCCAGGTGTGCGCCGCGTCGGTCGTCATCTCCCTGCCGGTGCTCGCCGCCGGCTTCGCCGCCCAGGACAAGCTGGTCCAGGGCCTGTCTCTAGGAGCCGTCAAATGAGGGCCGCACTGATCGAAGCCCCCGGCAAGGTCTCCGTCGTCACGGTCCCGGACCCGACGCCCGGACCGCGCCAGGTGGTCGTCAACGTGTCCGCGTGCGGGCTGTGCGGCACCGATCTGCACATCCTGCAGGGCGAGTTCGCGCCCACCCTGCCGATCGTGCCCGGGCACGAGTTCGCCGGCGAGGTCGTCGGGATCGGCACCGAGGTCACCGAACTGGCCGTGGGCGACAAGGTGGCCGTCGACCCCTCCCTGTACTGCCACGAGTGCCGCTACTGCCGGATCGGTCGCGGCAACCTGTGCGACCGCTGGGGTGCGATCGGCGTCACGGTCGCGGGCGGCGCCGCCGAGTACGCGGTCGCGCCGGTGGCCAACTGCGTACGGCTGCCCGAGCACGTGAGCGTGCAGAACGCCGCGCTGATCGAGCCGCTGTCGTGCGCGGTGCGCGGATACGACGTCCTCAACGCCCGGATGGGCGCGGAGGTACTGATCTACGGCTCCGGGACGATGGGCCTGATGATGCTGGAGCTCGCCAAGCGCACCGGGGCCGCGAGTGTCGACGTCGTCGACGTCAACCCGGAGCGGCTGGCGACCGCCGGCGCACTGGGCTGCACACGGTCGGCCGCCACGGCGGCGGAGCTGGAGCAGCCGCGCGGCTGGGACGTGGTCATCGACGCCACCGGCAACCCCGCCGCCATCCAGGACGGCCTGGGCCGGGTCGCCAAGGCCGGGACCTTCCTGCAGTTCGGGGTCGCCGACTACGCCACGACCGCCACCATCGAGCCGTACAAGATCTACAACCAGGAGATCACCATCACCGGCTCGATGGCGGTGCTCCACAGCTATGAGCGGGCCGCCGCCCTGTTCGCCAGCGGTGTGCTGGACCCGGAGGTGTTCATCAGCCACCGGCTGCCGCTGGCGGAGTACCCGCAGGCGCTGGAGCAGTTCCGGTCCGGGCAGGGCCGGAAGATCGTGGTGGTGCCGTAACGGCGGCCGGTCAGCGCGGTTCGCGGGCCCCGCACTGCAGCGGCGGGGCCCCGATCGCGCAGTGGTGGCGGCACGGCGGCTCGGGCCTGGCCGGCGGTTCGTCGCCGGGCGCGGCTTCGGCGGGTGCCTCGCGCAGGGCGTCGGAGCGGATGGTGAACCAGGCCAGGACGGAGCCCGCCACCAGTAGGCCCGCGCAGATCATCACGGCCGTACGGAAGCCGGTGCCGAAGGCCGCCGGATGCTCGTAGTCGTTGCCCGACAGCCCCACCAGCAGCGGCAGCGCGGCCACCGCCAGCAGGCCGGCCGCCCGGGCCACGGCGTTGTTGACGCCCGAGGCGGCCCCGGCGTGCCGGTCGTCGGCGGAGGCCAGGACGGTCGCGGTGAGCGGGGCGACGGTGGTGGCCAGGCCCAGCCCGAAGACGCACACGGCGGGCAGTACGTCGGCCACGTACGACGCACCGGCACCGATCCGGGTCATCAGCAGCAGCCCCACGGCGCAGATGGCCGGGCCCACCGTCATCGGGATCCGGGGGCCGATGCGGACGGCCAGGCGGCCGGAGCGCTCGGACAGCAGGAGCATGATGACGGTGATCGGCAGCAGGGCGGTGCCGGAGGCGAGCGCGGAGAACCCGGCCTCGGTCTGCAGCTCCAGCACGAGGAAGAAGAACACCCCGCCCAGCGCGGCGTAGACCGCGAAGGTCACCACATTGGCAGCGGTGAACTGCCTGGAGGCGAACAGCCCAGGCGGCAGCATCGGGTGGTGGCTGCGCCGCTCCACCAGGACGAAACCGGCCAGGCAGATGGCGCCCAGGACGCCGGAGAGCACGGTGACGGCGATGCCCGCGGAGCTGCCGCCTGCCTCGATCAGGGCGTACGTCACCCCGGCCAGCCCGGCGGCTCCGAGTGTGGCGCCCTGCCAGTCGAAGCGACCGGTCGCCGTTTCGTCCCGGCTCTCGGGCACATGCCGGCCCGCGATGGCGACGACCGTGGCCGCCAGCGGAAGGTTGATCAGGAAGACCCAGCGCCAGCCGGCCGAGTCCACCAGCCAGCCGCCGAGCAGCGGCCCCAGCGCGCCCGCGATCCCGCCGAGCCCGGACCACACGCCGATCGCCCGGGCGCGGTCCTGCGCGGCGAAGGACGCCTGGATGAGGGCCAGCGACCCCGGCGTGAGCAGCGCCCCGCCGACGCCCTGCAACGTCCGCGCGGCGATCAGCGTCCCGATGTCGGGGGCGAGCCCGCACAGCAGCGAGGCCGCCGCGAACCACACCGCCCCGGTCATGAACACCTTGCGGCGGCCGTACCGGTCCCCCAGGGAACCGCCCAGCAGGATCAGAGCGGCCAGCGACAGGGTGTACGCGTTGACGGTCCACTGCAGACCGGCCAGCGACGCGCCCAGGTCCCGGCCGATCGTGGGGAGGGCGACATTGACGACGGTGCCGTCCAGGAAGGTCATCCCGGATCCGAGGACGACGGCGGCCAGCACCCAGCGGCCGCCGGCCTGCGACATCGTCAGGCCTCCGGACGCCTTCACGGCACGTACGGCATCGGTCATACCGGCCTCCGTGTCCCCCGCGTACGGACACCACGCAGGCTACTCCGGCCCGGGCGCGGCGGCGGCATCCACTGCGTAGGGTGGGAAGTCCGATCGGCAACGCCGGCACGGGAGGAGCGGCCCATGGGAATCGTCTCGCCTGGCTTTCACGGACGGTCCCGCGCGGCGGGCGTGAAGCTGCCGCCGGGGCAGTATCTGGTGGAGGACTTCCCCGTGCTGTCGGCCGGGCCCACGCCGCGGATCGCTCAGCAGGACTGGGCGTTCGTCATCGCCACCGAGTCCGGGCAGCGGCACCAGTGGTCCTGGCAGGAGCTGATGGCGCTGCCCAGCGAGCAGCCGACGGTGGATCTGCACTGCGTCACCAAGTGGTCCAAGCTCGGCACCGACTGGCAGGGCGTGTCGCTCGACGTGCTGTTCGAAGACGTCGAGACGGCGGCCGACTTCGCGCTGGTGCACTCCTACGGCGGGTACACCACCAATCTGCCGCTGGAGGACCTGCTCGACGGCAGGGCGTGGATCGTCTACCGCTACGACGGCGACGACCTGACGCCCGAACACGGCGGCCCGGCCCGGCTCCTGGTCCCGCACCTGTACCTGTGGAAGTCGGCGAAGTGGGTGCGTGGCATCCAGCTCACCGAGCAGGACGAGCCGGGATTCTGGGAGAGCGCCGGCTACCACGACTACGGAGACCCGTGGCGCGAGCAGCGGTATCAGGGCGATTGACCGGTCGCCTGGCCTGGCGGGTGGCCACCCTCGTCGAGAGCCGCGCCGAGACGGCCGCCGCGCGCACCCTCGTCCTGGACGTGCCGGGCTGGCCGGGGCACCTGGCGGGCCAGCACGCCGACGTCCGGCTCACCGCGCCCGACGGCTACAGCACCCAGCGCAGCTACTCCCTGGCCGCGCCCCCGGACGGCGACCGTCTCGAACTCACCGTGCAGCGGGTGCCCGACGGCGAGGTCTCCCCCTATCTGACCGACGTCCTGTCCCCCGGCGACCCGCTGGAGATCCGCGGCCCGGTCGGCGGCTGGTTCGTGTGGCGTCCGGCCGACCCGGACCCGGTGCTGCTGGTCGCCGGCGGCTCGGGCATCGTCCCGCTGATGGCCATGGTCCGGGCCCGCCGCGCCGCGGCCGCCGGCACCCCGTTCCGCCTCGTGTACTCGCTGCGCGGACCTGCCGAGCTCTACTACGCGGGCGAGCTGCGCCGGCCCCCGGCCGCGGACGCGGGGGTGGGCGTCGACTACGTGTACACCCGTACGGCGCCCCCGGACTGGCCCCGCCCGCCGGGCCGGCTCACGGCCGCCGACCTCGACCCCGACGGCCACGGACCACAGGCCGGTCCCGCCTGCTTCGTCTGCGGGCCGACCGGCTTCGTGGAGGCGGCGGCGGACCTGCTGGTCGGCCTCGGCCACGACCCGCGCCGCATCAGGACCGAACGCTTCGGCCCCACAGGAGGCTGACATGACCCCACAGGACAGCCCACAGGACACGGCGCAGTACGTCGACGGCAACGCTCTGGCCGGGCCGCTGCTGGAGATCTTCGCGGTCGACGTGACAGCCGCCGACGGCCGCTGCGCGTCGTGCGGACTGACCGGCCCGGTCGCGGCACTGCGGGTGTACACCCACGCGCCCGGCTGGGTGGCGCGGTGCCCCGGCTGCGACGAGGTGGTCCTGCGGCTGGTGCGCGGGCCGCAGTCCGCCTGGCTGGACCTTCGCGGCGCACTGAGCCTGCGTATCCCGCTGCCGCAGGAGCAGGCGGGGTGACTTCCGGCTGCGCGACCCCTTGGCGGGTGGCGTCCGGTGCCGAACACTGGGCCGATGACGCAGCGCGCGGAACTCTCGGCTGTGCTGGACCGGCTGGCCGTCGACGAGGTGATAACGGGCTACGCGGTGGCCGTCGACGACGGCGACTGGGCCGCCTACCAGGCCTTGTTCACCCCTGACGGGCGGGCCGACTACCGCTCCTCGGGAGGCATCGCCGCCGGCGCGGGCGAGGTGGCCGCGTGGCTGGCCGAGATGATGCGGCTCTTCCCGGTGCGCCAGCACCTGATCGTCAACCGGCGGGTGACGGTCGACGACCCGGGAGACGCCCACGTCCGCGCCGACTACGTCAATCCGATGCGCCTGGCCGGGACCCCGCCGGAGGGTCCGCAGGACACCTCGGCTCCGAATTTCATCAGTGGCGGCACCTACACCTTCAGCTTGCTGCGCACGGACGCCGGATGGCGCATCCGTGAGGTCACCGTGCACGAGAAGTGGCGCCGGATGTAAGCCGCGCGGTGCCTCGCCGCACGGCACCCCCAGGGGGAGACTGAGCGGCATGAGCGAACGCATTCCGATCGCCTGGGCGGAAGTACGCAAGCGCCTGGAGCCGGCGCGCTCCTACTGGATCTGCACCGCGTCGGCAGCCGGCGGCCCGCACGCCATGCCGGTGTGGGGGGTGTGGGTGGACGGCCGGCTGTGGTTCAGCACCGCCCCGCAGACTCTGAAGGCCCGGGACCTCGCTGCCGACCCGAGGGTCGCGGTCCATCTGGAGAGCGCCTCGGACCTGGTGTCGCTGCGCGGCCGGGCCGAGGATGTCCCGGCGGGCGAGGTGCCGGCGGAGGTGGACGCCGCGTACGCCGCGAAGTACGTGATGCCGCGCACGGGCGAGCCGGTGTCGATCACGGTCCGGGACTCCCGTGTCTTCGCCGTCACGCCGGTCACCGGGCACAGCTGGTTCGAGGGAGCCTTCACCGAGTCGATGACGCGTTGGCGGTTCGGGGAGCCGGGCCGGGACCCGGTGGCGGAGGAGATCGGTTACGGGGGCTGAACGGGGGAAGGCGTCCGGCGCAGCGCCGCAATGCGCCCGCTCTCCGGACGTCCTATCGTCGGGACTGCCGGAGTCGCGTCAGTCTTCCCTCCAAGGAGCCATGCTGATGAGCACGCCGCACCCCCACACCCATGTCGATGTCCTGCTCTCGGCCCAGGACCGCAAGGACGCAGACGCCGTTTTCGGCGCCCTGGAGCGTGTTTTCCCCGAGACGAAGGCCGACCACGGACCCACCGAGGCGGCCCGTACACCCGCCGCCGCCTCGGGATCGGCTCACCCGACCGTCTGGGCGCTGGACGTCGACGCCCAAACCCATGGTTCTGGGGCGGGGCCCGTGGGACTCCGCGCACCTGTCACCGCGGATCTGTCCGGCGACCCGCACCATGTCCACGAGGTCGAGACCGCACTGGCGCAGTCCTTCGGCGTCGACGAGCGCAGCTCGGTGTCCGGAGACCAGGAGCTGGAGGTCCGGCTTCGCCTCACAGCGCGGGACGCGGCGGCAGGCGGTGCAGCCGGACGTCGGTGAGCGTGCCCGCCGTCACCTCGGCGGTCATGTACGTGCAGTGCGGCTGCCGCCTGCGGTCGGTGGGCGAGCCGGGGTTGAGCAGCCGCAGGCCGGGGGCGGCGGAGTCCCAGGGGATGTGGCTGTGCCCGAACACCAGCACGTCCAGGTCGGGATAGCGTTCCGCGCAGCGCCGCTCGCGTCCCTCGGCCGGTCCGGTCTCGTGGACGACCCCGAAGCGCAGGCCCCCCAGTTCGGCCCGGGCCATCTCGGGCAGGCGGGCGCGCAGGCCGGGGCCGTCGTTGTTGCCGTACACCGCGATCAGGCGATTGGCGCGTGCTTCCAGGAGGTCGAGGGTGGCTTCGTCGACCCAGTCGCCCGCGTGGATGACGGCGTCGGCGAGCGGGAGCCGGTCGAGGAGCTCGGCGGGCAGTGCCTTGGCGCGCTTGGGCAGATGGGTGTCGGAGATCAGCAGCAGGCGCACGGCACCACAGTAGGGGCTGGGGCCGGGCCGGCCGGGAATCCCACGGCGTGGCGGGCGTTGCAGCAGAGGTGACTTCGACATCGCCGCACGTCAGGTTCTCGGTACTGGACCGCTCGCGGATCCGCCGGGGGCAGGATCCGGGGCAGGCGCTGCGGGACACGGTGTCATTCGCGCGGGAGGCGGAGGCGCTGGGTTTCCACCGGTTCTGGGTGTCCGAGCACCACGGGGTGCCGGGGGTCGCGGGTTCGGCGCCGACGGTGCTGGCGGCGGCCGTGGCGGCGGCGACTGCGCGGATCCGGGTGGGGACAGGCGGGGTGATGCTGCCGAACCACCGGCCGATCGTGGTGGCCGAGCAGTTCGGGGTGCTGGAGTCGCTGTTCCCGGGCCGGATCGACATGGGCCTGGGCCGGTCGGTGGGGTTCACCGACGGGGTGCGGCGGGCGCTGGGCCGCGACAAGGACGCCATGGAGGACTTCGGGGCCATGCTGGCGGAACTGCTCGGGTATTTCATGGGTGACGGGACGGTGCGGGCGTATCCCGCCACCGGGCTGCGGGTGCCCGCCTTCGTACTGGCCACCGGGGCGGGGGCCGATGTCGCGGCGGAGCAGGGGCTGCCGCTGGTCATCGGGGCGGTGCGCGGCGAGGAGCGGATGCTCGAGGCGATCGGCCGCTACCGCGCGGGGTTCCGGCCGTCGGCGTGGGCGGCGCAGCCGTACGTGGTGGTCTCGGCGGCGGTGGCGGTCGCCGAGACCACCGAGCAGGCGCGTGAGCTGCTGGTCCCGGAGGCGTGGGCGGCGGCCTGGTCGCGGACGCACGGGACGTTCCCGCCGCTCATCCCGGCCGGCGAGATCGCCTCGCTTGTCATGACGCCCCGGGAGCGGACGTACTTCGATGAGGCGCTGCGGGGCCACCTCCACGGGACGGAGGGCGAGGTGGCGAAGGCGCTGACGGGGCTGGTGGAGCGCAGCGGAGCGGATGAGGTGCTGGTGTCGACCAGCACCTTCGACCGGGCGGCGATGACGGATTCCTACCGGCGGCTGGCCGGGCTCGCGGGGCTGGGCTGACCGGTCAGTCGAAGTCCAGGGTGTCGGTGTAGAGGTCGAACTCGACGAGCCCGTCCGGGGTGGTCCGTACGCTCGCGGGGCGGGTGCGGGGGTAGCGCGAGGCGATGGTGTCGGCGATGCGGTGGGCGGTCGCCGCGTCGGCGGCGGCGATGCGGATGTGGGCCACGCCGGGCTCGTACAGTGGTCCGAGATGTTCGGCCATGGGGCTCCCCTCGTGGGGTGGGGTGGTCAGGACACCAGGAAGTCGGCCTCGCCGGCCTTCGCGCCCTGGATGAACATCGTGATCTCGTGGCTGGTGTAGATGAGAGCCGGCCCGTCGGGGTCGGTGGACTGGCGCAGGGCGATCCGTCCGTCGTGCAGCTTCATGGCCTCCACGCAGGAGCCTCCGTCGCCACCGCTCCACGGCTTGTGCCAGCCCTCGTTGCCGAGGTCGCCGGCACGCATGCCGTTGTATATGTGGTCGCCGTTGTGCATGAACTGTCAGATCTCCTTGCGAACGCCATCGAGGATGGCTGCGGTGCGGTCTACCGGCGCGGCTTGCGCGCACATCCGGTCCAGCGCTTCGAGGAAGGCCGACACGTCGTTCCGGTCGTCCAGATAGGCGGCGCCGATCAGACTCTCGGTGAAGACCACGTCGGGCAGTTCCTTCACCTGGAACCGGAAGATGTGGAACGGCCCGTACATCGCCGGGTGGGGTCCGGCGGCGAAGGGCATGATCTGGAGCCGGACGTTGGGCCAGGTGCAGGCTTCGACGAGGTGGTCGAGCTGGGCGCGCATGACGCCGGGGCCGCCGATGGGGCGGCGCAGCACGGTCTCGTCGGCGCACACCCAGAGCACGGGTGCGTCGGGGCGGGTGAGCAGGGTCTGCCGCTCCAGGCGGAGGGCGACCGAGCGCTCGATGTCGGGGGCGGACAGGTGGGGGCTGCCGGCGCGCAGGACTGTACGCGCGTAGTCCTCGGTCTGCAGCAGGCCGGGGACGTAGTGCGGCTCGTAGGCGCGGATGGTGCTCGCTTCGCCCTCGAGGCTGACGAAGGCGCTGAACCAGGCGGGGAGCACGTCGCGGTAGCGGTGCCACCAGCCGGGGCGGTTGCCCTGGCGGGCGAGGAGGAGGAAGGCGCCGACCTCGTCGGGCTCGACTCCGTAGAGGAGCAGGAGCTTCTCCACGTACGGGATCTTGAGGCTGACCTCGGCCTTCTCCATGCGGCGGACGGTGGCGTGGGTGACGTCGAGGGCCCCGGCCGCCGCTTCGTAGGAGAGTCCGGCCTTCTCACGCAGGTGCTGGAGCCGCTTGCCGAGGATCAGGCGCAGGACGGTCGGGGCTCCGCCCGACCGTGTCTCATGCACGGCCCACCTCTCGCATACGAGCAGTCTGCCATGCGCTACGTGCAGCAGGCAGCCTGTAGAGAGAAATGTGTAATTTGCAGAATGCCCTTGCCATGTGTCCCGGGTCGTGGCCATAGTGGCCTGTGTGACACGGCTGTGCCCACCCTTCGACGATGTCAGGAACCGTCCCATGGAGCTGCCGATAGCACGGGGGTTTACGGGCGATGTGTTCCGGTTGCCGGCGCAGGCCGAGTGCGTGGGCGCCGCCAGGCGACAGGTCCGCGCGACGCTGAGCCGCTGGGGGCTGGCCCGGCTGTGCGACGACGCGGGTCTGGTGGTCACCGAACTGTTCACTAACGCCGTGCTGCACAGCGGCAGCGATCACGTCACCTGCGCTCTGTGGGCCAGGGCGGGACTGCTCCACGTCGAGGTCACCGATCAGGGCGACGGCAGCTGCGGACCCGCTGTCCGCGAGGCCGGCGACGGCGAGGAGAACGGGCGCGGACTGGTCCTGGTCAACCATGTGGCGCAACAGTGGGGTGTCCGGCATCCGGGACCCGACACGGGCGGCCGGACGGTCTGGGCGGCGCTTGCCTGCGGCGGAGCAGCGGCGCAGCAGGGTGCCCGGCGCACCGGCTGATCGGTAATCGGTTGGTGGCCGGAGCGTAACGGGCTTAGTGTGGGTGAGGACGGAACGCCTCTCAGGGAAGCACCGATACCCTCGGCCCGTCCCGGGAAGCGCCAGCGACCATGGCCGCCCACCCGGTTCCGCCCCCGGCGCCACCGCGTCCGAACCGCCCTTTTCCAGCCCCACCGGGCCGTTCGGCGCCCCGGTAGCGGCCGCGCTGGGCGACCCGGTTCACCCGACACAAGGAGTTCGCGGTGACACCAGAGAAGACCGAGCAGGATCAGCTCCCGCCAGAAGCCGACGATCGCCCCGCTCCTCCGCGGGATGTGCGCAATCTGGACGTCTGGGCGCGGTCCGCGCCGATTCGCCTCGCCGGTTACGAGGACGACCCGTCCGAGTCGCACATCCTTCGCAGCGTCGACTGAGTCCTGGCCGGACTCAGCGAGCAGCAGGGGCCGTACGGGCCTGACCGCCCGTACGGCCCTTGCTGCTTGTTCGGCCCCTGTTGCCATGGGGCGCTGAGGCTATGCGCCGCCCGCCCCTCCCGGCAGCGCCTCCCGGACGCGCCGCGAGGGAGTGAAGGAGTACAGGTCGAGCACGCCGGGCGGTTCCGCCAGCCCGGGACCGCCGGCGCGCACCCAGGCGGTGATGTCCTCGATCGCGTCCGGGTCGTTGACCAGGCCGAGCCAGACCGGGCGGCCACCGGCCGCGCGCCCCTCGGGGGACGGCTGTACGACGATGACGTTGCCGTGCTCGCAGACGTCGAGGCACTCGGTGGCCCGGACCCGCGAGACGGCGGCCAGTGCCTGCTTGAGGCGGGCCAGCTGACCCGCGTGGTCGACGCCGGGGATCTTGGGCGTACCGCAGCAGCAGCCACGGCAGACACTGACGGTGCAGGCAGGGGCTCCGGCCGAAGCGGCCGACCGGCGGGGGACGCGACGGCTCACGTCAGGGTGATCCGTATGGCGACCGTGCCGTTCCGGCCGCGCCGAAGCCGGCTGCCGAGCAGGCTGATCCGGCCGAACAGGCCGTACTTGCCGGCGAGCAGCCCGCGATAGTGCTGAGTCTGCTCGGCGTCGAGGATCTCCGCACGGCCGGGGAGCTGCTCCCCCGACGGATTGCCGCGTACGTCGCAGGCGCTGACCAGCACGTCGGCACGGTTGCGAATCCGCTTGACCTTGCCGGAGCCGGCCACCGTCCAGACGCCGAGGCTGTCGCCGTCGCGGACCACCCACACCGGGGTCGGCACCGCGCGGCCGTCCCGGCGGAAGGTCGTGACCAGCAGGTACTTGCCCGACGCGAGCCGATCGAGCGGACTGTCCTCAACCATCATGAGGCCAGACTACGGTCAAGCGCACCAAGGGACTTGCCCAGGCACACGCTGTCGGCATGGTCGCGGTAGACGCCGAACTTGGTCACCGGTGCATAACCGCACGAGGTGTAGAGGGCGATCGCCTCGGGCTGCATGACCCCGGTCTCCAGGACCATCCGCACCCTGCCCGCCGCCAGGGCGTCGGCCTCCAGGTCGGCGAGGATACGGCGGGCGAGGCCGCGGCCGCGCGCCCCCGGCACCACGTACATCCGCTTGAGCTCGGCGTCGCCGTCACGGAAGCCCTCCGCAGAGGCGTCCTGTGCCCGCCAGCCACCGGTGGCGACCGGGTCCCCGTCGAGGTAGCCGACCAGGAACACGCCGCGCGGTCGGGCGAAATGGCCCGGGTCCATGGGCGTGGCGTCAGGACCGCCGTACCGCTCGACGTACTCCAGCTGCACCTGCTCGGTGAGCTTGATCGCGTCGGGGTGGTCGTAGGGCTTCGTTCGGATCTCCACCGTCATATCGTACGGACATACGAGGTAGGCCTGGTCGGGGGCGGTCGGGGGCGCCGCTGCGCCCCGGGTATCGTCCCGGGCATGCTCACCGTGACGACCGTGAACGTGAACGGGCTGCGCGCCGCGGCCAAGAAGGGCTTCGTCCCCTGGCTGGAGGCCACCGCCGCCGACGTGGTGTGCCTGCAGGAGGTGCGGGCCGAGCCCGGGCAGCTCCCGGCCGAGGTACGCGAGCCCGAAGGCTGGCATGTGGTGCACGCCCCGGCGGCCGCGAAGGGCCGGGCGGGCGTGTCGGTGTACTCCCGGCGGGAGTTCGAGCGGGTCCGGATCGGCTTCGGCTCGGACGAGTTCGACGGGTCGGGGCGGTATGTGGAGGTCGACCTGCCCGGTGTGACGGTCGCCAGTCTCTATCTGCCCTCGGGCGAGGCCGGGACGGAGCGGCAGGAGGAGAAGCTCAGGTTCATGAAGGAGTTCCAGTCCTACCTGGCCGACCTTCGTGACCAGGCCGCCACGGGCAGCCGAGAGGCGGTCGTGTGCGGCGACTGGAACATCGCCCACCGCGAGGCGGACCTCAAGAACTGGAAGTCCAACACCAAGAACGCCGGCTTCCTCCCCGAGGAGCGGGCCTGGCTCTCCCAGGTCTACGACGAGACGGGTTACGTCGACGTGGTGCGCCGGCTCCACCCGGACGTCGCGGGACCGTACTCGTGGTGGTCGTACCGGGGCAGGGCCTTCGACAACGACGCGGGCTGGCGGATCGACCTGCTGGTCGCCACGGAGGGCCTGGCGCGGCGGGCGAAGTCGGCGGTCGTGGAGCGGGCGGCCACGCACCCGGAACGCTGGTCGGACCACGCGCCCGTCACCGTCACCTTCGACGTGTAGGCGGCACCGGCGCGACCGGGGCTCAGGCCCGTTCGGTGCGCGGCAGGCCGGATCCGAGACCCCGTAGACGTCAGGATCGGTCCGCGCGGGGCCGGACGCCATCCGTACAGGTACCCAACTCCCGGCCCGGAGCGGTCACCGGGCCGGACTCGTCGGCCTGCCGCCGATGAGTCCGGCCCGGCCGGGCCGTCTTCTTGTTGTGGACACCCTTGTACTGGCCATCGGTCCTACGCTCGCGCCCGCCGACGCGGCGCGGCTGGCCGCGCGCCTGCGCGCGGTGCCGCGCGGCCACCACCCCGCCGTGGTGGTCTGCGACGTGGCCGCTGTCACCGAACCGGATCTCGGCGCCGTCGAGGCACTGGCCGGACTGCAGCTCACCGCGCGGCGGCTCGGGTACCGGATCCGGCTGCGCGGCGCGTCCGACCGGCTGCGGGAGCTGCTGGCGCTGACGGGACTCGACGGGGTCCTGCCGCTATGGATCGAGCCGGTCGGGGAGCCCGAAGAGCGGGAAGAGGCGCTCGGTGTCGAGGAACGAGTTGATCCCGGTGATCCGGCCGTCTGACACGTCGATGACCTGGATCGCCCAGGGCACGCCGCCCTCGTGGTAGTGGCCGAAGGCGGGGGTGCCGTTGGCCGTGAGCGGAACCAGGCGCGAGCCGCGGCAGACGCTGCCGGTCCCGAGGAACCAGGCCCGTATCTCCGAGGTGCCCCGCAGCCACAGCCGGTAGGGCGGCATGGAGAGGGTGGCGTCCTCGTGGAGGAGAGCGGTCAGGGCGTCGAGGTCGTACCGCTCGAAGGCGTCGACATAGCGGGCGAGGAGCGACCGCTGGGCGTCGTCCATGGGGCGGGCCGGGTCGGTGGCGGCGGGCTCGCCATCGGCGGCGAGGGTGGCGCGGGCCCGCTGGAGGGCGCTGTTGACGGAGGCGACGGAGGTGTCGAGGAGCTCGGCGACCTCACTCGCCCGCCAGGCCAGCACCTCGCGCAGGATGAGCACCGCACGCTGCCGGGGGGCGAGCCGCTGCAGCGCGGCGACGAAGGCGAGCCGTACGGACTCACGGGCGACGGCCTGCTCGGCCGGATCGCTCCCCTCGCCGAGGACGCGGGAGTCGGGGACCGGGCCGATCCAGGTGGCCTCGGGCAGCCCCGCGTCCAGGGGCGAGGAGGCCGACGACGGCGAGGCGAGGTCCATGGGGCGGGCCCGGCGCTGGCTGCTTTTGGCCATGTCCAGGCACACGTTGGTGGCGATCCGGTACAGCCACGACCGCAGACTGGCGCGGCCCTCGAAACGGTCGTAGCCACGCCAGGCCCGGACCAGGGTTTCCTGCACCGCGTCCTCGGCCTCGAAAGCCGAGCCCAGCATCCGGTAGCAGTAGGCGGTCAGCTCGACGCGATGCCGCTCCATCTGCCGCTCGACACCCGGTGGGGCGCCTGCCACCTCGTGGTTTTCCGCAGTGAGCTCACTCATCGGGGACCGCCTTGTCGACCGCCAGTTTTCACTGACACCGACGCTACCGGAGGGGACTGACAACGGCCCTGCCCGCGCCGTACGCTTCCGGTATGACCTGGCGACATTGACCTTCACCGCAGGGACCTGCACCACAGACTCGGCTCGCGCGCCGGCTCTACGCCTACGCGTTCTTCGACGACTTCGTACTGTTCTACCCGGTCTACGCGGTGCTCTTCGCCGAGACCGGGCTGTCGGCCGCCGAGATCTCCTCGCTCTTCGCCATCTGGTCGGTCACCGGCTTCGTGCTGGAGGTGCCGTCGGGACTCTGGGCGGATGTGTACTCACGCAGGCGGCTGCTGGCGCTCGCGCCCCTGCTGTCCGCCGCCGGCTTCGCGCTGTGGACGTTCCTGCCCTGCTATCCGTCCTTCGCGGCCGGTTTCGTGCTGTGGGGCGCGGGCAGTGCGCTGCGTTCGGGCACGCTCCAGGCGCTGGTGTACGAGGAGCTGTCGCGGGCGCGGGCGCAGGCCTCGTACGCCCGGCTGATCGGCCGTGCGCGGGCGGTCGGTACGACGGCGGTGCTGGCGGCTGACGCGCTGGCCGGTCCCGTGCTGGCCGCGGGCGGTTACCGGGCGCTGGGGATCGCCAGTGTGGCCGCCACGCTGCTCGGGGTGCCGGTGGCGTTGGCGTTGCCGGAGTCCCGGGGGCAGCGGGAGGAGATGCCGGAGCAGGGTTTCGTGGCGGTGCTGCGGGAGGGGTTCGCCGAGGTGCGTGGCTCGCCGGGGGCGCGGCGGTGCCTGGTGCTGGTGGCGGCGCTGTCGGGGTTCGACGCGATGGACGAGTACGTACCGCTGCTCGCCCGGTCGACCGGGGTCGGCCCGGCGGTCGCACCGCTGCTGGTGCTGCTGGTCACCGCCGGGGTCACGGTGGGCGGCTTCCTGGCCGGGCGGGGCCAGGGGCGGGCGGCGGCGCCGGCGCTGGCCGTCGCGGCGGGCTGCCTGGCGGTGGGGGCGATGAGCGGGCGGGCGGCGGGGATGGTGCTGGTGGCGGTCGCCTTCGGGGTGTTCCAGTGGGCGACGGTGGCGGCGGACGCCCGCCTCCAGGAGCGGATCGCGGACGGGTCGCGGGCGACGGTGACGTCGATGGCCGGTTTCGGTACGGAGGTGGTGGCGGTGCTGATCTTCGCCGGGTATGCCGCAGGCTCGCGGTGGACGGGTCCCGGGCTGCTGTTCGCGCTGGCGGCCGTGCCGTACGTGGTCGTGGCGGCGGCCCTGGGGCGGTCGCGGCGGCCGGGGGCGTAGGCACGTCGAAAACCGGCCAGATGAGTCGTATCGTGGCGAGGGAACGTCCGATCGGCTCTCCCCGCTGCTGGAGGCCGCCGTGGCCGACCCCAAGGGCTTTCTCAAGACCCCCCGCCGCACCTGGCCCCGCCGCCCGGTCGAGGACCGGGTGCAGGACTGGCATGAGGTCTACCAGGGGCAGGCGCTGCTGCCGATCATCGGGGCGCAGGCGGACCGGTGCATGGACTGCGGCATTCCGTTCTGCCATGACGCGTGCCCGCTGGGCAATCTCATCCCGGAGTGGAACGACCTGGTGTCCCGGGACGACTGGGAGGCCGCGAGCCACCGGCTGCACGCGACCAACAACTTCCCGGAGTTCACCGGGCGGCTCTGTCCGGCGCCCTGCGAGTCGGGGTGCGTCCTGGCGATCAATGCCGACCCGGTGACGATCAAGAACGTCGAGGTCGCCATCGCCGACGACGCCTGGCGGCAGGGATACGTCCCGCCCAGGCCGCCGGAGCGCATGTCGGGGCGGACGGTGGCGGTGATCGGCTCGGGGCCGGCCGGGCTGGCCTGCGCGCAGCAGCTGACCCGGGCCGGGCACACGGTGACGGTGTACGAGCGGGCCGACCGGCTCGGCGGGCTGCTGCGGTACGGCATACCGGAGTTCAAGATGGAGAAGGTCCATCTGGACCGCCGGCTCGGGCAGATGCGCGCCGAGGGCACGAAGTTCCGCACCGGCGCCGACGTCGGCGGTGAGGTGGACGCGGCGCGGCTGCGTCAGCGGTACGACGCCGTGGTCATCGCGATCGGGGCGCACTCCTGGCGGGAACTTCCGGTGACCGGGCGGGAGCTGACGGGGATTCACCAGGCGATGGAGTATCTGACGCTGGCCAACCGGGTGTGCGACGGCGACATGGCGGCCTCCCCGATCAGCGCCGACGGCAAGGACGTGGTGATCGTGGGCGGCGGGGACACCGGCGCCGACTGCCTGGGGACCGTACTGCGGCAGCGCGCCGCCTCGGTCGTACAGCTGGACATCAACCCCCGGCCCGGCGAGGACCGGGCGGAGCACGAGCCGTGGCCCATCCACCCCAAGGTGTACCGGGTCTCCCCCGCCCATGAGGAGGCCCTGGAACTGGCTCTGGCCGCCGGGGAGGACCTGGCACAGCGGGGTGTCCCGCTGCCGAGCCGGGAGGGGGACATACGGATGTTCTGCGCGTCGACGCTGCAGTTCGAGGGCGACGCGCACGGCCGGGTGTCGTCACTGCACCTCACCGAGGTCGAGGAACGCGGGCGCGCGCCCCGGCCCGGGACGGAGCGGGTCATTCCGGCCCAACTGGTGCTGCTGGCCCTGGGGTTCGACGGAGTGGAGCGGGACGGCAGGCTGATCGGCGGGCTCGGGGTGCGGGTGGACGAGCGTGGCACGATCGCGCGCGACGCGGACTTCGGGACCGACGCCGACGGGGTGTTCGTGGCGGGCGACGCCGGGCGGGGCCAGTCGCTGATCGTGTGGGCCATCGCGGAGGGCCGGTCGGCGGCGGCGGCCGTCGACCGCTATCTGATGGGCGGGACCGAACTCCCGGCGCCGATCAGTCCGATGACCCGTCCGCTCGTCGTGTGAACGCGTCGTAGGCGGGCCGCAGTACGGCTGCGAGGTCGCGTCCCCGGACGGTGATCCCGGAGGGGCCGAGGCGGCCGGGGGCGGGGTCCGGCGGCCCGGGGTCGCGCTCGCGCGGGAGGTCGTCGGCGCAGTCCCAGAAGTCCTCGAGGCAGTCGGCGAGCGGCCTGTCGTGCCGTTCCTCGTTCGCGTTCACGTGGTCTCCTCTGCGGCGTCGGCCGAAAGCTCCACGAGGTCGCGCAGCTCGTCGGTGGACAGCTCGGTGAGCCACTGCTCGCCGTCGCCGACGACCGAGCCGGCCAGGGTCCGCTTGGCCTCGATCATCGCGTCGATGCGCTCCTCGATGGTGCCGGCGCAGACGAACTTGCGGACCTGTACGTTTCTGCGCTGGCCGATCCGGAAGGCGCGGTCGGTGGCCTGGTCCTCGACCGCCGGGTTCCACCAGCGGTCGAGGTGGATGACATGGGCGGCGGCGGTGAGGTTGAGCCCTGTGCCGCCGGCCTTGAGGGAGAGCAGGAAGACCGGGGGCCCGGCGGGGTCCTGGAAGCGGGCGGTCATCGCGTCGCGGGCGTGCTTGGGGACGCCGCCGTGCAGGAAGAGCACCTCGCGGCCGAGCCGCCGGGCCAGATGGCCGTGGAGCAGCCGGCCGAACTCGGCGAACTGGGTGAAGCACAGCACCTTGTCGCCCTCGGCGAGGGCTTCGGCCAGGATCTCCTCCAGGCGTTCCAGCTTGCCCGAGCGGCCGGTGAGGCGTGCCGAGGCGCCCTCGTAGGGCTCGCGGAGGAACTGGGCCGGGTGGTTGCAGATCTGCTTGAGCTTGGTGAGCGTGGACAGCACGATGCCCTTGCGCTCGATGCCGCGGCTCTCGGCGATGCGGGCGAGCATGTCGGAGACGGCGGCCCGGTAGAGGCCGGCCTGCTCGGCGGTGAGGCCGCAGTTGACGGTCATCTCGACCTTTTCCGGCAGGTCGCGGGCGATGGCGGGGTCGTTCTTGAGGCGCCGCAGGATGAAGGGGCGGGTGCGTCGCTGGAGTTCGGCGGCGGTGTCGCTGTGGCCGTCGCGCTCGATGGGGATGGACCAGCGTTCCTTGAAGCGGGTGGCCGAGCCGAAGAGGCCGGGGTTGGCGAAGTCCAGGACGGCGTGGAGCTCGGCGAGCCGGTTCTCGACGGGGGTGCCGGTGAGGGCGATCCGGTGGGCGGCGGGCAGCGAGCGGACGGCAGCGGCCTGGCGGGTGGCGGAGTTCTTGATGTGCTGGGCCTCGTCGGCGATGACCCGCCGCCACTGCGTGGCCCGAAGCTCGGCGGCGTCGCGTTCGGCGAGTCCGTAGGTGGTGACGACCAGATCCGCGGCCTGTGCGGCCTGCCGCAGGGCGTCGCCGGACAGGCGCTGCGCGCCGTGGTGGACGTGGACGCGCAGCATCGGGGCGAACCTCGCTGCTTCGCGCTGCCAGTTGCCGACCAGGGACATGGGGCAGACCAGGAGGTTGGGGGCGGTGGCGCCCTGTGCGTGCTCCAGCGCCAGCAGGGCGAGGGTCTGCACGGTCTTGCCGAGCCCCATGTCGTCGGCGAGGACCGCGCCCAGGCCGAGCCGGGACATGAACGCGAGCCAGTCCAGGCCGCGTTCCTGGTACGGGCGCAGGGTCGTGCCGAATCCGGCGGGCACCGGGACCGGGTCGACGCGGTGGTCGGCGGTGCCGGCCAGCAGGTCGCCGAGCCGCCCGTCCGCGCTGACCCCGGCCACGGGCAGGCCGCCCACCGTGGCGTCCGGGTCCAGGGCTACGCGCAGCACCTCGCCGGCGGCCATGGTGCCGCTTCCCTGCCGCTCCAGGAAGGCCAGGGCGGCGGCGATCCGGGCCGGGTCGACCTCGGTCCACTGGCCGCGCAGCCGCACCAACGGCTGCTTGGCGGCGGCCAGTTCGGTCAGCTCGGCCTCGGTCAGCGGCTGGTCGCCGATCGCGGCCCGCCAGCGGAAGGCGACGATCCGGTCCCGGTCGAGCAGACTGCGGTCGTGTACGAGGCCGGGCTGGGCGGTGCGCACGCTCAGGGTGAGTCCGAAGCCGGCCGGGCGCTGCCACCACGTCGGCAGCAGGACGCCGTGGCCGGCCGCCGCGAGGGCCGGTGCGGCGTCGCGGAGGAAGGCCAGGGCGCCGGCCCGGTCGAGGCGCAGGGCGGTGGGGTGGCTGGAGCGCAGGGCCTCGCGCAGTGGCGGCCAGAGGCGGGCCGCCCGGGCGAGCCCGTCCAGGAGGGCGTCGCCGGGGCGCGGGGCCTTGCGCTCCAGTGCGCTGAGGGCGGGTCCGGGTGCCCAGAGGGCGTCGGCGGCGACCATCAGCGAGGGCTCGTCGGTGGCCTGGAGCAGGAACTCCAGCCGCCAGTTGTCTTCCGAGGGGTCGCCGTCGGGGTCGGCGGGGTCGGGGCCGAGCGGTTCGCCGAGCCGGAAGCACGTACGCAGTGGCTCGTCGGCCGGGGCCTCTGAGCGGTACCAGGCGTCGAGCCGGTCACGCAGCCCGGCGAGCGCGGCCGCGTCGGCGCCCTCGACTGCGGTCTCGGCTGCGCCCTCGACTCGGCCGCTGTCCGAGCCGAGCGCCCGCAGCCACGCCTCCGGCGCGCCGTCCGGGCTCCGTGCCCGCCCGGGGCGCAGCAGTGGCGGCTCGTCCTCCAGCGCGGCCCGGGCCTCGCAGTCGGCCAGGACGTCCAGGAGGTCGGCCACCAGTTCCCCGGCCGCCCTGCCGTCGGGGTGGCCGGCGCTGCGCTCGGCGCGGCAGACCGGCGGGACCGCCGCGGTCAGCTCCCGTGTCTCCCGCCATCCGTCGGCGTCCGGCACCGGGCGCCACCGCGCGTACGGCTGTCCGTCCTCGGTGGCCACGGCCGGCAGTACCTGACCGCATCCGACCAGCCGCCAGGCCAGGTCGTGGACGGCGGTGAGCCAGCGCAGCGATGCGCCGTACGGTACGTCGACCTGGCCCTCGGCGGGCAGCTGGGTGGCCAGGAACGGCTTCCCCGGGGCGTAGAGCTCGCCGAGGAGCTGCGCCGCCTCGCCGGGTTCGAGGAGTAGCGAGGGCACCCGCCACGGGGCGAGGGTCACCGGCGCGCGGGGGCCCTGGACGGCGCGGCCGAGGTCGGGGGACGGCAGGGGCGCGCCGTTCTGCGTCGGCAGCAGCAGGGTGGTCACGCCCGCGGCGGCCTTGGTCATCAGCCACTCCAGGCCGGGGCCGGTGCCGCCGAGAAGCTGGGCGACGGTCTCCGGGGCGCAGGCGTACCGGTCGGGCGGCAGTAGGGAGTCCTCGGCCCACAGTGCCAGGCGGCGGTCCGCTCTCCACACGGCGTGCAGGGCGAACATCGACGGCCTTCCCGGTCTGCGGACAGCTGTCTCCGGACTCTCCGGACAGCCATTCGAGCCAGCCTACGGGCTCGGGCCGGGCGGCCGGACAGGTCCTAGAGTCGGTTCCATGGAGCGCGTACCGGGAGTGCGAGGGGTCCTGATCGACATCGACGGTGTGCTCACCGTGTCGTGGAAGCCGCTGCCGGGCGCCGTGGAGGCTCTGCGGCGGCTGCGCGACCTCGGACTGCCGCTGGCGCTGCTCACCAACACCACCTCGCGGACCCGGGCGTCGATCGCGCGGACGCTCGCCGACGCCGGCTTCGTCGTCGGGCCCGACGACGTCCTCACCGCGCCGGCGGCCACGGCCGCGTATCTGGCCGAGCACTGTCCGGGCGCCCGGTGCCTGCTGCTGAACAGCGGGGACATCGCGGAGGACCTGGAAGGGCTGGCCCTGGCCGGCGAGGGCGAGGAGCCGGATGTGGTGGTGGTCGGCGGGGCGGGCCCGGAGTTCGGCTACCGGGTCCTGAACGAGGTGTTCGGGCACCTGCAGCGCGGCGCCCGGCTGGTGGCGATGCACCGGAATCTGTTCTGGCGCACGGATGCCGGGCTGCAGCTGGACAGCGGCGCCTTCCTGCTGGGTCTGGAGCGCGCGGCAGGCGTCGAGGCGGAGGTCGTGGGCAAGCCGTCCGGGGCGTTCTTCGAGGCCGCGCTGGCGCGGCTGGGCATCGGTGCAACGGAGGCGCTGATGGTGGGCGACGACGTCGAGGCCGATGTGCTGGCCGCCCAGCGGCAGGGGATCACCGGGGTGCTGGTCAGGACCGGCAAGTTCCAGCCGGAGTCGCTGCGGCGCGCGGACGGCGAGCCGGACCGGGTCCTGGACTCCTTCGCCGACCTGCCGGGGCTGGTGCAGTCCGCCGATCCGCACTGACATGGCGGAATCTGGGTATATGACCGCTATGGCGGTAAACGCGCAGGGGGCGCGGAGGGCTGTGCTTGTTGTGGCCGCGACCGTGCTGGCGCTCGCCGCCTCGCTGTTCACCTCCGGTTCCGCGCATGCGGCGACGAGCATCGAGGCGGTCGCGAAGGCGCTGCGCACCAGCCCGGTCTACGTCGACCCGGCCGCTTCCGGAAAGCTCTCCACCACCCAGGCCCATGATCTGGCGCAGCGCATCCGCGACACCGGAGTCCCCATCTACGTCGCCGTCCTCCCGGACGACCCGGCCTACGGCGGCAACCAGGTCTTCGACCGGCTGCGGTCGGCCGTGGGCCGCCCGGGTGTGTACGCCGTGGCGCTGGGCTCGAACTTCGGGGCGGCGTCGGACAGGTCGGTGCTCCCGGGCAGCACCGCGCAGGCGCTGGCCCAGCGGAATCTGCAGGCGCACCCGGGAGACCCGTCGGCGATCCTGGACGGCTTCGTGGCTGATGTCGCGGCGTCGGCCGGCAACGGCGGGGCGGACCAGGGCAGCCACCGGACGCACGGCACGGGCGGCGTGGGCGCGCTGATCGCGCTGGGCGCCGTGGTGGTGGTGCTCGGCGGGGGCGGGCTGCTGCTCGGACGCAGGAACACCCGGCGACGCCGGGAACGGGAGCGGGCGGACCTGGAGCAGGTGCGCGGGGCGGTCGAGGAGGACATCACCGCCTACGGGGAGACCCTGGACCGGCTGGACTTCGTACCCTCCGATCCGGAGGCGACGCCCGAGATGCTGGAGGACTACGGCCGCGCGCTGGACGCCTACGAAACGGCGAAGCAGCGCTCCGCCGCCGCCCGGCGCCCGGAGGACGTACGCGGGGTGAGCCAGGCCCTGGAGGAGGGCCGCTTCGCCCTCGCGGTCCTCGACGCCCGGCGCAAGGGGCTCCCGCTGCCCGAGCGGCGCCCGCCGTGCTTCTTCGACCCCCGGCACGGCCCGTCGGTGCAGGATGCCGAGTGGGCACCCGAAGGCGGGGCGCCACGCACGGTGCCGGTGTGCGCGGCGGACGCGGCCCGCCTGGCGGACGGCGCCGACCCGGCGGTGCGCACGGTGCCGGTGGGCGGGGAGCGCCGCCCCTACTGGGAGGCGGGCCCGGCGTACGCCCCGTGGGCGGGCGGCTACTTCGGGTCGTACGGCTCGATGTTCCTGCCGGGGCTGCTGGCGGGGACGCTGCTGGGCGGTTCACTCGGCGGCTACGGGTACGGGTACGGCGGGGACGGCTACGACGGCGGCAGTGGCGGTTTTGACGGCGGTTTCGGGGACGGCGGCGGATTCGGCGGGGGCTTCGGCGACGGTGGCGGGGGCGGGGGCGGCTTCTGATCCGTCAACGCGAGGTGCGCGGCCTCGGTTGGAAGCCGGCGGCGCGGTAGGTGTCGTCGATGAGCAGCATCGTCTCGACCGCGTCGTCCGGACCGATCGGCAGCGGAGTCCCGTCCCGCAGCCGGGCGGCGAACGCCTCCAACTGGTAGGCGTACGAGGTGCGTCTGCCCAACTCCTCCACCCGCTCCCCCGCCGCTGCCTTCACCATGAGGCGGTCGTCCAGGTGGGGCAGGACGAAGTTGACGGCGGTCGCCTCGCCGCGGCTGCCCACGACGCGGTGGCTGACCTCGAGGGTGTCCCCGCCCATGTCGCAGCCCGCCGTGGCGGTGGCACCGCCGGGGAACTCCAACTCCGCGTCGATCGCTTCGTCGACGCCGGGCGCGCCCGCCCGCTCACGTCCCCGCGCGCCGGTCAGGCGGGGCGGCCCGCCGGCCCAGGGGGCGAGCATGCGCTGCGCGTGGAGGCTGTAGCAGCCCAGGTCCATCAGCGCCCCGCCGGCCAGCGGTAGTGACCATCGCGGGTCGTCGTCGGGCGGGGCGGGGACCGTGAAGGTGGTCTCGCTGTGCAGCAGGTCGCCGAGTTCACCGGAGGCGAGGAGGGCGTGCAGGCGCTGCGTCACGGGATGGAAGAGGTAGTGGAAGCCCTCCATGAAGACCACGCCCGCCTTGGCGGCCTCGGTGCGGACCTCGTCCGCCTCCTCGGCGTTGCTGGCCGAGGGCTTCTCGGTCAGGACGTGCTTGCCCGCGGCGACCGCGGCGAGGTTCCACGGTCCGTGCAGGCCGTTGGCCAGCGGGTTGTAGACCACCTCGACCGCCGGGTCCTCGATGACCTCGGCGTACGAGTCCCGTACGCGCTCGACGCCGTGTGCCTGGGCGAAGGCCTGCGCCCGCCCTCGGTCGCGGGCGGCGACGGCCACGATGCGGTGTCCGGTCGTGCGGGCGGGGTCCACCACGGCCCGTTCGGCGATGCGGGCGGCGCCCAGGATGCCTATGCGCAGGGGTTCCACGCCGTTGCCGGTCATGCGGCGCCGAAGAGCTTGAGCAGTTCGTCCTTGCCGAACATGCGGGCGGTGTCCACGGCGGACGGGGTGCCTGCGGTGGGGTCGGCGCCACCGTCGACGAGGGCCTGGATGACGGCGTCCTCGCCCTTGAACACGGCGCCGGCCAGGGGGGTCTGGCCTCGGTCGTTGGCGCGGTTGGGGTCGGCGCCGCGGTGCAGGAGGGCGGTGACGGCGTCGGCGTGGCCGTGGTAGGCCGCGAGCATCAGCAGCGAATCGCCTTTGTCGTTGGTGAGGTTGGCCGGCACGCCGGCGTCGACATAGGCGGCGAGGGTGTCGGTGCCGCCATGCCGGGCGAGGTCGAAGACCTTGCCGGCGAGCTGCAGGACCTCGGGGTCGTGCGCGGGCTCTGTGCCGTGGGTCGGCTCGCTCATCGTTCCTCGCTCCGGTGGCCGGTGGTGTGCGGGGTCTGCGCTGACGCTTTCCTACCCTACGAGGTGGATCTCCCGGAGGGTGAAGGCGTGCGGGGTGGCGCCGTGTTTCCGCAGGTGGAGCAGCCGTTGTTCGGCCTCTGGGACGGAGGGGCGGTGTCCGGCCGGGACCCACCACAAGGCGGTGACGGCCTCGTCGAGGCGCTCGAACCACTCGCGTCGGCGGCGCAGCAGGTCGCGGTGGAGGCCGTCGTACATGAAGGCCTTCAGTGAGTCGACGTCCCGCCATACCGACATGTTGACAATCAGCCAGTCGTCGCCGAGGACGCCGATGTCGGTGGCGTTGCCCTCGTCGCCCTGGAGGCGCCAGACGAAGCCCTCAGCCGCGTCGGCGACGGCGTTCACCGGATCGAGGCCGGCGACGAATTCGGCGAGCTGCGGGGAGTCCAGCGGGGCCTTGAGGCGGGCGATGTTGATCTGTGCCAGTTCGTGCTCCAGCAAGGAGGCCATGGCGGCAGATTAGCGGGGTTGATCACCCGTCCGGGCGACTTCGCTGCTCCGTCGGCGGGACGGTCCGCATGAGGGCGCCCCGGTGCGGCGAGGATCCTGATGGAGCACCGCAAAGCGCCCGCTTGGGCTAAATAATCTACAAATCACCCATTTGCCGCTTTCCAATATCCATTACTGTCTGTAAGCATGGAAGGACTCATGGTGACAGTCCCCATCACACAGGAGTAACCCCATGATCCTGTCCATTTCAGGCGTCGTCCTGCTCGGCATCATCGTCTTCCTGTTCTTCCGCAAGGACGGACTCAAGGCGTCCCACGCACTCATCTGCGCACTCTTCGGCTTCTATCTCGCGGGCACCGCCATCGCCCCGAGCATCAAGGCCGGCGGAGCCAGCCTGGCGAGCCTGCTGGGCGGGATCAAGTTGTAGCCAGGCCGTCCCGTACGGCCATCCCCCTGGGCCCGGCGCGCTCCTGCCGCTCCGGGCCCGTCCCGTAACGAACCTCTGGAGCACCACGTGGCCAGGCGTCCCCTCCCCGGCATTCTCAGCGGCAGCCGCCCCTCGGTGAGCCGCCTCGTCGACGGTGGCCGTCCCTCGCTGGCCAAAGGACGCGACTTCGCGCGTACGGCGACCGACAGCGCCGCCGACGTGCTCCACCCACTCCTCGTCATCCTGCGCGGGCTGCGACGCCAGCTCGGCTGGCTGCGGGCCTGGTGGGCCCGGACCCCCAAGGACCGGCGCGGACCCGCGCTGCTGCTCCTGGCCGCCATCGGCCTGGTCGTCGTGCTGTTCCCGTACGGCCCCTATCTGGCACTGATCGCGTTCATGAGCTCGGCCGCCTGGATGGGCCGCGACCGCACCCCGGAGCCGACCGGGCCCAGCGACGCCGAGACCGCCCGCCTCAAGTCGCTGTACGACGCGCTGGTGCCGTATCTGTCCGACCCCGGCGACCCCAGCCCGATGTACACCCACGACGGTGACTGGCAGGAGGCCTTCGGCTCGTACGAGTTCGAGGACGGCCGGCTGGTCCGGCTGCACCTGCGGTACCCGGCGTACTTCACCGACGGCGAGGCCGAGTCGAAGGCCCGGATCGAGCAGGTGCTGCACGCGAAGAGCGGCCGGGGCCGCGAGTACCGCTTCGACTGGGACGAGGAGGAGAACCGCCTCACCCTCACCGCGCTGCCGGCGCTGTCCACCGGCATCGCGGCCCAGCACTTCGTGATGTCCCCCGGCGAGACGGTGCTGGGCTTCACCGACCCCGACGCCGTCCAGCGCACCGTGCCGGTGACCGACGGCGACGAGGCCCGCGACGCTCCCCCGATCGTGTGGCGTACCGGCCCGCGCTCCGGCGAGCCGCACCTGCTGGCCCTCGGCCGGCCCGGCACCGGCACGACCACGCTGCTGCGCTCCATCGCCCTGCAGGCACTGGCGCACGGCGACGTCGTGGTGATCGACGGCAGCGGCATGGGCGAGTACGCGTGCCTCATCGGGCGGCCCGGCGTCCTGGCCGTGGAGAGCGGCCTCGCGGGCACGCTGGCCACACTGGAGTGGGCCGCACACGAGACCGAGCGGCGGCTCATCGCCGTCAACCGCGCCCGGCAGGCGGGACGCCCGGCGCCCGAGGACACCCGCCGTCCGCTGTGGATCCTGGCGGACCGGCCGACCGCGCTCACCCAGCTCGCCCATGCCGAAGGCCGCAAGGATCCGCAGGAACTCCTCGACGTGCCGCTGCGGCACGGCCGGGCGGCCGGGGTGACCGTCGCGGTCGCGGACTCGCTGGACTCGGCCGAGGCCCTGTGCGGCGTGATCGTCGCGCACACCAGGGCACGGGTGGTGCTCGGCGCGGTCTCGGCCGAGGAGACGCGGCTGGTGCTCGGGGCTCCGCAGTGCACGACCTCGGCGGCATCGGTGCCGGCGGGGCGCGGATACGTACGGCTCGGGGCCGGGCCCGTGCTGCGGCTCCAGGTGCCGGCGACACCGGATCCGTACGACGAGGAGACCGGCGAGGCCGACCGGCAGGCGGTACTTGCCCTGCTTCCGGCCACGACGGCCTCCGGGTCGGCCCCGGCGGCCGAGGAGATCATCGAGGTGGCGGCGCCCGAGGAGCGGGTGCGGGGCAGGGCCGACCTCGAGCTTGAGCACTGACGCCACTGCCCAAGGCGTCCGGAGTGGCCCCGGCCCCACGGGCTGGGTTCACGCCACGAACAGGCCCGCCCCCTCCCCCTCCGCTCCGCCGCCGTGCCGCACGGCCTGGGCCGCCGCGGCCAGACGGGAGACCGCGTCACGGGCCACGGCTCCACCGACGGTGAAAGGGAGGCGTACGTAGGACTCGAAGGCGCCGTCGATGCCGAAGCGGGGGCCGGAGGGGACGCGGACGCCGAGGCGTTCACCGGCGACGGCGAGGCGGGAACCGGAGACATCGCCGGTGCGGACCCACATGGTCATGCCGCCGGAGGGGACGGAGAACTCCCACTCGGGAAGCTGTTCGCGAAGGGCGGCGACGAGGTCGTCGCGGTATTCGCGGGCCCGGGCACGCCGGGTCGCGACGGCCTCGTCCCAGGCGCCGGTGCGCAGCAGCCAGGCGACGGCGAGCTGGTCGACGACCGGGGACCCGAGGTCGAGGTAGGCGCGGGCGCTCACCAGGCGGCGTACGACGTCGGGGGCGGCGCGAACCCAGCCGATGCGCAGGCCGGCCCAGAGGGCCTTGCTGGCCGAGCCGACGCTGATCACCGTGCCGCCGCGGTCGAAGGCGGCCATCCGGCGCGGCGGGCTGTCCTGCGACTCGAGGGTGAGTTCGGCCATGCTCTCGTCGGTGATGATGACGGTGCCGGCGGCGCGGGCGCTCTCGACGAGGGCGCGCCGCTGGTCGTCGTCGATGAGAGTGCCGGTGGGGTTGTGGAAGTCGGGCATGACGTAGGCCATGCGCGGCACGGCGTCGCGCAGGACGCGCTGCCAGGCGTCGAGGTCCCAGCCGGCGAGCCCCTCGCGCAGGGCTACAGGCACAATGCGTGAGCCGCTCTCGCGCAGCAGCTCCAGGACGTTGGCGTAGCTGGGCGACTCGACGGCGACGCGCTCCCCGGGGGTGGTCAGGCGGCGGGCGGCGGCGGCGATGGCGCCCATCGCACCGGCGGTGACCATGATCTGCTCGGGCCGGGTCGGGATGCCCCGGGCGGTGTAGCGCTCGGCGATGGCCGCGCGGAGGACGGGGAGGCCGGCCGGGAAGTCGCCGTGGGTGGCGGAGTAGGCCGGCAGGTCGGCCAGGGCGCCTTGCATGGCACGCGAGAGCCAGGGCTCGGGGGCCGGGAGGGCGGCGTTGCCGAGGTCGATGACGGTGCCCGCGGCGTCCGGCGGCAGCGGCTCCATGCTCCGGGTCGGCAGACCGTGGCCCTGCGGGACGGCGGTCCAGGTGCCGGCTCCGCGCCGGGAGCGGGCGAAGCCCTCGGCGCGCAGCGCCTCGTACGCGGCGGCGGCGGTCGTGCGGCTGATGCCGAGGGCCAGGGCCAGTTCACGCTCGGCGGGCAGCCGCGCCGCGACCGGGATCCGGCCCTCCAGCACCAGGACCCGGATGCCGTCGGCGAGGCTGCGGTAGGCGGGCACGCGACGGCCGGCGGCTCGCTGCGGCCTCGGCTCGAGCAGCCGCGCGAGGTGCGGGGCCCCTACGGATGCGGTCCACTCAGACATCGCTTCCAGTCCACCTTCCGCGAATTGGCCATGGTCGGGGAGTGCCTCCAGGCCACAGGGTGGCACGATCATCGCCGTAATGACCAGTGGGGGTTCGCCATGCAGGGCCAATCGACGTCGCACACAGGGCGCCGCACGGGCCGCCGACTCGTACATCTCTACGTCGGGCTGGTGCTGTACGGCGCGGGCGCCGCTCTGCAGGTGCGCGCGGCGCTGGGTCTCGATCCGTGGGACGTGCTGCACCAGGGGGTGTCGAAGCACACGGGGCTGAGCATCGGGACCGTCTCCGTCATCGTGGGCGCGGCGGTGCTGCTGCTGTGGTGGCCGCTGCGGCAGCGTCCGGGGCTGGGCACGGTGTCGAACGTCTTCGTGGTCGGGCTTTCCCTGGACGCGACACTGCGGTTCGTTCCGCAGCCGCACGCGCCGGCGGTGCGGGTCCCGCTGCTGGCCGCCGCGATCGTACTCAGCGGTGTGGCCACCGGCCTCTACATCACGGCGCGCTTCGGGCCCGGCCCGCGCGACGGCCTGATGACGGGGTTGCATGCGCGCACGGGCCGCTCGGTCCGGCTGGTGCGTACCGGGATCGAGGTGACGGTGCTGGCGGCCGGTTTCGCGCTGGGCGGATCGGTCGGGGTCGGGACGGTGGCGTACGCGCTGGCGATCGGGCCGCTGGCCCAGGTCTTCCTGCGGGTCTTCGCGATGGCCGAACCGTCACTTGTGTCCGGTCATGCGAGCGAAGACGACGACGTTGCCCGAGTAGCCGCCCGCCTTGGTGTAGGTGCCGCCGCAGGTGATGACCCGCAGTTCGGGCCGGGCGGTGTTGCCGTAGACGCGCTTGGCGGGGAAGTCCTTCTTGGCGAAGACCTCGATGCCGTAGATCGTGAAGATCGCGGTGGTGCCGTCTGCGCGGGACACCTCGATCCTGGCGCCCTTCTTGAGCGCTCCCAGGCCGTAGAAGACCGCGGGGCCGCTCTCGTTGTCGACGTGGCCGAGGATGATCGCTGTGCCCTTGGCGCCGGGTGAGACGGAGCCCTTGTACCAGGCCGCGAGGTCCTTGTACTGAGGTGGTGGGGCCTCGATGGTCTTCTGCTTGTCGAGCGAGACGTTCATCAGAGGGGCGTCGATGCTGACCTTGGGAATGCGGATGCGCATGGGCTGGGCGTCGGGCAGCGGCGGCACCGCGTCCTTGGTCCCGCCGCCCTCCGCGCCACCGGCGAGCGCGGCCGACGCGGCGGTCGGCTGAGGAGGGCCACCGGTGCCCTCCAGGCCGTCGACCATCAGCACGAGGCCGGTCAGCACCACTGATCCCACCACCGTCATGACGACGCGGCGTCCCCTGCGGGTGAACCGGACCGGGGGCCGCTGTCGCGCTCTGGGCGTGCTGCGGAGCGCGTGCCGTGGCGGTACGGGAGGGTGGCCCCCGGGAAAACGCTGCATCGCTGTCCTTACTGTCCCTACTGTCCTTCAGCTACGGCCAGTCCGACATTAGATGATAGTCCGTCATATACGACGATAAGGGCGGCAGCGACAGCCCGCGATCAGAGGTGGCGAACGAGGCACCACCCGATCAGGTGAACGCGACGACAGGCCTTCGGCAATCGGAGCAGACAAGCGTGCGTCGGAAGCGACCGGGCACGACGGTGTACCGATGAGCACTGAAAACCGGCGGGCCCGTGGGCTGGACGGGTTGCGGGCGCTGGCCGTGGCGGCCGTTGTCGTTTATCACGTGCACGCGCCGTGGCTGCGGGGCGGCTTCCTCGGTGTCGATCTCTTCTTTGTCATGAGCGGCTACCTGATCACCAGTCTGCTCGCTGCCGACCACTGGCGGTCGGGCCGGATCCGCCTCGGCGCCTTCTGGAAGCGGCGGGCCCTGCGACTCCTGCCGCTGCTGTGGCTGGTGCTCGCGGTCACCGCCTGCGCGGCCACCCTCACCGGCGGGGACGCCTGGGACGGCCTTCGGGGGGCGGTGGCCGCGGCGCTGACCTACCGCAGCAACTGGTGGCAGCTGACACAACACGACATGTACTTCGCCCAGTTCGGTGCCGTCCCGGTGCTCCAGCATCTGTGGTCATTGTCGGTGGAGGAGCAGTTCTATCTCGGCTGGCCGCTGCTGCTGTGGGTCGTGATGGGCCTCCTTCGCCGGCAGCGGGCGCAGGCGACGTGCGCCGCGGTCCTGGCCGTGGCGTCCTTCGTGGCGATGGCACTGCTGTACGAGCCCGGCGCCGAGCCCTCCCGCGTGTACTACGGCACCGACACGCACGGCGGCGGGCTGCTGCTCGGCGCCGCCGTGGCACTGGTGCTGCCGCTCACCCGGGCCGGCACGCTGCGGCGGCCGGAGTACGTCCGGGCCATCGACACGCTGGGGGCGGCCGGGCTGGCGGGGCTGGCCCTCGCGGCGGTCCTCGCCGGCGGGAACGGTGCCTTTCTGTACCGGGGCGGCCTGGTGGGCGTCTGCCTCGCCGCCGCCGCGCTGACGGTGGCTGCCTGTACGCCGGGTTCCGTCGCCCGTGCGCTCGGGTGGGCGCCGCTGGTGTGGCTGGGGCGCCGCTCGTACGGCGTCTACCTGTGGCACTGGCCGGTGCTCGCGTGCCTGACCAACGCGGCGGGCAGGGTGGCCGATTCGGCCCCCGGCAGGCTGGTCTCGCTGGTGGTGCCGGTGGGCCTGGCGGCGGTGTCGTACCGGGTGCTGGAGGAGCCGCTGCTGCGGCTGGGGGTGCGCGGCTGGGCCGAGGCGGTGAGCGGGCACGTCCGGGCGGCGGGGGCACGGCGCCCCCGGCTGGTGCTGGGCGCGGCGGTAGCCGGTCTCGCCGTGCTCGGCACGGCGTACGTCGGCGTGTCGCGGGCGCCGTCCGGGGGCGGGCTTGAGGCCCAGATCGCGGCCGGCCGGCGGGCCATCGCGGTGCGGTCGGCTCCCCCGGCGACCTCCGTTGCCTCGTCGGCCGCGCCGGCGTCCTCGGCTGCACCGCAGCGGGTCGCATCGGTGGGCGGGGGCGACATCGTCGCGGTCGGCGACTCGGTGATGCTTGCCTCGGCGGCCGCCCTGGAGCGCCGGTTCCCGGGCATCGACGTGGACGCGGTGGTGGGACGTCAAATGTCTTCGGCGCCGGATGAGTTGACGCGACTTGCGGCAGCCGGACGGCTGCGGCGGGTCGTGGTGGTGGGCCTCGGCACGAACGGCGACTTCACCGCCGACACCCTTGAGCGGATCCTGCGCATCGCGGGCGCCCGGCGGGCCGTGGTCTTCGTCAATGTGCATGCCCCCCGGTCCTGGGAGGCCCGCGTGAACACGGCCCTCACGCGGGGCGTACGCCGCCACCGGGACGTGGCGGTGCTGGCGGACTGGTCCACGGCCATCTCCCCCCACCCGGAACGCCTGTGGAGCGACCGGATCCACCCGCGACCGTCAGGCGCACGGCTGTACGCGGACGTTGTCGCGGCAGCTGTCCGGGATGCGATCTCCTGACGGCTCGTCGGGTCTGGCCTGATGCCTCGTCACCCGTTCGACCACGATCTTTAGCCGCTTCCTACGGCGCGCCCGCACCGCTGCGACCTGGGGTTATGTGGTAGCCCGGGCCAATCTGATGGTCCGTTCGAGTGTACGGACGCGATCTTCCCGAAATGCGGGACGGGCGGGCCGCCCGCGCAATGGATCACAAGGACGCGGTCGCAGTTCGTCTCGAGGGAAGCAATCCCACCTGCCCCGTCCGCAAGGAGGTTCAACCCATGCGTGTTGCACGCATTCTGGCAGGGGCGGTGCTCACCACGACCGCCGTGATGCTTCCGGCCACCTATGCTTTCGCGGCCAATCTCAGCCTCACCACGGACCAGGTGGAGGCCGGAGACAGCGTGACGTTCACGACGAGCTGCATCAACGGCAGCCTCACCGGTGACGTACTGGACGGCGGCCGGGTGGATTTCTCTTCGGCCAGTCCCATCCACAGCTTCGATGTCTCGGATAACGCCAGGCCCGGAGTGCACTCGGTGATTCTCACCTGCACGGATCAGGGCTCGTCCGGGGGCATGGCGTCTCTCACCGTCAGCGGCAACAACAACGGCGGCAACAACGGCGGCGGCGACAACGGCGGCAACCACGGAAACAACGGAAACGGCGGCAATCACGGAGACCACGGCAACAACGGCAACAACGGCAACCACGGCAACCACGGCAACCACGGCAACCACGGCGACCACGGCGACCACCGGGGCGACCACCGCGGAGACCACCGCGGAGACCACGGTCGCAACTTCGACCCGTGCGACGACGGCTCGTGGGGCGGCGGCGACGACAACTTTGGGGGCAACCACGGACGGGACGACCACGGCCGGGGCGACAACGGGCGGGGCGACAACGGCCGCGGTGACAACGGCCGGGGCGACAACGGCCGGGGCGACAACGGCCGGGGTGACAACGGCCGCGAGACCTCCGACCGTGGTGACCAGCAGAACGACGAAATGAGCGCCCCCGGCGTCCGCGACAACCAGGACCAGACTCTGGACGACCAGAGCAGCTCGGCAGCCAACACCTCCGACGGCAAGAACACCGTCGGCTCGTGGGACGGCGGCCAGGACGGTGGCTGGAACGGGGACGGCGGCGGTCGCGACAACGGTCACAACAACGGCGGCCACGGCGGCCACGGTGGCAACCACGGCCGGGACGACAACGGCCGCGACCACGGGGACCAGTGGGGCAACGACGACCAGTGGAACGACCCCAGCGGTGACGACTGCGACAACTTGGCAGCCGACGCCCCGACCGGCAGCCCGCACACCGGTGTGGGTGGCTCGATCGGTGGCCTGAACACCACGGAGACCGCGGTCGGCAGCGGGCTGCTCGCGGCCGCCGCGGGCGGCGGCATCTACCTGGTGCGCCGTCGCCGCATGAACGGCGGCCGGGCCTGATCGTTGCGGACCTCCGCGATCCAGCTCTGACCGCCCTGCCCCCGGGCCGCCGCGAGGCGCCCGGGGGCAGTCACGTACCGGCGGGTAATCGGTGGCATCATGGCCGGTCACATCGGCACGCGTGACGGCGGGGTGGCAACGGGTGGACACGAGCGAGGCGCGGGACAGAGCCGGCACCGAGGAAGCGGCTCCGACCGTCGCCGATGCCCGCGAGCGGCGGCGGGAACAGCGCGGCTGGTACTTCTACGACTGGGCGAACTCGGTCTTCTCCGCCAGCGTGATCACGGTCTTCCTGGGGCCGTATCTGACCACCGTCGCCAAGGCCGCGGCCGACGCCGACGGCTATGTCCACCCCCTGGGCATACCCGTCCGGGCCGGGTCGTACTTCGCGTACGCGATCTCCGCCTCCGTACTGCTGTCCGTCTTCGTGATGCCGCTGGCCGGGGCGGTGGCGGACCGTACGGGTCGCAAGAAGCCGCTGATGGGCGTCTTCGCGTACATCGGGGCCGGGGCGACGATGGGGATGTTCTTCCTGTCCGGGGACCGGTATCTGCTGGGCGGGGCGCTGCTGGTCACGGCGAACGTCGCCTACGCGGCGTCGGTGGTGATCTACAACTCGTTCCTGCCACAGATCGCCGAGCCGGACAAGCGGGACGCGGTCTCCTCACGCGGCTGGGCCTTCGGCTACGCGGGCGGGTCGCTGGTACTGGTGGCCAATCTGGTGCTGTTCCTTCAGCACGACGACTTCGGGATGTCGGAGGGGGTGGCGGTACGGCTCTGCCTGGCCTCCGCAGGGCTGTGGTGGGGCGCCTTCACGATCATTCCGCTGCTGCGGCTGCGCGAGCGCGGGGTGCCCTCGCCGTCCGCCGGTGCCGGGGAGGGGGGCTCGCTGGGCCAGGGCTTCCGGCAGCTCGCAGCGACGGTACGGGACATGCGCCGGTATCCACTGACGCTGAGTTTCCTGCTGGCGTACCTGGTCTACAACGACGGCGTTCAGACGGTGATCTCGCAGGCCTCGCTGTACGGCTCGGAGGAGCTGGGCCTGGGCCAGTCGACGCTGATCGCGGCCATTTTGCTGGTCCAGGTGCTGGCGGTGGCGGGCGCGCTGCTGCTGGGCAGGCTGGCCGCGCGGTACGGGGCGCGGCGGACCGTCCTCGGGTCGCTGGCGGCGTGGACGGTGACGATCGGGGCCGGGTACTTCCTGCCGGCGGGTGAGCCGGTGTGGTTCTTTGTTCTGGCGGCGGCGATCGGGATGGTGCTGGGCGGCAGCCAGGCGCTCTCGCGGTCGCTGTTCTCGCACATGGTGCCGCGCGGCAAGGAAGCCGAGTACTACTCGGTGTACGAGGTGAGCGATCGGGGCACGAGTTGGCTGGGACCGCTGCTCTTCGGGCTGACGTACCAGCTGACTGGTAGCTACCGGGAGGCGATCATCTCGTTGGTGGCGTTCTTCGCGATCGGTTTCGTCCTGCTGGCGAGGGTGCCGGTGCGACGGGCGGTGGCGGCCGCGGGGAATCCGGTCCCCGAGACGATTTAGCCGCGCGGGCCGCGGGGCGGTAGTGTACGCCGTTGGCTCGCCGGATGGACCGTTACTGCGCGTCAAGGACAGGAAAGCGCAGGGTGACATCTCTCGTTAGATGTGACAAAACGGGCGCCGATGGGTACGAAAAGGGGCGGCACGACGGAAGGAAAAGCGCGGCGCACCAGCGCCTCCTGACAAGGGTGGTGGTGGGCGACGGGCGGGCGCATGACCCGAAACGGGAATCTTCACCGCCGACCGGACGTTGACCGGATGACGACGACAGCGACACCTGTCCTGTGGGCGACAAAGCCCGGGAGGCACGATTCATGAGTGAGCGAGCTCTCCGCGGCACGCGACTCGGGGCGACGAGCTACGAGACCGACCGCGGCATCGATCTGGCACCGCGCCAGACCGTTGAGTACGCATGCCGAAACGGACATCGATTTGAGATGCCGTTCTCGGTTGAGGCCGAGATTCCGCCGGAGTGGGAGTGCCGCGCTTGCGGTCAGACCGCTCTGCTGGTGGACGGAGAGGGCCCGGAGAAGAAAGAGACCAAGCCCGCGCGCACACACTGGGACATGCTCATGGAGCGCCGTACGCTCGAGGAGCTGGAGGAAGTGCTGGCCGAGCGCCTCGCTGTCCTGCGCTCCGGGGCCATGAACATCGCGGTGCATCCGCGCGACAACCGCAAGACCGCTTGACGTGAGGTGAGGTACGGGCCCGTGAGGGGCGGGCCCTGTATCGCTCTGCACCCCGGGACGGGGCGCTGGATCAGCGCCGCGACCCGGGGTTTTCGTCGTTCCCGGAGACGTCCCCGCCCCGCTCGACGACCTCGCCCTGGATGATCTTGCCGTCGGGGCGGTGCATCCGCAGCTGCTCGTCCGCCGTACGCGCCTGCTGGAAGAGATCACCGAGCGACCCGGGGTCATAGGCGGCGCTACGGCGGTCCAGGGCGCGGGCGCCGGCCTTGCGCAGCAGCGCCCGGGTCGGCGGGAAGAGGCACAGCAGGCCGACGGCGTCGGAGACGAAGCCGGGCACCATCAGCAGCAGACCGCCGAGCATCGCCAGACCGGCACCCTGACCGCCCTTCTCGCGGTCCCCGTTCTCCGCCGGCCCGGTCCCGGCCCCCGGCTGCACGGACTCGGCCAGGCTCCGCCACGCGCTGCGCCCCGCGCGCTTGACCGCCATCGCACCGAGGACGAATCCCGCGACGAGCAGCAGCAGGACCGTGAAGCCTCCGGCGGCGCGGGCCACGACGGTCAGCAGCCAGATCTCCAGCACGGCCCAGGCGGCCACGGCCAGCGGCAGGATCGTACGAGCGCGGGACCGCCGCTGCTGGGGAGCCTGCGGGGGCGGGGCGGAAGTCGTCATACGATCAATTGTGCCTGGCCCTCAGGAACGCCGGTTGACGGCCCTGCCCAGCTTGCCGACCCGGGAGGCGATCCCCCAGGCTCCGACCCGCCAGAACGCCTCGAGGACGATGCTGCGACTCATCTTGCTGTCGCCGCGCTCGCGCTCCACGAAGGTGATCGGCACCTCCACGACGTGGAAGCCGGCCTTGACCGCGCGCCAGGCCAGATCGACCTGGAAGCAGTAGCCCGCCGAGGCCACCGCCTCGATGCCGAGGCCCTCCAGGGTCTCCTTGCGGAAGGCGCGGTAGCCGCCGGTGACGTCGCGGATCGGCACGTCGAGGAGGAGGCGGGAGTAGGTACTGCCGCCGCGCGAGAGGATCTCGCGTGACTTGGGCCAGTTGACCACCCGGCCGCCGGGGATCCAGCGGGAGCCGAGGACGACGTCGGCGCCCTTGAGGGCGGTGAGCAGCCGGGGCAGTTCCTCGGGCTGGTGGGAGCCGTCGGCGTCCATCTCGACCAGCACGCCGTAGCCGTGGTCGATGCCCCAGCGGAAGCCGGCGAGGTAGGCGGCGCCGAGGCCTTCCTTGCCCTTGCGGTGCAGGACGTGCACCGCTTCGTCGGTGGCCGCGAGCTCGTCGACGAGCTTGCCGGTGCCGTCCGGGCTGTTGTCGTCGGCGACCAGGATGTCCGCGTCGGGCACGGCCGAGCGGACCCGGGCGACGATCGGCTGGATGTTGTCGGCCTCGTTGTAGGTCGGGATGATGACCAACACCTTGCCGAGCGGGCTGAAACTCCGCTGCCCGTCATCGCTCACTGCTGCTGCCCCTTCGCGTTCGTACGTCCCCGCCTGCCGAGCGCGAAGGCTCCGGCGCAGGACAGGAGACCCACCATAGCGAGGGTCCATTCGGGAATGGCACCGACTCGGTCGGCGACCGTGATCTGGTCACGCAGGGGCAGTTTCGCGCTGAGAACGTCCTGGGTGAACTCTTTGGTGCGCTGTTCGATCGTGCCGTCCGGCGAGACCACGGCGCTGATGCCACTGGTGGCGGCGGTGACGACGGCGCGGCCGTGCTCGATGGCCCGCAGCCTGGACATGGCCAGCTGCTGCTCGGGCTGCCCGGTGCGGCCGTAGGTGGCGTTGTTGGTCTGCACGACCAGGGCGCGGGCGCCGGCCTTGACGGTGTCGTGGACGATCTCGTCGTAGGCGACCTCGAAGCAGATCACGTCGCCGAGCTTCGCCCCGCCGATGTTGAGGACGCCGGTGGTCTTGCCGGGGTAGAAGTCGCGCTGGATCTGGTCGAGCCGCTTGATGACCTTCGTCAGCTCCGTGCGGTACGGCACGTACTCGCCGAAGGGCACGGGGTGTTGCTTGGTGTACGAGGCGCCCGGGCCGGTCACCGGGTCCCAGACGATGCCCTCGTTCTGGACGTGGTTCGCGTCAGGGCCGTCGACGAGCGCGCCGACGAGGATGGGCACGCCCACGGCCTGGACGGCCTCGGTGATGTCGGCGTACGTCTGGGGGTCGTTGAACGGGTCGAGGTCGGAGGAGTTCTCCGGCCAGATCACCAGGTCGGGCTTGGCGACCTTGCCCGCCTTGACGTCGGCGGCCAGTTTGAGGGTCGCCTGGACGTGGTTCTGGAGGATCTTCCGCGGGCGGCCCAGGAAGTGCATGCCGGGCTGCTGGACATTGCCCTGGACGATGGCCACCTGGACAGTGTCGTCGGCGTTCGTGGGCACCGGGACGCCGTAGCCGGAGGCCAGGACCGCTCCGGCGAGGGCCGCGGACCCAACGGCCGGGAGCGCGGCGCGGACGGTGCGGGGGTTGCCGCGGAGCCGGTACGCGGCCAGGGCGGCCGCCGCCAGCAGGCCGCCCGAGAGGGCGACGCCGAAGGTCACCAGCGGGGCGCCACCGAGCGCGGCGAGCGGGGTGAAAGGCGAACCGGTGTTGGCGAAGGCCAGCCGGCCCCAGGGGAAGCCGCCGAACGGCTGCCGGTCACGGACCAGTTCCTCGGCGACCCACAGACAGGCGCCCCACAGCGGCCAGGCCGGCAGTCGCGAGGTGACCGCGAGGCCCGCGCCCAGCGCGGCGATGAACAGCGCCTCGATGGCCGACAGGCCCACCACGGCGTCCCAGCCGACGACATGGAGCCACTGCAGCAGCCACACGAAGAACGGGAAGCCGAACGCGAAGCCGGTCCAGGCGCCCTGGCGGGCGGTGCGGCCCCGCACCAGGAGGGCGAGCCCGGCGACCGCGACCAGCGACAGCGGCCACACGTCGTACGGAGGGAAGGCGGCGGCCAGCGCGAGGCCCAGCACGGCGGCGACGGCGGAGCGGGGGGCTGCGCGGCGGGCGGCCTCGCGGGCTCGGCGGAGCCGGCCCGGGCGGTGGGGTGCCGGCTCCGGCTCTCCGGAGGGAGGCGTATCGGTCGCCGGGCCGGCGGGGGCCGGCGCGGTTTCGGGGCGCACGCGCACGGTCGCGGCCTTCCTTGCAGGTGGTGACTGTGTAGGTGACCGTACATCGAATGGGGGTATGCGCGGGCCGGCGGTGGGCTCTTCCGGCTCCCCTCACCGGGAGGATCTGCGGAGAGGGGCCCGGAACGCCCTTCGGGCCGACCTGGGACCCGCTGGCTGCGGGCCGGCGACAAGGCCGTTGTCTACTGGGCGCCGGGTCCCTCCCCGGGTCACACCTGCCGGCCGGCGGCACCTCGCCGTGAGGCGAGCCGCGCCCCGCGCCGCGAACACTGGACCTGGCTGCCAGTGGAGGCACGCCCGTGTGGCGCGGCCCCACGGCCCAGCGGCGGTCGGCGGTTTGCGGAGGATCCCCGGTCGGACGTCCTGCGGTGGACCCGGCCGAACCTACTCGCCCCCGACCGTCGGCTGTCAACACCGGTTTGACCTGGGCCTTTTACTCAAATCAGCAGGTCAGTGCGGGGCTGCCGAGGTCGCTTTGGACGGCACATGGGACACCGTTCGGCCGCATGCCGGAGCCCGGCGTCACTCGTTCGGCCGTGCGAAGACCGTCTGTCCGGCGACGACGGTGCGCAGCGCGGTGGGCAGCGCGGTCCCGGGGGTCAGATCGGGCAGGCCGGGGGTGCCGGAACGCGGGTCGGTGGACCAGTTGGAGACCCGCTCGTCGGGGACCTGGACGACGAGGTCGCCGGTACGCCAGACCGCGTAGTCGGCGGGGGCGCCGGGCACCAGGACCCCCGCGTCGTCGCGTCCTGCGGCACGCCAGCCGCCCCGGGTGTGCGCGGTGAAGGCGGCGCGTACGGAGATGCGGTGGGCGGGGGTGCGGTGGAAGGCGGCGGCCTGGACGGTGCCCCAGGGGTCGAGCGGGGTGACCGGGCTGTCGGACCCGAGGGCGAGCGGCACGCCGGCCCGTGTCATGGCCGCGTACGGGTTGAGGGTGCGGGCCCGGTCGGCGCCCAGGCGCTGGGCGTACATGCCGTCCTCGCCGCCCCAGGCGGCGTCGAAGGCGGGCTGTACGGAGGCGACGAGGCCGAGGTCCGCGAAGTCGGCGATGGTGTCCGGGGTCATCATCTCGGCGTGCTCGACACGGTGGCGCAGGGATCGCACGCGCTCCAGGCCGGCACGCTCGGCGGCCTTGCGTACGCCTTCGGTGACGGCGGCGACGGCTGCGTCGCCGATGGCGTGGAAGCCGGCCTGGATCCCGGCCTCGGTGCACAGGGCGACGTGGTCGGCGATGGCGGCGGCGTCGAGGTAGCCGGTGCCGGTGTGGGTGGGGGTACCCCCGGCGAAGCCAGGGGGAGCGTCGGCATAAGGCCGGTGCAGGCAGGCGGTGTGGGAGCCGAGCGAACCGTCGACGAAGAGGTCTCCCCCGGCCCCGATGGCGCCCAGCGCGCGGATCCGGTCGAGGTCGGCGTGGTGGGCGGCGGCCTCCGCCCAGTAGCCGAAGACCCGCGGGCCCGGCTCCCCGGCGGCCAGCGCGAGCAGGCCGGTCAGGTCGTCCTCGGAGGAGATGTCGGGGCCCGCGCACTCGTGCAGGGAGCCGATGCCGAGCGAGGCGGCGTGCCGCAGGGCGGCGCGCTGGGCGGCCTCGCGCTGGGCGGGCGTGACGGCCTCGTGGGCGGCGCGGCGTGCGGCGTGGTGGGCGTCGCGGGTGAGCGGTCCGCCCTCCTCGTGGAAGCCGGCCAGGCCGCGGACGCCGGGCACGAGGTCGAGCAGTGCGGTGGTCACGACCGCCGAGTGCACGTCGGTACGCGTCAGGTACGCCGGCCGGCCTCCCGTCGCGGCATCCAGCTCGGCCCGGGTCGGCGGCCGGCCCTCGGGCCACCGGGTCTCGTCCCAGCCGTGGCCGAGCAGGACCCGGTGGCCGGGGTTGGCGGCCGCGTACGCGGTGGTCCGGGCGAGTGCGTCGGCGAGCGTCGCGGCGGAGCCCAGGTCCAGGCCGGCGAGGGAGAGGCCGGTGGACGTGGTGTGGACATGGGCGTCGGCGAACGCGGGGGTGACCAGCGCACCGGCCAGGTCCACGACCTCGTCCACCCCGGTGGCGAACGAGTCCGCGGCGCCCTCGGAGCCGATCCAGGCGACGGTGCCGCCGTCGGTGACCATCGCGGTGGCGAACGGATCGGCCGGACTGTAGACGAAGCCGCCGCGCAACAGCACGGTCCCGCTCCGCTCGGGGGTGGCCTGGGTGGTCATGTGGTGCTGCCTCGCAGAAATACTTCGTAGGTGGTGCCGACCCACGAAGCCTAGTGCCGTGACCGGCGATGTTTGCCCGTCAAGGAGCGTCGTCCGGTGCATGCGATCGCAAGGCGGCCGGAAGTCCTTGATGGGGGTCCCCCCCTGCTCGAGCGAAGCCGAGAGCTTGGGGGAGAGCTACCAGGGCTTTTGGCCAACGCCGCGAGCGTGCGTGCTGGGCGGTGCGACAGGGCAAAGCTTGCCGGGAGGGGCACTAGATGCGCGGCGGGCGGGCCTCGTAGGGGGTGGAGAGGACGACCGTGGTGCGGGTGGAGACGCCGGCGAGGGTGCGGATCCTGGCGAGGAGGTGTTCGAGTTCGCCGGGGGTGGCGACGCGGACCTTGAGGATGTAGTTCTCCTCGCCGGCGACGCTGTGGCAGGCCTCGATCTCGGGGACCTCGGCGAGGCGCTCGGCGATGTCGTCGGGCGCGCTGGGGTCGAAGGGCGCGACGGAGATGAACGCCGTCAGCGACAGGCCCACCGCCTCGGGGTCGACGATGGCGGCGTAGCCGCGGATCACCCCGCGCTGTTCCAGGCGGCGCACGCGCTGATGCACGGCCGAGGTGGACAGGCCGGTGGCCTTGCCCAGGTCGGTGTAGCTCATGCGCCCGTCAGCGACGAGAAGTTCCACGATGTGCCGGTCCAGCTCCTCCACAGCGCAAGAACCTACAGGGTCCATGGTCCCTTGGGACATCCGGGATCGGCGGGTGATCGGGGTCCAGGCAGGCCGAAGGCCGGAGCCGGTCGCGGCGATCACTTCGGTCTGCCGCCTTGCCGTCCCGACCGTGCGGGGTTTATCTGGAGATATCCGGCGGTCACGAGTAGGAGTCGACCCGAAGGATTCACGGCCCCGCGCGCCGCCGCCGGCCGGAGGCACTCCTCACCGGAGGTGAGTGGAGATGAAGGCGGTCGTTTACGAAAACCCCTTCAATGTTGCCGTGAAGGAGGTGGAGGACCCTCGGATCCAGCACCCGAACGATGTGTTGGTACGCGTGACGTCGACGGCGATCTGCGGATCCGATCTGCACATGTACGAGGGCCGCACCGCGGCCCAGTCGGGGATCGTGTTCGGGCACGAGAACCTCGGCGTGATCGAGGAGACCGGCTCGGGCGTGTCCTCGCTCAAGAAGGGTGACCGGGTCGTCATGCCGTTCAACGTGGCGTGCGGCTTCTGCAAGAACTGCCTCGCCGGGTTCACGGGCTTCTGCCTGACGGTGAACCCGGGCTTCGCGGGCGGCGCCTACGGCTATGTGGCGATGGGCCCGTACACGGGCGGTCAGGCCGAGCATCTGCGCGTGCCGTACGCGGACTTCAACTGTCTGAAGCTGCCGCCGGGCGACCAGTGGGAGACGGACTTCGTGCTGCTCGCCGACATCTTCCCGACCGGATACCACGGCTGCGAGCTGGCCCAGGTGTCCCCGGGCGAGAGCGTGGCCGTCTACGGCGCCGGCCCGGTGGGCCTGATGGCCGCCTACTCGGCGCTGCTGCGCGGGGCGTCGAAGGTGTTCGTCGTGGACCGGGTGCCGGAGCGGCTGGCCAAGGCCGACGAGATCGGGGCCATCCCGATCGACTTCACCAAGGGCGACCCGGCGGAGCAGATCCGCGAGCAGACCGACGGCGAGGGCACGGACAAGGGCGTGGACGCGGTCGGCTACCAGGCCCACTCCCACGACGCCAGCCACGAGGAGCCGGCGGTCGTCCTCAACACGCTCATCATGACGGTCCGGCCCACCGGCATGCTCGGCGTGCCGGGTCTCTACGTGCCCGCCGACCCGGGCGCACCGGACGAGAACGCCAAGCACGGACAGCTGCTGGTCTCGATCGGCAAGATGTTCGAAAAGGGTCAGCGCATGGGCACCGGCCAGTGCAACGTGAAGCGGTACAACCGCCAGCTGCGCGACCTGATCATCTCCGGTCGGGCCAAGCCGAGCTTCGTCGTCTCCCACGAACTGCCACTGGATCAGGCACCGATGGCGTACGAGAAGTTCGACAAGCGCATCGAGGGGTTCACCAAGGTGGTGCTGCACCCCGTGCTCGCCGCGTGACCTCGGGGTCCACGGAGCGGGCGACCGTTCACCATGGCCTCCCGCGCCCTCGGCGAGGGGCGCGGGAGAGGCCGGAGCCGGTCCTCGCGTGACAGTCAGGAAGTGGGAACAATGGCGACACGTATACGCCGGCTTGGTCTGGTCGGCGAACTGTCGGCGGAGTTCGCCGGAACGATGATCCTCATCCTGTTCGGCGTCGCCGTCGTGGCCCAGGTGGTCGCCGGCGGGGCCCTCACCGTCCCGCCGGGAGGGCTGGGCAACCACGACAGCATCGCCTGGGCCTGGGGCCTGGGTGTCACTATGGGCGTCTATGTGGCGGCAAGGCTGAGCGGCGCCCACCTCAATCCGGCGGTGACCCTCACCCTGGCGGTCTTCAAGGGCTTCCCGTGGAAGAAGGTCGTCCCCTACGCCCTGGCCCAGACGGCCGGCGCGTTCGCCGCCGCCCTGATCGTGCGCTGGAACTACACCGAAGTCCTGGCCAAGGCCGACCCGGGTCACACCATCAAGACGCAGTTCGTCTTCTCCACGCTGCCCGGCAACGGGTCGATCACTGCCGGAGTGCACGAGTGGGGCGCGTTCCGCGACCAGGTGATCGGCACGGCGATCCTGCTGATGCTGATCCTGGCCATCACCGACCTACTGAACACCCCGCCGGGCGCCAACCTGGCCCCGTTCATCATCGGCCTGGTCGTGGTGGCGATCGGCATGGCCTGGGGCACCGACGCCGGATACGCCATCAACCCGGCCCGTGACTTCGGGCCCCGGCTGGCCAGCTACATCACCGGGTACAGCACGGCCTGGCGAGATCAATGGGGGAATCTCTACTTCTGGGTGCCGATCGCCGGCCCACTGATCGGCGGCGTAGTCGGCGGCTGCATCTACAAGTTCTTCATCGGCCAGTTCCTGCCCACGGCCGAGCCCGAACCCCCGGGACGGGTCCCGGCTTCCGAGGCCTGACCGGCACGGATACCGCACGGCCGGACCACGCCACACCCATCACCCCCTCGCTCACCATCTCCCACGAGAGGCAGCAGCCATGGCGGACTTCGTAGGCGCGGTGGACCAGGGGACCACCAGCAGCCGATTCATGATCTTCGACCACGACGGCAACGAAGTGGCCAAGCACCAGCTGGAGCACACCCAGTACCTGCCACGACCCGGTTGGGTCGAGCACGACCCGGTCGAGATCTGGGAACGCACCAACGTCGCCATCCAGAACGCGGTGCGCTCCGCCGGAATCTCGGCGTCCGACCTCGCCGCCATCGGCATCACCAACCAGCGCGAGACGACCGTCGTATGGGACCCCCGCTCCGGCCAGCCCTACTTCAACGCCATCGTCTGGCAGGACACCCGGACCGACACCATCGCCTCCGCCCTGGAACGGGACGGCCACGGCGACCTGATCCGCCAACGGGCGGGCCTGCCCCCGGCCACGTACTTCTCCGGCGGCAAGATCAAGTGGATCCTGGAGAACGTCGACGGGGTACGCGAGGCCGCGGAGCAGGGCAACGCCCTGTTCGGCACCACCGACTCCTGGGTGCTGTGGAACCTCACGGGCGGCCCCAACGGCGGCGTCCACGCCACGGATGTCACCAACGCCAGCCGTACGATGCTGATGGACCTGGAGACCCTCGACTGGGACGACGAACTCCTCGGCATCTTCGGCATTCCCCGCCGGATGCTCCCCCGGATCACCCCCAGTTCCGATGTGGACGCATACGGCACCACCCGCACCAGCCGTCCGCTGCGCACCCCGGTCCCCATCACCGGGGTCCTCGGCGACCAGCAGGCCGCCACCGTCGGGCAGGTCTGCTTCGCGGTCGGCGAGGCCAAGAACACCTACGGCACCGGCAACTTCCTGCTGCTGAACACCGGAACCGAGGCCGTGCACTCCAGCCACGGACTCATCACCACCGTCGCCTACAAGTTCGGCGACGCCGCCGCCGTCTACGCCCTGGAGGGCTCCATCGCCGTGACGGGGTCGGCCGTGCAGTGGCTGCGCGACCAGCTGCACACCATCAGCGACGCGGCGGAGAGCGAACGACTGGCCCGGACCGTGGACGGCAGCGACGGAATCTACTTCGTGCCCGCCTTCTCCGGCCTGTTCGCGCCGTACTGGCGTTCCGACGCCCGTGGTGCCATCGTCGGCCTGGCGCGCTTCCACACCAACGCGCACCTGGCCCGCGCCACGCTGGAGTCGATCTGCTACCAGAGCCGCGACGTGGTCGAGGCGATGGAACAGGACTCCGGCGTGCACTTGGACGTCCTCAAGGTCGACGGCGGCGTCACCGCCAACGAGCTGTGCATGCAGACGCAGGCCGACATCCTCAACGTCCCCGTCAGCCGCCCCGTCGTCGCCGAGACCACCGCGCTGGGCGCCGCCTATGCGGCCGGTCTGGCCACCGGCTTCTGGCGCGACACCGACGAACTGCGCGAGCACTGGAACGAGTCCCGGCGCTGGGACCCCCAGTGGACCGACGAACAACGCGCCACCGGCTACGCCGGCTGGAAGAAGGCCGTCCAGCGCACCCTCGACTGGGTCGACGTCGGCTGATCGCAGGGGCCTGTGGGACGCGGGGTGTGACGAAGGCCACACCCCGCGTCCTCGCTCACAGGGGTGGCCGCGATTACCCGGGGCGGCGGAAGGGAAGTGCTCGCTATGGTCGAGGCCGAGGCGCCCGGCCGGCCCCACTGAGGGCGCCCATCCTGAGGGGGAGATGCACCTATGCGCACTCACGCACGGCACAGCCGCGGTGGCGAACGGATGGACGCCGCGCTCGAGGAGGAACACGAACGCATCCCGGCGTTCGAGCTGGTCACGGCGGAGGCGGAGGACGCCGAGGACGGTTTCGACGACGAGGCCTATGAGATCTACCGGGTGGCCTGCCCCGACTGTGCCCGCCCGATCGCGCTCCTCGCGGACGAGGACGTACTGCCGGAGCACGCGCTGTGCCCGACGCCGTGGAATCCCTTCGGCCTGACGGTCTGCCCCGGGTCCGGGCGCGCCGCGCGGGACGCCGAGCCCACCGCCGGGGAGGCGGACGAGGCCGACGAGCCGGACTTCGGGGTGCTGCTGACGCTGCCGGCCGGGCTCGACTGGCGTACCCAGCCGTTCTCGCATGTGGGCGGCGCCGGGTCGCGGCCGTTCCGGGTGCCGTTGCAGCGGGCGGCGTAAGCACGACAGCGGACTGACCGGCGGTGGGGCGCGCCCCCCCCGGGGGGGCGGCCCCCCCCGCTTTAGCGGGGCCGGGGGGAGTTGGGACAAATCGGAGGGGGGGTGGTGAGGCAGGCAATC
>NZ_JBHYXC010000023.1:0-20624 GCF_042751495.1 Streptomyces sp. NPDC059373 | reverse complement strand
CCCGCCGCCCGGGCGATCGCCGCCTCCCCGGCCGCCACCGCGGTCCCCCGCCCCCGGTTCCCCCGCCACCCCCACCCCCCCCCCGCGGGGCCCCGGGGGCCCCCCCCCCGGGGGGGGCCGGGCCACCGCGGCGTTCTACGGGGCGCTCTCGGGCCCGGCGAGGTGGCGGGCGATGACCATCCGCTGGATCTGGTTGGTGCCCTCGACGATCTGCAGGACCTTGGCCTCGCGCATGTAGCGCTCGACGGGGAAGTCCGCGGTGTAGCCGTAGCCGCCGAGGAGTTGGACGGCGTCGATGGTGACCTGCATCGCCGCGTCGGTGCAGAAGAGCTTGGCCATGGCGGCCTGGCGGGAGAACTCCCGGCCGGAGTCGCGCAGTCGGGCGGCGGCGAGGTAGAGGGCGCGGCCGGCCTCGATCTTGGTGGCCATGTCGGCGAGCATGAAGCGCAGGCCCTGGAAGTCCACCAGCGGGCGGCCGAACTGGCGTCGGCTCATGGTGTAGTCGAGGGCCTCGTTCAGGGCGCCCTGGGCGAGGCCGATGGCGCAGGCGGCGATGCCGAGGCGGCCGGAGTCGAGGGCGGACAGGGCGATGGTGAAGCCCTGGCCCTCGTCGCCGAGGCGGCGGGCGTCGGGGACGGTGACGCCGTCGAAGTGGACCTGGGAGGTGGGCGAGCCCTTCATGCCCATCTTCTTCTCGGGCCGGGCCGCCGACAGGCCCTGCGCGTCGCCGGGGACGAGGAACGCGGTGATGCCGCGTGGTCCTTCGGCGCCGGTGCGGGCGAGCACCGTGTAGAAGTCGGCGATGCCGCCGTGGGTGATCCAGGCCTTGGTCCCGTCGATGGACCAGGTGTCGGCGGCGCTGTCGCGGACGGCGCGGGTGCGCAGGGACGCGGCGTCGGAGCCGGAGGCGGGTTCGGAGAGGCAGTAGGCGCCCAGGAGGGAGCCGCTGAGCATGGCGGGCAGGTGCTCCGCGCGCTGCTCCTTGCTGCCGAAGTACGCCAGGGCGTGGCAGGCCAGGGTGTGGACGCTGACGCCGAGCCCGATGGTGAGCCGGGCGGCGGCCAGCTCCTCCAGGACCTGGAGGTAGACCTCGTAGGGCTGTCCTCCACCGCCGTACTCCTCGGCGTAGGGCAGGCCCAGCAGCCCGGCCTCGCCGATCAGGGTGAAGGTGTCGCGCGGGAAGACGCCGGCGTCCTCCTCCTCGGCCGCCGAGGGCCTGATCTCCCGCTGTGCCAGTTCGCGTACGAGCGCGAGCAGGTCGCGGGCCTCCTCGGTGGGCAGCTGTCGGTCCACCGGCGGTTGGCCGTCGTGGGACATGGCGGCGCTCTCCTCCCTGTCGGGCGCTGCGGCGGCATCCGCTCAGGGTGTGGCGGGCGCGCCGTGGGTCGTGACCGTGTACCGATGGTCTCCCGCCGGGTCTCGGCGCGGCCTGACCAGCAGCTGCGGCGCGATGAGTATGCCCGATCGGACGCGCCTCGCACGCGCAGGGGCGCATTTTGGCATACGGGCGCTCCCGGGGCGCCCGATTCCCTCCGACCGGTGGCCGGAGGGCGTCAGCTGGCTAGCATCGGCCCTCGGTGAACCCATGGAGGTCGTGTGACGCGCATACGGTGGGCAGCGATGGTGGCCGCGGGGCTGCTGGCGGCGGGCTGCGGGTCGTCGGCCGGCGGGCAGCAGGCCGACGGCGGCCCGGTGAAGCTGGAGCGGCTCGCCGGTGCCATCGGTTGCACGGCCTCGGTGCAGACCGACAGCGCGGAGCTGCGCCAGGGCAGTTGCAGTACGGCGAACCAGACGTACGTACTGCTCACCTTCGCCTCGAACAAGGGCCAGCGGGCCTGGCTGGACGACGCGGAGCCGTACGGCGGCTCGTACCTGGTGGGCACCCGCTGGGTGGTCCAGGCGGACACCGCGGCGCTGAAGCCGGTGCAGAAGCAGCTGGGCGGGGCGGTGGAGGCCGGGGCGGACCACAGCGGCCACTGAGTCGCCCCGTGCCCCGGCCCCGGCCCCCGTCTCAGACGTCCAGGTCGGCTTCGATGCGCTTGAGCTGGTGGCGTGCCATCGCCAGGTTGGCGCGTTCCCGGTCCAGTGCGAGGTACAGGAACAGGCCCTTGCCGGCCCTGCCGCTGATCAGCCGGATCAGGTGGTACTGGGAGCCGATGGTGATGAGGATGTCCTCGATCGCCTCCTTGATGTTGAGCATCTCCATGGTGCGCATCTTGGCCCTGACCACGTCGGTGTTGCCGGCTGCCGCGACCGTGAGGTCGAGGTCCTTGGTGCCGCCGAGGGTGCCCAGGGCCATGCCGCTGCCGTAGTCGACGAGGGCGGCGCCGATGACTCCCTCGATGGAGGTCATGGCGTCCTTCAACGCGGTTTCGGTGTTGGCCATCAGGGTCTCGCTTCCTTTTCGTTGCCTTGCCGGTTGGCGGGCACCGGCCGCGGTTCGGCCGCGGCCGGTGCCGGGTGGTTGTGGAGTCATGTCCGCTCCTGGTGGTCGGGCGCGCCGTCGACGAGGTCGCCGATGCGCCCGCTGGATCGGCGGGCCTCCAGATGGAGCCGGCCGACGTTGGTGTCGGGACCCGCCACGACGGTCAGGGTGGCGGTGCGGCCGGCGGCGTAGGTCGCCACGTAGCCGAGCTCTCCGCGGGCCATGAGCTCACGGAATCCGCCCTGTCCGGTGGCGTCGGTCAGCCGGGTGCCGACGCCCAGGACCGCTGCGGTGAGCGCGGCGACACCGTCCGGTTCGATGCCGCTCGTGTCATGGGCGATCACCATCCCGTCGGTACTCGCCACGAGACCGCCCGTCAGGTGCGGCACCCTCGCGCGCAGGCTGCGCAGCTCGGTGAGCACCTCGGGTTGCACGGTCATCGGCTGCCTCCTTCCGGCGAGCTGTCTCAGAGCGCGCCTCCATGGCCGGTCCGGGAGGTCCGCGCGGGCGGGAAGTGCACTCACAGGCGGGCCTCCAGCGCGTCGCGGATCCGGGTCAGCAGTTCGATGTCGGTACCGGGGCCGGTGTCCGGTAGTGGCGGGGCCTGTCGCGGCACCGTGGGTGTCTCGACGTAGCCGGCCGCCGCGAGCCGTCGTACGTCGAGCACGGTGGTGAAGGCGGAGCGCCCCAGCAGCCAGGCGATCTGGGCCGGAGTGCGGGAGCCGTCGGCCACCTCCAGAACCGCGCGCTGGCCAGGGTCGGGGACACCGCCGCGCCCCACGCGGGGCACCACCGGGTGCGCGTCGGCGGCGGGCCAGGGCCAGACCCGGTCCAGGAGGGCGCGTCTGCGGACCGACTCGCGGCGCAGGGCGTCGGCGCGGACGGGTCTGACCGTGCCGAGCCAGTGGGTGGCACCGCGCAGGAAGCGGGTGGGTTCGGAGTCGGGGAGCAGGACGAAGTAGGCCGCGTCGAACAGCGCGCCCAGGTGGCAGAGTTCGAGCTCGCCCCGGGTGAGGCAGCCGTGCTCGACCAGGAACGGGCCCACCCGGCGGTCGCGGCCGGCCTCGGCGAGGGCCTTGCGCCAGGCCTCGGCGGACAGCCGCCCGCAGGTGATGAGCCGGATGCCGAGGTCGGGCGACGACGGGCTCTCGGCGTGGACCACGGCGCCGTCACAGAGGTAGACGACGCCGCTGTTGCCGTACAGCGCGCCGGTGGCCTGCTCGGCGGCGAGCCCGGCGAGTGCGGCGTCGAAGTCCCGTTCCGTCGGCGTCCTCACACCAGCACCAGCCTGTCGGCCAGCGCCTGGAGGCGGAAGCGGGCGAGCGCGAGGTTGGCGTCGCCGCGGTCGAGCCACAGGTAGAGGAAGACGCTGCTCTCGAAGGAGGTGTCGATGAACCGCATCAGGTGGTAGCCGGCGCTGGCGCTGATGATGATGTCCTCGACGGGCACCTTGCCGGTCTGCGCCGCGGTGAACGACGCGCCGTCCAGGACCGCGCGCACCACTTCGGTGGTCTCCACCGCGGCGACCTCGTGGTCGTCGTTCGGCCCCTCCCCGGCGGTGCCCAGGACGAGTCCGCTGCTCCAGTCGACCAGACTGGCCCCGAGCACACCGGGGATGGCCATGGCCTCGGCCAGGCACTCGTCGATTCCGGGCACACGGACCCCCTCACCGCCACGTTCGGTTGACCGGATGCCACGGAACGTTAGGGTGCGGTCACGCGATGCGGCGTTGTTGGGGCATTTTCACCTGGCACATGCGCAATCCGTACTATCCTCCGCTCTCGACCCATGCCGGTGGCCGGTGGGGCAATCGAGGGGAACTTCCGCTTCCGCAGGGCCGGTTGCGGAAGGATCGCGTGAGTCGGCGTCATTCACGTGCGCGTTCCAACCGTTCCGGGAGCCCTGGTGAAAAAAACCGCTGCGGCAGCCGCCGCCCTCGCGACGCTGGTCGGGGTGCTGGCCTACGCACCGTCCTCGGCGAGCGCCCAGACGTCCGCGCCCGCCCGGGCCGTCGCCTGGCAGGCCTGCGGCACGACCTCGTATCCGAAGCTGCAGTGCGCGACGTTGAAGGTGCCGCTGGACTACGCGCACCCGGGCGGCCGGAAGATCACACTGGCGCTGTCCCGAATACCGCACACGGCTGCGAAGTCCCAGGGCCCGCTGGTGGTCAACCCCGGTGGCCCGGGCGGCAGCGGGCTCACACTCGCCGGATTCGTGGCCTCGTCGCTGCCGAAGGCGGTCGCCGCGCAGTACGACGTCATCGGCTTCGACCCACGCGGGGTCGGCGACAGCACCCCCGCCCTCGACTGCGTGCCCGGCTACTGGGATCCCGTACGCCCCGACCCCGTACCGCACAGCAAGGCCGAGGAGACCGCGAACATCAAGCGCGCCGCCTCCTTCGCCAGGGCCTGCGGCAGCACGTATGGTTCGCTGCTGAAGCACATCGACACCATCAGCGCGGTGAAGGACATCGACTCGATCCGGGCCGCCCTGGGCGCGAAGAAGCTCAACTACTTCGGCTACTCGTACGGGACCTATCTCGGCTCCGTCTACGCCAAACTCTTCCCCCAGCGGGTACGGCGGCTGGTGCTGGACAGCATCGTCGACCCCACCGGTGTCTGGTACGACGACAACATCGGCCAGGACTACGCCTTCGACGCCCGCAACAAGGCGTTCATGGCGTGGATCGCCACGTACGACTCCACCTACCACCTCGGCACCGACCCGGCGAAGATCGAGGCTGCCTGGTACGCGGTCCACGAGAAGCTGCGGACCCATCCGGCCGGCGGCACAGTCGGGCCGGGCGAGTTCGAGGACACCTTCCTGCCCGGCGGCTACTACAACGGCTACTGGCCCTACCTGGCAGCGGGATTCGCCTCGTACGTCAACGACGGCGACGCGGACGCGCTGGTCTCGCTCTACGAGGACTTCGCGGCCGTCGACACCGGCGGGGACAACGGCTTCAGCATCTACTCCGCCGTCCAGTGCCGGGACGCCAAGTGGCCCCGGAACTGGAGCACATGGCACCGGGACACCGAGAAGGTGTACGCGAAGGCGCCCTTCCTGGCCTGGAACAACGCCTGGTACAACGCGGCGTGCGCCTTCTGGCCGACGAGTTCGCTCAAGCCGGTCGACGTGTCCAACAGCAAGCTGCCGCCGGTGCTGCTCTTCCAGGCCACCGACGACGCGGCGACCCCGTATAGCGGCGGTGTGACGGTGCATCGGCTGCTCAAGCGCTCCAGCCTGGTCGTGGAGGAGGGCGGCGGCAACCACGGCATCACGCTGAGCGGCAACCAGTGCCTGGACGACTACCTGGCCGCCTATCTGACCGACGGCAGGGTGCCCCGCTCCCCCGGTGACACGGCCGACGCCACCTGCCAGAAGCTGCCGGATCCCGAGCCGCTGACCGCCTCGGCGACGGCATCGGCATCGGCGAACAGCACCGCCACACCGACCCCGGCGGACGGCGGCCTGCACGCGCTGCTCGGCACGCAGCACTGAGGCCGGGCCCGGCGCGCTTCCCGTCGCCCGCCGCTCACAGGGCGACGGGAAGCGCCTGCTCGGCCCAGATGGTCTTGCCCCGGTAGGACTGGCGGGTGCCCCAGGCTTGGCAGAGCTGGGCGACCAGGAGCAGGCCCCGGCCGCCCTCGTCGGAGACCCGGGCGCGGCGCAGGTGGGGTGCGGTGTTGCTGCCGTCGGAGACCTCACAGATCAGGGTGCGGTCGTGGATCAGCCGCAGCTGGATGGGGGCCTCTCCGTAGCGGATGGCGTTGGTGACCAGTTCGCTGACGACCAGCTCCGTGGTGAACTCCGCCTCCCCCAGCCCCCAGGCGACGAGCTGCCCCACCGCGGCCTTGCGGGCCTCGGCGACGAACGACGCCTCGGCGGGCAGGTCCCAGGTCGCCACCTGCTCCCGGTCGAGCACCCGCGTACGGGCCACGAGCAGCGCGATGTCGTCGGCGGGGCGCTCCGGCAGCAGCGCCTCCAGGACGTGATCGCACACCGTCTCCAGGGTCGGCTCCGGCTTGGCGAGGACTTCGCGCAGCACGGCGAGCCCCTGGTCGGGGTCGCGGACCCGGGACTCGACCAGTCCGTTGGTGTAGAGCACGATGAGACTGCCCTCGGGCACCTGCACCTCGGTCGACTCGAAGGGCAGGCCGCCCAGGCCGAGCGGCGGCCCGGCCGGAAGGTCGAGGAACTCCACCCTCTGCCCGCCGGCGGCGCCCGGGGTGACCAGGGCGGGTACGGGGTGCCCGGCCCGGGCGATGGTGCACAGACCGGCTACCGGGTCGTAGACCGCGTACAGGCAGGTGGCGCCGAGCTCCCCGCAGGGTGCCGCGCCGTCGTTGTCCGGGTCGGTCTCGGCGGAGACCCGGGTGACGAGGTCGTCGAGGTGGGTGAGCAGCTCATCCGGGGGGAGATCGACGTCAGCGAGGGTGCGTACGGCGGTACGGAGCCGGCCCATGGTCGCCGAGGCCTGGATGCCGTGGCCGACGACGTCCCCGGCGACCAGGGCGACGCGCGCCCCGGACAGCGGGATGACGTCGAACCAGTCGCCGCCCACTCCGGCCCTCCCGCCTGCCGGGAGGTAGCGGGAGGCGACCGCAACGGCCGCCTGGCGGGGGATCTTCTGCGGCAGGAGACTGCGCTGCAGGGTCAGCGCGGTGGTGCGCTCGCGGGTGTAGCGGCGGGCGTTGTCGATGCAGACGGCGGCCCTCGCGGTGATCTCCGAGGCAAGCAGGACGTCGTCGTCCTCGAAGGGCTCGGGGCGCTGGTGCCGGACGCAGAGGACCACGCCGAGCGTGGTGCCCCGGGCACGCAACGGCACCGCCATCAGGGAGTGCATGCCGAATCTTCTGACCCTCTCCGCCCGGGCGCTCTCTGCGGAGATCCACTGGTCCACGCCGGGGTCGGCGAGCCCCTGCACGACCGGCCGGCCGGTGGCCAGACACTCGGCCGGCGGTGTGAAGGCCGCGTAGGAATCGGAGCTGCCCAGGCGCACGACGGCCTCCGGAACGCCTTCGAACACCGATGCGTGAGCGACGCGGCGCAGCAGAACGGATGCGGACTTGGGTTCGGCGTCGGGCTCGGCGCCGCGGTAGATGCTCTCCAGCAGGTCGACGGTGACGAAGTCGGCCAGCGCCGGCACGACGGCCTCGGCGAGCTCCCGCGCCGTACGCTCCACGTCCAGGGTGGTGCCGATGCGGAGGCTGGCGTCGTTGAGCAGCTGCAGCCGTTGCTTCGCCCGGTGCTGCTCGGTGATGTCGTGCGCGGCGAGGCATACGCCGCGCAGGGTGCCGTCGGGGTCCTTCACGGGGCTGAGGAAGACGTTCCAGGCGTGCTCGTGGCTCTCGCCGACCGTACGGAGGTAGTTCTCGACGTAGCGCGGCTCGCCGTCCTGGAGCACCTGGGCCATGGCCCGCTCGGTCTTGTCGCTCTGCGGGTCCAGGACGATCTCCGACACCCGGAGGCCGCGCATGTCGTCCTCGGTGAGGGCCATGGCGCGTTGCATGTCCTCGTTGGCCCGCCGCAGTCGCAGCCGCGTGTCGTACAGCGCCATGGTGCAGCAGGGCGACTGGGCGAAGGCCTGCCGGCCCAGGTTGTCGTCCTCGGGGCGGGCCTGGGTGCCGGTCAGCGGCGACACGAGCAGCCACTCGGTGTCGCCGCTGCCGTTGGTGCGGCGGTGGGCCAGCAGTCCGGTGTCGACGCGGTGGCCGTCGCGGTGGCGGAGGGCCACGCGGCCGTTCCACCTCGGGAGTTCCGCGAGTGAGCGGCGTTGCTCTTCGGAGGGTTCCTGGGCGAGCAGCCGGGCCGCGGGCCGCCCGACCATCTCGCCGGCCTCGTGGCCCAGCAGCCGACGGGCCCCTTCGCTCCATCCGGAGATCCGGCCGTGGCCGTCCACGGTGACGCGGGCCGTACCGGCCGCGTCGACCAGGTCATCCGGCGGGTTGCCGCCGTCCGTGTCCTCGTAGCGTGTCATTTCGGTTCATCTCGCCCTCTTTCCCATCCTTCCCTCTCGACTCCTCCGGAACCGGAGGAATGGGGATATCGGCGGGAAACCGGGCTCAGGTGCTGCTGGCGTCGACGAGCGAGAGGGCGTGCAGCCGCTCGGGCGGCCCGGGGCGGGCGTAGTACCAGCCCTGGGCGGTGTCGCAGCCCAGTACGCGCAGGTGCTCGGCCTGCAGTCCGGTCTCGACGCCCTCGACGGTCACCGACAGGCCGAGGGTGTGGGCGAGCTGGACGATGCCGTCCACGATCTTGACGTCGACCGGGTCGACGGGCTGGTGCTGCATGCCCCGGGTGAAGGAGCGGTCCAGCTTCAGGGTGGTGATGGGCAGTTGGCGCAGCGACGCGAGGTTGGAGTAGCCGGTGCCGAAGTCGTCGAGGGCGATGTCGACGCCCAGTTCGGCGAACTGCCGCAACGGGCGCAGCAGATCCTCGTCGGCGCCGATCAGGGCGCTCTCGGTGACCTCCAGGCACAGCGCGGAGGGGTCGATGCCGGCCTCGGCGAGCGCGGCGACCGTCTCGGGGACCAGCCCGGGGTGGTGGAGCTGGGAGGGCGAGAGGTTGACGTTGACCCATAGCGGGGGGCCGTCGAGGCCCGGGAACTGCCAGTCGCGGGCCTGCCGGGCGGCCTGCTCCAGCACCCAGCGGCCGAGCGGCACGATCAGGCCCGTGGCTTCGGCCAGCGGGATGAAGTGGTCGGGCCCGAGGGTGCCGTGCACCGGGTGGCACCATCTGACCAGCGCTTCGGCGCCGCGTACGCTGCCGTCGGCGAGCCGGACCAGGGGCTGGTACTCGACGAAGAACTCCCCGCGCTCCAGGGCGGTCGGCAACCGGTTGACCAGGCCGTGCCGGGTGATGGCGCGGGCGTCGGCGTCCGGGTCGGCCAGGGCGAAGCGGTTCCCGCCGGCGGCCTTGGCGCGGTACATGGTGATGTCGGCGCTGCGCAGTGCCTCGGCGGGGCCGAGAGCGCCGGCCGGGCCCTCGACGATGCCGATGCTGCAGCGTACGGACAGCTCCCGGCCGTCGATGCGGATCGGGGCGGCCAGGGCGCCCAGGATCACGTCGGCCAGGGCGGTGACCTCGGAGCGGGCCTTGGGGTCGACGACGATGACGACGAACTCGTCGCCGCCGAGCCTGGCCACCAGCTGCCCCGGCGAGGTGACGCAGGCCTGGAGCCGTTCGCCGACCGCGACCAGCAGCCGGTCGCCCACGGCGTGACCCAGACTGTCGTTGACGTCCTTGAAGCCGTCGAGGTCGAGGTAGCACAGGCCGATGCGGGCCGCGCCGGTGCCGGGGGCCAGGGCCTCCTCGAGGCGCTCGAAGAACAGGGTGCGGTTGGCGAGGCCGGTGAGCGCGTCATGGGTGGCCTCGAAGCGCAGCCGCTCGCGCAGCAGGCGCTCCTCGGTGATGTCCTCCATGAGGGCGAGCATGTACTGCGGGGTGCCGGCCGGGTCACGCAGCAGCGAGACGGTGAGGTTGGTCCACAGCACGGTGCCGTCGGTGCGGTAGTAGGGCTTCTCGATGCTGTAGTGGTCGCGTTCGCCCCGGGCCACCTGGCGCTGCATGTCCCAGGTTCCGGGGCCGTCGTCGGGGTGTCCCCAGTCGTTGACGTTGCGGCTGCGTACGTGGTGCTCGAGGCCGCCGAACATGCGGGTGAGGGTGTCGTTGACCTCCAGGATGGTGCCGTCCATGCCGGCGATGCCGATGCCGATGGAGGCGCCCTGGAAGACCGCCCGGAAGCGGGCCTCGCTTTCGTGCAGGGCCTGTTCGGCCTCGGTGCGGGCGGCGAGGGCGGCGCGGGAGAGGGCCTCCTGCTCGGTGAGGGTGCGGTCGCGCAGGCTGCGGGCGTACCCGGCGGCCAGCCAGTGCTGGAGCCGGCCGCAGCGGGCGGCTGCCTCGTCCGCCGGGACGGCCTCGCCGGGCGGGCAGTACAGCAGCAGGTAGGAGTCGATGACGCCGAGGATGCGGGGCAGCGCCTCGGGGTCGGTGCAGTGCGCGGCGACCAGCGCGGCCCCGGTCTCGGCGCCGAACCGGGGGTCGAAGGGCTGGGCCCGCAGCGCCTCGCTGAGGCCGCCGGCCAACGGGAGGAGGTACTCCTCGAACTCCGCGCGGGTCATCGAGGTGGCGGTGGCCGGGTAGATGGCCCGGCTCCAGATGGCCGCGAAGCGCCGCAGTCCATCGGCCCTGTCCTCGGCCGCGGAGGTGGTCACGCCTTGCGCCCGACGCCCGCGAAGCCGGTGTAGATGACGGGATCGTCCTCGTCGTCGGTGCCGTCGGGACGCCACAGCGGCATGGCCACCACGCCGGGCTCGACCGGTTCGAAGCCGTCGAAGAAGCGCTCCACCTCGGTACGCGACCGCATGATCAGCGGCGAGCCGATGTTGCGGTAGACGCCCTCGACCTTGTCGCCCTCCTCGGGCTTGCGGGGGCCGCCGTCGGTGGAGGCGTGGGTGAAGATCAGCAGGCTGCCGGGGGCGAGGGCGTCGCGCAGTTCGGCGACGGCCTTGCGCGGTTCGTCCGAGTCCTCGAGGAAGTGCAGTACGGCGATGAGCAGGAGGGCCACCGGGCGGCTGAGGTCGAGAAGGCGGCGGGCCGGCTCGCTGTCGAGGATGTCGCGGGGCGAGCGCAGGTCGGCCGAGACGATGTCGGCTCGTTCGTTGCCCTCCAGGACCGCCCGGCTGTGGGCGACAGCGACCGGGTCGTGGTCCACGTAGACGACGGTGGCCCCGGGTCTCGCGCCCTGGGCGACCTCGTGGACATTGCCGAAGGTGGGTATGCCGGAGCCTATGTCGAGGAACTGCGTCACGCCCTGGTCCACCGCGTATCTGACGGCGCGCCGCATGAACGCCCGGTTCGCCTGCATGATCTTCGGCAGCCCCGGGAACGCCTCCATCGCCCGCCGACCCGCGTCCCGGTCGGCCTCGAAGTTGTGCGAGCCACCCAGGTAGTAGTCGTAGATGCGGGACACGCTCGGTACCGACAGGTCGATACCTTGCGGTGCCCAGGCGGGACGTTCCACCATCGGTGTCTCCAGCTCGTCAGGCGTTCGGCAGTGGTCAGGAGTGCCCCGTCAGGCTACTGATCGCCAGTTCGAGAGGGAACAAAAACCGGAAATATGAGGTCCGTTTCGGTCACTGGACAAAGGCATGTGCCTGCCCCCGCCGCCGCGGGGACAGGCACATGGGACCTGGTTGAGCCTTGCTCAGATGCTCACGCCGTGCGAGCGGAGGTAGGCCAGCGGGTCGATGTCCGAGCCGTAGTTCGGGGTGGTACGGATCTCGAAGTGCAGGTGCGGGCCGGTGACATTGCCGGTCGCGCCGGACAGGCCGAGCTGCTGGCCCTCGGACACGGACTGGCCGGCCGAGACGGAGATCGACGACAGGTGGGCGTACTGGGCGTACTTGCCGTCGGCGAGCTTGATGACGACCTGGTTGCCGTAGGCGCCGCCCCAACCGGCGGAGACCACGGTGCCACTGGCGACGGCCTTGACCTTGGTGCCGGTGGAGACGATGAAGTCCTGGCCGGTGTGGTAACCGCTGGCCCACATGGAGCCGGCGGTGTGGTAGGCGGTGCCCAGGACCACGTTGTCCACCGGAGCGGTGTAACCGGAGGAGGTGCTCGTGCCGGACGAGGCGGTCTTCGCGGCCGAGGAGGTGGTGGCCGAAGCGGTGCTCTTGTGCTCCGTGGTGGAGGACGAAGAGGTGTGGGCGGTCGAGGCGGCGGCCTTCTGGCCGAGCGTCAGGACCTGGTGGGGGAAGATCAGGTCGGGGTTGCCGCCGACGACGCTCTTGTTGGCGGCGTACAGCTTCTGCCAGCCACCGGCCACGCCCTTGGCGTCGGCGATCTTCGAGAGGGTGTCACCGCTGACGACCGTGTAGCTTCCGCCGCTCGACTTCGAAGGGGTCGAAGCGGATGAAGCGGACGAATGCGACGAAGCGGTCGAGGACTTGGTCTCGGTCGTCTTCTTGGGGGTGGTCGCCGTGGACGCGGCGGGGGCCGAGGAGGTGTCGGCGCTGGACTTGGTCAGACCGGCCTTGGGACCGCACACCGGCCAGGCCTGCGGGCCCTGGACCGCGAGCACCTTCTCGGCGATCGCGATCTGCTGCGCCTTGGTGGCCAGGTCCGCACGCGCGGCGTACTGGGTGCCACCGAAGGCCGCCCAGGTGCTCTGCGTGAACTGCAGGCCGCCGTAGAAGCCGTTGCCCGTGTTGATGCTCCAGTTATTGGTGCTCTCGCAGGACGCGACCTTGTCCCAGGTGCTCACGGAGGCTGCGTGGGCGCCGGTGGCACCGACCATCGGCAGCGCGATGGCGGCACCCGCCGTGCCGGCGGTGACGCCGATTCGGGTGAATCGGCTCGTACGGACGCGACGGTGCTTTCCCTTTGCGGGCATGCCGAATTCCTCTCCGACGCCTGCGAGGTAAGCTGTCGGGTTCGGGCTGGAGATGCCCGGCCGCGGGCAGCCCGAATTAACGGCGCTGCACGGCGACTTCACCCCAAGCCGTTCCGCGACCGACGGAACGGCGATTACCTGGGTCCCCCGCTCCTGCCCTTAAGTGCTCAGGGGTTGCTCAATGGGCGGCGGCAGGATTCGGCGTTCCGCCCGAGAGGATCCCGCAGGCATTTGACCTGCGGGACTGTGAAGCTAGACGACGGCATCGCGACTGAGCAAGGCGCGTAAACACGGGATCAAGAAAGCCGCAAATCGATCTTAGAATTCGATGACTTTGGGTGAGAAGTGTCCGCTCTGTGTGCACAGATCCCTGACGGTGGGTAATTCGATCAATATGCAGAGTCACAAAACGGGGCCGATGTGGACACATAGTGTCTGCGGCATTCCGTACGGTATTTCATGAGTGACGCCCATCACCCGTGGGTGATTTGCCCGGAAGTGCTCCCATCGCGGATGGAAACCGCCCCGGCGAAGTGTGTCTTGTGCATGACTATCGGGCCAATTGTGACCCCGCGTCGGTCGTCTCCCACGGCCACCGGCCGCCGCCCTGTACCTGGTAGAAGACGATGCCTAGGGTGTGAGCCATGCCTCCTGCCCCGGTCCTGGTCTTCACCCGGACCACCGCCTATCGCCATGACTCCATCCCCGACGGCATCGCGGCCTTCCGCGCCCTGGGCGCCGAGCACGGTTTCGGCGTCGAGGCCACCGAGGACCCGGAGGTCCTCGCGGACGGGCTCGGCGGCTGCCGGGCAGTGGTCTTCCTGTCCACCAGCGGCGAGGTCCTGACCCCGCGAGGCCGCAAGGCCCTGCGGGCGTACGCCGAGTCGGGCGGCGGCTTCATGGGCGTGCACGCGGCCGCCTGCACCGAGTACGACTGGCCGTACTACGGCGAGCTGCTCGGCGCCCGCTTCGCCCGCCACCCGGATCTGCAGCCCGGCCTGGTCACCGTCGAGGACCACGGCCATCCGGCCACCGAACACCTCGGCCCGGTGTGGCCGTTCACCGACGAGTGGTACGACTTCCGGATCAGCCCGCGCGGCTCGATGCGGGTGCTGGCGTCGGCGGACGAGTCCTCGTACGACGGTGGCGGCATGGGCGTCGACCACCCGTTGGTGTGGTGCCGCGACTCCGGCGGCACGGGCGGGGGCCGTACCTTCTACACCGCTCTCGGCCACTCCCCCGAGGCGTACGCGGACCCGGTGTTCCGACACCATTTGCTCGGCGGCCTGCGCTACGTGATGGATTCGCCGGGGCCGGGCCTGTAGCCTCACAATCCCGCACATTTTCTTACATCAGCACCTGACCCAGGAGTTTTCGCGTGAGCTACCTCGCGGCCGACGACCGATACGACTCCATGGAATACCGCCGCTGCGGCCAAAGCGGAGTCCGGCTGCCCGCCGTCTCGCTCGGCCTGTGGCACAACTTCGGGGACACCGCGCCGCTGGAGACCCAGCGCGCGATCCTGCGCCGCGCCGTCGACCGGGGCGTCGTCCACCTCGACCTCGCCAACAACTACGGCCCGCCCGCCGGCTCCGCCGAGGCCAACTTCGGCGCCCACTTCAGCGCCGACTTCCGGCCTTACCGTGACGAGCTGTTCATCGCCACCAAGGCCGGTTACGACATGTGGCCCGGGCCGTACGGCGAGTGGGGCTCGCGCAAGTACCTGCTGGCCAGCCTCGACCAGTCGCTGGGCCGGATGGGCCTGGACTACGTCGACGTCTTCTACTCGCACCGCTTCGACCCGGACACGCCCCTCGAGGAGACCATGGGCGCCCTGGCCACTGCGGTCCAGCAGGGCAAGGCCCTGTACGCGGGTATCTCCAACTACCCCGCCGAGCAGCACCGCCGGGCCGCCGAGATCCTGCGCGAGCTCGGCACTCCGCTGCTGATCCACCAGTCCGCGTACAACATGCTGTCGCGCGGCCTCGAAGACAATGTCCTGGACGCGATCGGTGAGACCGGCACCAGCCTGATCGCCTTCTCACCACTGGCACAGGGCCTGCTGACGGACCGCTACCTGCACGGCGTCCCGGAGGACTCCCGGATGGCCGTCGGGCACTTCCTCAGGCGCGACGCGCTGACGGAGGAGCGGCTGGCGCTGCTGCACTCGCTCAACAAGATCGCCGAGGGACGCGGACAGTCGCTCGCGCAGCTCGCGCTGACGTGGGTGCTGCGGGATCCGCGCGTGGTGTCGGTCCTCATCGGCGCGAGCAGCGTGGCGCAGCTCGACCAGAATCTGGCGGCGCTGGACGCCGAGCCGCTGACGGACGGGGAGATCGCGGAGATCGACCGGATCTCGGCGGCCGGCGGGATCGAGATCCCCGGACACGCGGCCTGAGCGGACGGGGGTGCGGGGGGCGGTTGTCGCCCACCGCACCCCCGTGCCTGTGGGCGGCCGTCTACTCGTAACGCCGGCCCGAACGCGCCGAGATGCGGTTGGACAGGCCGCGCGGGACCGCCTTGCTCAGGCCCACGAGGGCCTTGTACCTGATGTCGGGCACGCTCACGCCGACCCCGCGCCGGAAGTCCCGTACGGCCGCGGCGACCAGCGTGTCGGCGTCGAGCCACATGAAGTCGGGGACCGCCGACTTGTCCATGTGGGAGCGCTCGTGGAACTCCGTGTGCACCCAGCCGGGGCACAGGGCCATGACGTGGACGCCGTTGCCTGCGATGTCCTGCTCGACGCTCTCACTGAAGTTGACCACCCATATCTTGGTGGCGCTGTACGTCCCGCGCGAGAAGAACGCGGCGACCGAGGCGACGTTGATGACACCGCCCCTGCCACGGTCGATCATGCCGGGCAGAGCGGCGTGGGTGAGGCGCAGCACCGCCTCGCAGTGCACCTTGAGCATGTCGAGCTCGTCGGCCAGCGGCGTCTTCAGGAAGGTGTCGTGCTGGCCGAAGCCGGCGTTGTTGACCAGCAGATCCACGCCGGCCGCCGCACGACTCTCGGCCGCGGCGATCCCGTCCTCGGTGGCCAGGTCGGCGGTCAGCACCTCGACGGCCACCCCGTGCGCTGTGCGGTACTCCTCGGCGGCCTGCTCCAGGCGGGCGGTGTCCCGGGCCAGGAGGACCAGGTCGAAGCCGTCGGAGGCGAGCCGGCGCGCGAAGGCCGCGCCTATTCCGGCGGTCGCGCCGGTGACGAGTGCGGTGGGCATGGCGCGAGCGTAGCGGGTGCGTACCGGGTGGGTAGCGGGTGCTCGTTGTCGCCGCCGGGCTACCGGGCGGCCGTCAGCAGCTCCCGCAGCCGGTTGTACGTGGGCGCCAGCCGGCGCAGTCCGTCGGCCAGGGACCGGTCGTCGCCCACCACGGCGGGGTGCTGCAACCCGCCGATGATGCGCGCCTGAGTGGCGGCGAGTGCGGCCGCCTTTGGCAGGCCGAGCATGGAGAGGCAGGCGGCCGCGTCGGACAGTCGCCGGGCGCCGACACGAATGCTGAAGACCTGGAGCATGGTCCGCATGCCGGGGTCGAGGCCTGCGTCCACCAGTCCCGCCAGCGCTTCGAGCCCGGCCGCTCCGCCCAGCGTGCCCGCGGGCACCGGCAGGTCGTCCCGCCCGGCGAGCCAGCGGACGGCGGCCGGCAGCGTGCGCCGGAGGGCGTCGTCGGCCGCGACCTCGCGGAGGCGTACGAAGCCGCTGCGCATCACGTAGGGGGTGCTGATGTATGTGACCTCGTCGCCGCGCCAGGACGCGTTGAAGGCATCGGTGGGCAGCGTCGCGTACGGATGGCCGTGCGGGTCGTGGAAGAGGACCGTGCCGTCCTCCACCGCCAGGACCACGACGTAGTGGTCGGCACCGATGGCGGCGTTCATGCCCGGCTGGTGTGTGAGCAGTCCCATTTCCAGCGGTCCGGTCAGGACAGGCCCGTCCGCGCAGGCCTTCCGGAGCCGGGCCATGGCTTCCTCCGGGCTGCCGCCGTCGGTGCGTTCGCAGGTCCAGCCGAGGGAGCCGATCGCGGCGTCGAGGCCGAGTTCCGGGTCCCAGCCGTACGGGTCGAAGAACGGCAGCGTGCCGGCCAGCAGTTCGAAGCCGAAGGGGGAGCCGGTGAGGCACTCGATGACGCCGGTCGGCGGGGCATGTTCGCCCAGCACCATGGCAAGGGAGTTGGCGTAGCAGTACGGCCCCGAGCCGGTGTAGGGGAGCGTCATCGCGCCGTCATCCCTCGACCGGGTAGGCCACGTCACAGACCTCGTCGTCGGGGCCTGCCGAGTCCCAGTCCGTGAAGTAGACCTCCCGGCAGGGCGCGGTCCCGGTAAGACCCTGCTCGGCGATCCGGTGCGCGACCGCGTCGAAGGCGATCGTGATCCGGGGATACTGCACCTGGTCCTTCACCAGCCTGGTGTACAGCTCCCGGTGGGCCGGCTCGACCCGTGCCGCCGCTGCCGTGACGTCCTGCCCCGGACGTACCGGAACGCACGCCTCCGCCGGGCCGTCCCCGTCCTCGCTGACCTCGCCGTGGTAGACGACGAACGGCGGCCCGGCCACTCCCCCGTACTCCTGAGCCGCCTTCACCAACCGGCCGATGGCCGCCCCGATCCACTCCGGCAGCTCCTGCGGGCCGACATGCCGCTGCTCGGTGAGCACCAGCTGCTCGGGTACGTCGCGCTCCTTGATCTCGTACATCCCGTAACTCCCCTTCCCGCCCGACAACGTGACCCCCACATGCGCGGCGAGCTCCCGCTGCGCCGCGACCCGGCGCTCCACGGCCTCCCAGTACGCCGCGACCAGCCCCGCCCCCTGCGGCCCGGGCGCCGCCACGACCCGCGCGACCTCGGCCAGCGGCATGTCCAGGCCACGCAGCGTCGCGACCAGCCGTGCCGTGGCCAACTGGCTCTCCCGGTAACGCCGGTAGCCGCTGACCGGGTCGACGTCGGCCGGCGCCAGCACGCCGAGCCGGTCGTACAGCCGCAGTGCCTTCAGCGACAGCCTCGACCGCCGCGCGAAGACCCCGATACTCAGCAGCGGGTCCGCCCGCTCGTGCTCGCTCACGGCACCCACACTGCGGGCTGCCCCAGGGGAAGAGTCAACGGCGCACCCCAGCGGCCGACGGGCGCCGCATTTTCCACCCTCGCGGCGCCGGAGCGGCCGTGCGAGGTCCGCGCGCACCAGCTGACAGTCTCGGTTCCGTCCGGGTGCCGGAGAAGTATGGTTTTTCCGGAGCAATAGGCGCAGATCCGCAGGCAACTGTCACCACGTGCCGCCCGAGGTCGCCACGAACACGATCGCCGCCAAGACCTCGCGGCGTCGGGCCCTGGACCGGCCATTGCCCGGTGGATCGAGGCTAGGACGAGGGAGTCCGCGGCTCGAGCGGAAGCTCCGCCCAGATGGTCTTGCCCGCCGTCGTGTAGCGGGTCCCCCAGCGATCCGTGAGCTGGGAGACGATGAACAGGCCGCGGCCGTTCTCCTCGTCGTTACGGGCCCGTCGCAGATGCGGGGAGGTACTGCTGCTGTCGGAGACCTCGCAGATCAGTGCATCGTTCCGGATGATCCGGAGCTGGATCGGGCCGGCGGCGTACCGGATGGCGTTGGTGATCAGCTCGCTGACGACGAGCTCGACGGTGAACAGGGCTTCGCCGAGTCCCCAGGCGTTCAGGCGCTCGGCTGCGAACTCACGGGCGTGACCGACGGCAGTGAGGCCGAGGGGGACGTCCCAGGTGGCGATCTGGGTGGCATCCAGGATCCGGGTCCGGGCCAGCAGGAGCACGATGTCGTCGTCGGGGCCGTCGTCGGGCACGGACTTCAGGATGGTGTCGCACGCGACCTCGAGCGAGGGGGCCGGCTGGGCCAGGGCGGCCCGCAAGGCGTCCCTGCGGCCGTCGTCGTGCGGGGACGCCCCCAGCAGGCCGTTGGTGTAAAACGCGAGCACGCTGCCCTCGGGCAGCGGCACCTCGGTCGACTCGAATGGCAGGCCATCGCCCACACCCAGCGCGGGTCCCTCTGGCAGGTCGAGGAAGCTGACGCTTCTGTCCGGCAGGAGCAGGGCGGGCGCCGGATGCCCGGCGCGAGCGAGCGAGCAGGTTCCGGCTGCGGGGTCGTAGACCGCGTACAGGCAGGTCGCCCCGGCTGCGCCCGCCGTGTCGTCCGCGTCGTCGGGACCCTCGGTATCCCTTCCCGCCCGGGCTGGGGTGACGACGTCGTCGAGGTGGGCGAGGAGTTCATCGGGCGGCAGGTCCATGTCGGCGAGCGTGCGTACGGCGGAACGCAGTCGGCCCATGGTCGCGGAGGCGTGCAGTCCATGCCCGACGACCTCTCCCACGACGAGCGCTGCCCGGCAGCCGGACAGCCGGATGACGTCGAACCAGTCGCCGCCCATTTCCGTCACGGACTCGGCCGGGAGATACCTTCCCGCGACCTCGACCGCCGCCAGGTCGGGCAGCCGCCTCGGGAGCAGGCTGCGCTGGAGTTTCAGGGAGGTGCGGTGTTCCCGGGTGTAGCGGCGGGCGTTGTCCACGCACACGGCGGCGCGTGCCCCGATCTCCTCGGCGAGCAGCAGGTCGTCGGCGTCGAACGGCTCGCGGTGCGCCTCCCGTACGAAGATCGCCACCCCCAGAGTGGCGTCCCGGGCACGCAGGGGCACAACGATGCCGGAGCAGTGGGCCGGGCCGGCGGTCCGGACGTCCGCCAGCGGGCCCGTCGTACCGAGCCAGTCCGCCGCGTCGGCCGTATCCGCGATCGCCGCGCGGGCCGGCCGTCCCGAGACCAGGGCCCGGCCGGGCACGGAGTCGGGCGGGTAGGCGTGCAGGCCCTCGGGGCCGCGTACGGGATCCGGGGCGGCCTGCGCACCCGACGCGCTGCGGGCCACCGCCCGCAAGGTGACCGGTCCCGCGGCGGGCAGCGCGGCCGGTTCGTCGCCGGAGAGCACCGTGTCGAAGAGGTCGACGGCGGCGAGGTCGGCGAATCGCGGAACGGCGACGTCGGCCAGCTCCTGGGCAGTGCGGGAGATGTCGAGCGTCGAGCCGACCTGCTCTCCTGCCACCGAGAGGAGCGTGAGCCGGTCCCGGGCGATCATGAGCCGTCTGATGCGTTCCTCACGCTCGAGGCGAATGCGGCACACCAGCAGACTGGCAGCCGTCCCCAGCGAGACCAGGACGATGGTGACCACACGGTGGACAACCGGAAGTCCTGGGACGATGCCCCCGTAGATGAACAGGATCGCTGCCATCGTCGCACCGCAGACGATCAGTGTCCGCCGGTACGACAGGAGTGCGCTCGCTACGAGCGGGGCCAGTACGGAGAAACCACCGAGCCTGATCGCCCCGCCCTGGGACGTGGGGACCTGTGCAATCGAGAGCAGCACAATGTAGACCAGAAGAACGGTGAAGACGCCGGTCCTGCCCCCTGGGCGAACGGAAGGAACCTGGCTCACCTTCATAGGTTAGCCCCGAAGACCGGGCGTTGATCGGTCCGAGCTGCCGATAGGAAGGAGATGCCCTCCGAGCTGGGATGACGGGACCCCCGCGGTTCCGCATCCACGGATTCGTGAGGCACCGGCCGCAGCGGAGGGGACACGAGCCGAACCTGCCCGACGAGGCTCCGTGGCGGGCCATCCGGCGGACGTTCGGCTTCCGGGCCTGGGCACGCCGGCCTGATCCCGGGTCAACGCAGACCGGCGCGTGGCCGACTGCCGGGAAGCGGTCCGCCTAGGCCCAATGCCGGTGACTTAGGTGGCTTTGCCTCGTTGTCTTTCGTATGGCGAGGGTGGGGCAGGTCAGGGCGCCTGCGGGTGAGCGGTTGTCGGACC
>NZ_JBHYXC010000022.1:0-132180 GCF_042751495.1 Streptomyces sp. NPDC059373 | reverse complement strand
CGTCCAGGGACCTGACCCCGGCCGGCTTTTGCGGCTAGGCCATGGACGCGGTTTCGAGGGGCACTGGCGTCCAGCAGCGCACGATGTCGCGCACCGAGACGATCCCGACCGGTGAGTTGCCCTCCAGCACGATCAGGTGCCGGAAGCCGCCGTGCACCATCGCGGCGGCGGCGTCCTCCAGGGTCCACTGCGGGGCGGCGAAGACCACGTCGGTGGTGGTGTGGCGCTGGGCGGTCTCCAGGTCGGGGCTGAGCCCGGCGCCGACCGCGTCGAGGATGTCACGTTCGGTGAGGATGCCGAGTCCGTAGGTGTCGGGGTCGAGGACCACCGCTGCGCCGACCCGCCGGGCGGACATCAGCTGGGAGGCCTGGCGGAGGGTGTGGGTGGGTCCGATGGTGAGGACGACGGTGCTCATGGCGTCACGGACGAGCATGAAGTACCCCTTGAGATTGCTTTCACAAGTTCACAAGCTCGGGCATTCTCATGTTCACATGCTTCGCGTGGCGCAGCAAGGGCACTGCGCAGAGTGATTGGCCGGGGCTACGAACGCCCCAGGTAGCCCAGCATCTCCTCGTGCAGCAGCCCGTTCGAGGCCGCCGCGTTCCCACCGTAGGGACCCGGGAGGCCGTCGAGGCTGGTGAAGCGGCCGCCGGCCTCCCGGACGATGACCTCGTTGGCCGCCATGTCCCACAGGCTGAGCTCCGGCTCGGCGCAGATGTCGACCGCGCCCTCGGCGACCATCATGTACGGCCAGAAGTCCCCGTAGCCGCGCGTGCGCCAGACCTTGCGGGTCAGGTCGAGGAAGCCGTCGAGCCGGCCCTGCTCCTCCCAGCCGCTCAGCGAGGAGTAGGCGAACGAGGCGTCCTCCAGGTTGCGCACGTTCGACACGTGCAGCCGGGTCGCGGAGGACAGGCTGCGGCCGGTGTACGCGCCCGTGCCCTTGGCCGCCCACCAGCGGCGGCCCAGCGCCGGCGCCGACACGACGCCCACCACGCCCTCGTCACCGGTGTCGCCGCGCACGTTCAGGGCGATGAGGGTGGCCCAGACGGGCACCCCGCGTACGTAGTTCTTGGTGCCGTCGATGGGGTCGATGATCCAGCGGCGGGGACCGGTGCCCTGAGTGCCGTACTCCTCCCCGAGGACCGCGTCGCGCGGGCGGGCGCGGCCGAGCTGGCCGCGGATCAGCTCTTCGGCCCGCTTGTCCGCCTCACTGACGGGCGTCATGTCGGGCTTGGTCTCGACCTTGAGGTCGAGTGCCTTGAAGCGGTCCATGGTCGCGGCGTCGGCGGCGTCAGCCAGGATGTGCGCGAGGCGCAGGTCGTCGTTGAAGTCGGGCATGAAGCGAACAGTATCGATCGCATGCCGTCGCGGTCACGCATGGAGCGCCCGGAGCCTTGACACGGGCCTACCGCGCGTCAATTCTGACCGGACGGCCCCGTCTCCCGGGTCGTGGAGGCGACGATGCCCACAGCACGTGAATCGCTGCTCGACGCGGCCCTGTTGGCGCTCGCGGAGCAGCCCTGGGGTGCAGTCCGGATGGTTGACGTGGCCGCCACCGCCGGAGTGTCGCGGCAGACCCTCTACAACGAGTTCGGCAGCAAGGAGGGCATCGCCCGCGCCCTGGCCCGCCGCGAGGCCGACGACTTCCTCGACGGCCTCGACCACGCCCTGTCCACCGCCGGGAGCCTCGGCGCCGACGTCGGCGACTGCTTCGCCGCCGCCACCGCCTGGATGCTCCACACCGCCCGCCGCAACGCCCTGGTCCGCGCCACCCTCACCGGCTGCCGCGGCGACCGCGTCCCGGCCGCCGCCGTCATCGCCGTCCCCGCCCAGCGCGGGCCGCGCGCCCGCAAGGAGGACCAGCCCCTGACCTCCGCCGAGGTCATCGCCGCCATCCGGTCCCGGGCCGCAGTCGCCCTCGCCGGCGGCTTCCCCAGGCTCGACCCCGCCGAGATCGCCTGGACCTGCGAGGCCGCCGTCCGCCTCGCTCTCTCGTACGTCGTCGCTCCCGCCGCCGACGACGAGGAGGCCTGCCTCCAGGTGGCGCGGCTGGTACGGGGGTTGCTGGCGCCGCGCGGGTGGTGACCGGCGGACGGTGGCTAGTGCGCCGACCCCGACAGCTGGAGCCCGATGACGCCGAGGATGACCAGGGAGATGGAGACCAGCTTCAGGGTGGACACGATGTCGCCCAGGAAGGCCATGCCGTAGATGGCCGTGCCGGCGGCGCCGATGCCGGTCCAGACGGCGTAGGCGGGGCCGACGTCGAGCTTCCTCAGGGACAGGGTGAGGAGGCCGAAGGAGCCGAGGGCGAAGAGGCAGAAGGCGACGGTGGGCCAGAGGCGGGTGAAGCCGTGGGAGAGCTTGAGGCAGACGGCGAAGCCGGTTTCGAGGATGCCTGCGACCACCACGAGGAGCCAGGCCATCGAATGCCCTCCCGTTACGTTCCTGTGGATCCCGTGTGATGAGCGATCATCACACAGCATGCCCGGAAAACAGGGGTCAGTCCCCTTCCCTGCGCTCTCGCGTCGCAAGGAGCCGCCGCAGGGACTCCAACCGGGCGGGTTCGGCGTGGCCGGCGGCCACCCAGGCGTCCAGGGCGCAGTCCGGTTCGTCGTGGCTGCAGGCGCGCGGGCAGTCCTCCGTACCCGGTTCGAGGTCGGGGAAGGCGTGGATGACGCGCGAGGGGTCGATGTGGTGGAGGCCGAAGGAGCGGACGCCGGGGGTGTCGATGACCCAGCCGTCGTCCCCCGGCAGCGGCAGCGCCAGGGCGGAGGTCGTGGTGTGGCGGCCGCGGCCGGTGACGGCGTTGACGATGCCGGTGGCGCGCTGCCGCTCGACCAGGGCGTTGACCAGCGTGGTCTTGCCGACGCCGCTGTGGCCGACGAAGGCGGTGATGCGGCCCTTGAGGCGTTCGCGGATCTGGTCGACGCCGCCGGTGAGGAAGTCGTCCCGGTTGGTGACGACGTAGGACAGGCCCAGCGGCCCGTACGTCTCCAGCAGCGGCTCGGCCGGGGCCAGGTCGGACTTGGTGAGGACGAGGAGGGGGTCGAGCCCGGCGTCGTACGCGGCGACCAGGCAGCGGTCGATCATGCGCGGGCGGGGCTCGGGGTCGGCGAGGGCGGTGACGATGGCGAGCTGGTCGGCGTTGGCGACGACGACGCGCTCGTACGGGTCGTCGTCGTCGGCGGTGCGGCGCAGGACGGAGTCGCGCTTCTCGACCCGGACGATTCGCGCGAGGGTGTCCTTGTCGCCGGAGAGGTCACCCACGACGGCGACCCGGTCGCCGACGACCGCGCTCTTGCGGCCCAGCTCGCGGGCCTTCATGGCGACGATCTGGCGGTCGTCGATGAGGACGTGGAGCCGGCCGCGGTCGACGGTGAGGACCATGCCCTCGGCGGCGTCCTCGTGCTTGGGGCGGATGTTGGTGCGCGGACGGTTGCCCTTGGGGTTCGGGCGGGACCGGATGTCGTCCTCGTCGGGGTTCTTGCCGTAGCGACGCATGACCGCAGGCCCTCAGGCCCGCACGGGCGAGAGCATGGCGGTCCACATCTCGGGGAAGTCGGGGAGGGTCTTGGCGGTCGTCGCGACGTTCTCCACCTCGATGCCGTCCACGGCCAGGCCGAGGACGGCGCCGGCGGTGGCGAGACGGTGGTCGTCGTACGTGTGGAAGACGCCGGAGTGCAGCGGGCGCGGGCGGATCCGCAGGCCGTCCTCGGTCTCGGTGACGTCGCCGCCGAGCTCGTTGATCTCCTTGGTGAGGGCGGCGAGCCGGTCGGTCTCGTGCAGGCGCAGATGTCCGACACCGCGCAGTACGGACTCGGAGTCGGCCAGCGCGGCGACGGCGGCGATGCCGGGGGTGAGCTCGCCGACGTCGGACAGGTCGGCGTCGATGCCGTGGATGCGGCCGGTGCCGGTGAAGGTGAGGCCCTTCTCGGTCAGCTCGCAGGAGCCGCCCATGCGGGTGAACAGCTCGCGCAGCGCGTCACCGGGCTGGGTGGTGCGCTCGGGCCAGTCGGGGATGGTGACCCGGCCGCCGGTGATCAGCGCGGCGGCCAGGAAGGGCTGGGCGTTGGACAGGTCGGGCTCGACGGTCAGGTCGCTGCCGAGCAGTGCGCTGGGGTCGACCCGCCAGACGTTCGGCTCGCCGCCGTGCTCCGGGGTGTCGACCTTGGCGCCGGAGGCCCGCAGCATCTCGACCGTCATCTTGATGTGGGGGAGGGAGGGCAGGCTCGGGCCCACGTGGCGGACCTCGACGCCCTGATTGAAGCGCGGCCCCGACAGCAGCAGCGCGCTCACGAACTGCGAGGACGACGACGCGTCGATCGACACCTGCCCGCCGTCCAGCGCCCCGCCGCCGTGCACGGTCAGCGGCAGCGAGCCGCGCCCCTCGTCGTCGATCCGGGCGCCCAGCACGCGCAGCGCGTCGATCACGCCGTGCAGCGGGCGCTCGTACGAACGCGGGTCGCCGTCGAAGCGGATCGGACCGTCGGCCAGCGCGGCCACCGGGGGCAGGAAGCGCATCACGGTGCCGGCGTTGCCGACGTCGACCGTGGCCGGGCCGTGCAGCCCGGCCGGGATGACCCGCCAGGCCTCGCCGCCGTACGGATTGACGGTCTCGTCGATCTGGACGCCCATGGCGCGCAGCGCCTCGGCCATCAGCACGGTGTCGCGGCTGCGCAGCGGACGGCGCAGCCAGCCGGGCTCGGAGGCGAGCGCGGCCAGCACGAGGGCGCGGTTGGTGACCGACTTCGACCCGGGCACGGTGACCGTCGCGTCGACGGGGCCGGACGCGATGGGTGCGGGCCACAGGGTGGTGTGCGCGGTGTTACCGGTCATGGAACCCAAGCCTAGTGGCTGCCGTCGAGGGAGAATCTTGATCGTATCGGGCGAAACCTGTGGGAAACAGACCTCTGGTAAGCCTCCCGCGTTGGTTTACAGGCCCAGCAACCAGCGGCCGCCGCCGAAGAGGCCGATGAGCCCGATGGCGTAGAAGAGCAGCATCCACAGGGCCGCCGGTGTGTGCGTGAGCCGTGCGAGCTGGTCGGCGTCCGAATCCGGCGCTCCGCCGTGGCGGCGCTTGCGCTGCAGCTCGAAGAGCGGGCGTACGCCGCCGAGCAGCAGGAACCAGACGACCAGATACGCGAAGGCCGCCTGCACGGCGGGGCCGGTCAGCCACGACACCAGCAGAAAGGCCGCGCCCGTGAGGATGACGGTCACCGCGCCGTACGCGTTGCGGATCATCACCAGCATCGCGATCAGCAGTGCCGTCGCGCCCCACAGGAGCGCCGTGATGTGACCGGCGGCCAGGAGCACCGCGCCCAGGATGCCGAGCAGCGACGGCGCGCTGTAGCCGGCGGCGGCGGTCAGCACCATGCCGAGGCCGGTCGGCCTGCCGCGCGAGACGGTCAGGCCCGAGGTGTCCGAGTGCAGCCTGATGCCGTCGAGGCGGCGGCCGCTCAGCAGGGCGACCAGGCCGTGGCCGCCCTCGTGGGCGATGGTGATCGCGTTGCGGGTCAGCCGCCATATGCCGTGCGGCAGTATGGCGGCGAGCGCGACGAGGGCGGTGCCTGCGACCAGCCATGAGGAGGGGTCGGGCTGAGTGCCGACGAGTTCGTTCCAGACGTTGTTCACATCGGTGAGCTGCACGCAGGGCACCATACGACGGCGAGCTGTCAGCGTGCCGTGGCAATCTGGCACTTATGTGCGGTCGATATGCAGCGAGCCGGAGGCCGGAGGATCTCGTCGGTCTGTTCGAGGTACGGCAGTGGGATCCGGAGGAGGCACTCGCCCCGAACTGGAACGTGGCGCCCACGGACACCACGTACGCGGTGCTGGAGCGCCCCGACAAGGAGACCGGCGAGGTCGTCCGGCAGCTCCGCGCGATGCGCTGGGGGCTGGTGCCGGGGTGGGCCAAGTCACCTGACGTCGGCGTGAAGATGATCAATGCCCGGGCCGAGACCGTGCACGAGAAGGCGTCCTTCCGGCGCCCCTTCGCCTCGCGGCGGTGCCTGCTGCCGGCGGACGGCTATTACGAGTGGGTCACCGCGCCCGAGGAACGCCAGCTCGAGGAGCAGGGCAAGAAGAAGCGCCCCAGGAAGCAGCCGTACTTCGTGACGCCCGTCGACGGCTCCGTGATGGCCATGGCCGGTCTGTACGAGTTCTGGCGCGACCGCACGCTCCCGGACGACCACGAGCGGGCCTGGTGGGTCACCTGCACCGTCATCACCACCGCCGCCGACACCGCGCCCTTCGCCGAGCCCGCCCCCGACGACCGCCCCCGCTCCCTCGCCGACATCCACCCCCGCATGCCGCTCATGCTGACCCCGGACCGCTGGGACGACTGGCTTTCCCCCTCCCGTACGGACGCCCTCCTCACCCCGCCCCCCGCCGGAATCCTTCGGGCCTACCCGGTCCGCACCGACGTCAGCAACGTCCGTAACAACGGCCCCGAGCTGGTGGAGCCGCTTCCGGCTCCGGAGGAGGAGACGCTGTTCTGAGCTCTCCCGCCGGCCACCCGCCGTCGTGTTGCGGGCCCGTCGCCGGGTGCGGTGGGAGACTCGCGGCGTGAGCGAGATCGAGATCGAGACCGAGATCGTCGGGACGGCGGCGGGTGACGCCCGCATCACCTGGCACCGGTCGCGCAAGCCGCGCATCGTGCTGGCGGTCAGCCATGGGGCGGGGGGCGGGATCGGGGCGCGGGATCTGCAGGCGCTGGCGGCGGCCTTGCCGAGGCAGGGGATCGCCGTGGCGCTGGTGGAGCAGCCGTGGCGGGTGGCGGGGAAGCGGCTGGCGCCGGCGCCGAGGGTGCTGGACGCGGGGTGGCGGGAGGTGTGGCCGGCGCTGGCGAAGCCGGGGGTGCCGGTGGTGGCCGGAGGCCGTAGTGCGGGGGCGCGGGTGGCGTGCCGGACGGCGGAGGAGCTGGGCGCCCGCGCGGTGCTGGCGCTGGCCTTCCCGCTGCACCCGCCGGGCAAGCCGGAGAAGTCCCGGGCCGACGAGCTGCTCGCGCCGCTCGCCGCCGGGGTGCCGACCCTGGTCGTACAGGGCGGGCGCGACCCCTTCGGGCGCCCGGCGGAGTTCCCGGCCGGGCCGGAGCTGGTGGAGGTGCCGTACGCGGACCACGGCTTCGCGGTGCCGAAGTCGGCGGACATCACACAGGAGCAGGCCCTCACGCTGCTGACCGACGCCGTGGCGGAGTGGCTGGGCCGGGGGGAATGAGCGGCGGGCCGGGCGTGTTGTGCGGGACGTCGATACGTATACGTCTACGCACGAGTGAGGAAGGCAGAGCCGCATGGTTTCATCCGCATGCCAGCCCCGCGCCGAAGCGCCATATCTGTCGTGGCCGCAGTGGCCGGTAGGGGGCGCTGCGGTGGACGCGCCCGGCACGCCGATCTCCGGCGGGATATCCTCCGAAACGAGCGGGACCGGTTTTGGCCCCGTGACCGTTTTCGAGGAGGTGGGTCCGGTCACCGGCACCGAAGACAGCACGGCCGATGGTCCCCGGGAGTCGGAGGCCGAGCGCAGCGCGCGCTTCGAGCGTGACGCCCTGGAGTTCCTCGACCAGATGTACTCGGCCGCGCTGCGTATGACCCGCAATCCGGCCGATGCCGAGGACCTCGTGCAGGAGACGTACGCGAAGGCATACGCGTCCTTCCACCAGTTCCGTGAGGGTACGAACCTCAAGGCCTGGCTGTATCGCATCCTCACCAACAGCTTCATCAACACCTACCGCAAGAAGCAGCGTGAACCCCAGCGCAGCGGTACGGAGGAGATCGAGGACTGGCAGCTGGCGCGCGCCGAGTCGCACATGTCGACCGGACTGCGCTCGGCGGAATCCCAGGCGCTCGATCACCTGCCGGACTCCGATGTGAAGACGGCGCTGCAGACGATCCCGGAGGAGTTCCGGATCGCCGTGTATCTCGCCGACGTCGAGGGGTTTGCGTACAAGGAGATCGCCGACATCATGGGAACCCCCATCGGAACGGTGATGTCCCGTCTGCACCGGGGGCGGCGACAGCTGCGCTCGCTGCTTGAGGACTATGCGCGGGAACGCGGGCTCGTCCCGGCGGGCGCGGGAGATGAGAAGGGCTCGGGCACATGAGCTGCGGAAACCCGCATGAGACGGACTGCTCCGAAGTACTCGATCACCTATACGAGTATCTCGATGACGAGATGTCCGACGACGCCTGCAAGAAGTTCAAGCAGCACTTCGACGAATGCCGTCCCTGCCTGGAGAAGTACGGGCTGGAGGCGGCGGTGAAGAAGCTGGTCAAGCGGTGCTGCGGCCATGACGACGTGCCGTCGGACCTGCGTGCGAAGGTGCTCACCCGGATCGAGTTGATCAGGGCGGGCGAGATCGCGCCGGTACCGGAGCCGGCCGTGGAGGCCGGCGAGGCTTCCGGAGCCGCTACCGGATCGCACGCTCCGTAAGGCGCTGACCAGGCCCGTTGTTACCGTCCGGGCCGGAACCGGACGGTAAGGAGCGGCAGCCCCCGCAGGCATGGTTGGATGCCGCTGAGCGGCAGCATGTCGCTAAGCCGCCAAACCGACAAGCCCGGCAGTGTGTGGCAGCACACGGCCATGGCAAGAAGGATGGCAGAGGAAGCGCACCAACCGGACAGCGGCAGGCGGGACATTGAGGATCTTCAGCAGAGTACGGCACCGGCCCTCCGCCACCTGGCGGCAGGCGACCGACCGTGCCTTCACGCTGATCGGCGACGGGCGGTACGAGGACGCCGGCGCGCTGCTCACCCGTGCCGCCGACCTGGAGCCCTGGCTCTCGGAGTCCTGGTACAACCTGGCCCTGCTGCACAAGTTCCGGCACGACTGGGAGCAGGCCCGCACTGCGGGCCTGCGTGCTGTCGCCCTCCTGGACCGCGCCCCCGGCGCCCCCGACTGGTGGAACGTCGGCATCGCCGCCACCGCCCTGCAGGACTGGCCGCTGGCCCGCCGCGCCTGGCAGGCGTACGGCCTCCGGATGCCCGACGCGGTCGCTGAGGGCGAGCTGGAGATGGAGCTGGGCAGCGCCGCCGTCCGGCTCTCCCCGGAAGGCGAGGCCGAGGTCGTCTGGGGCCGCCGGCTCGACCCGGCCCGGATCGAGGTGCTGAGCATCCCGCTGCCGTCCTCCGGCCGCCGCTGGGGCGAGGTCGTCCTGCACGACGGCGTCCCGCACGGCGAGCGCGCCACCGCCGACGGCGCCTCGTACCCCGTCTTCGACGAGATCGAGCTCTGGGCGCCCTCCCCGGTGCCCACCTGGCTCGTACTCCTGGAAGCCGCCACCGAGGCCGACCGCGACGCCCTGGAGCGGCTCGCCGCCGACGCCGGGTTCGCCGCCGAGGACTGGTCGTCCTCCGTACGCCTGCTGTGTCGTACGTGCTCCGAGGGCCGTATGCAGACCGATGACGGGTCCGGCTCCGACTCGGCCCGCGACCCCCACGACCACAGCGAGCCCGGCCACCCGGGCCACCTCAGCCACCGCAGCGCCGGCACCCTCTGGGTCCCCGAGCGCGAATGCGGCATCGCCGCCCCGGACGGGCTGGTGCGCGGGCTGCTGGACGGCTGGGTCGCCGACAGCCCCGACACCCGGGACTGGCGCGACCTCGAAGAGGTCTGCTGACCGGTCCGCCGGCTGGCCCGTCACACGTACCCTTAATGGCTCCAGGACGAAGCCCCAGGAAGGCGTACGGCACACCATGTCGCAGCAGGACACCGAGCAGCACTACGAGCAGCCGACCGAGGCGCCGGGATACATCGACGATGTCACGGACGCCGAGGCCCGCGAGGAGGCCCACCGCGCCCGGGGCAGCGTCCGGCCCATCACCGTCGTCGGCAACCCCGTGCTCCACCACGCGTGCCGGCCCGTCACCGAGTTCGACGCCGACCTCGCCCAACTCATCGACGACATGTTCGCCAGCCAGCACGCCGCCGAGGGTGTCGGCCTCGCCGCCAACCAGATCGGCGTCGACCTGCGCGTCTTCGTCTACGACTGCCCCGACGACAACGGCGTCCGGCACACCGGCCACATCGTCAACCCCGTCCTCGACGAGCTTCCCCTCGAGGCGCGGGTGCTCGACGACGGCAACGAGGGCTGCCTGTCCGTCCCCGGCGCGTACGCGGAACTGCCGCGGCCCGACTACGCGAGCGTCCAGGGCCAGGACATGCACGGCAACCCGATCGCCGTCCAGGGCACCGGCTTCTTCGCCCGCTGCCTCCAGCACGAGACCGACCACCTCAACGGCTACCTCTACATCGACCGGCTCTCCAAGCGCGACCGCAAGGACGCGCTGCGGCAGATGGCCGAGCTGACCCCGGCCTACGAGACCGTCCCCAACGACTGAGCCCGCCGGGGCCCATGATGGGGTGGGGTCCGTGATCGGACTCAGCCCCCTGGAGATATCCGCCCTGCTCGCGGCCGCCCTGCTGGTGGGCTTCTCCAAGACCGCCATCAGCGGCGTCAGCGCCATCAGCGTCGCCCTCTTCGCCTCCGTACTGCCCGCGCGCGAGTCCACCGGCGCGCTGCTGCCGCTGCTGCTGGTCGGCGATGTGCTGGCCGTACGCGCCTATCGCCGCCACACCGACTGGCCCGTCCTCCTGCGGCTGCTGCCCTCGGTGGCGGTGGGTGTGCTGGTCGGGGCGGTGTTCGTGGCGCACGTCGACGACGTGGTCATGCGGCGTACGATCGGCGGCTTCCTGCTGGCCATGGCCGCCTACCACGTCTGGCGGCGCCGCCGTCCCGCGCGGGCCGACGAGACTCAACGCCCGCACCACGGCAGGGCCTTCGTCTTCGGCCTGCTGGCCGGCTTCACCACGATGGTCGCCAACGCGGGCGGCCCGGCGATGTCCCTCTACCTGCTGTCGTCCGGCTTCTCCATGCTCGGCTTCCTCGGCACGGGCGCCTGGTTCTTCTTCATCGTCAACCTCTTCAAGCTGCCCTTCAGCGTCGCCCTCGGGCTGATCGACACCCAGTCGCTGCTCCGCGATGCCTTCCTCGCCATCGCGGTCCTCGCCGGCGCCTTCATCGGCCGCGCCTGCGTCCACCGCATCGACCAGAAGCTCTTCGAGCGCCTGGTCCTGCTCTTCACGGTGCTGGCCAGCATCAACCTGCTCCGCTGAACCCTGCCTCCCACCGCACCTCGCCGTCCCGCCACCGGTCCGTCGGCGCCAGCCCCGCCGCCGCCGCGACGGCGGCCGACGCGACGTGATCCGGGTGCACATGGGCCACCACGGTCCGTACGCCCTGCTGCTCGGCGAGCCACCCGACCAGCGCCCCGGCCGCCTCCCTCGCGATGCCGCGCCCCTGCCAGGGGGTGCCGACGACCCAGGCGATCTCGGCCGTACGGGCGGTGGCGGTGACGGTGGCCTGGACCGTGCCGGTCAGGCAGTCCTCGGCGCGCAGCCGTACGACCCAGTTGAGCCACGTCACGGCGGGATCCGGCGAGCCGGCCACCAGCCGCTCGTAGCGCTCGCGCAGCGCCTGCGGGGTGGCCGGAGCGCCGCCGATGAAGGCGTGCAGGGCCGGGTCGGACAGCACGGCGGCCATCTCCTCCGCGTGCGCCACGCGCAGGGGGAGGAGATCCAGCCGCCGGGTGCGCAGGCTAGTGCCCCTCCCGGCAAGCTTTGCCCTGTCGCGCCGCCCAGCACGCACGCTCGCGGCGTTGGCCAAAAGTCCTGGTAGCTCCGCTACAAGGACTTCCGGCCGCCTTGCGATCGCACGCACCGGACGACGCTCCTTGACGGGCAAACATTGCCGGTCACGGCACTAGAGGTCGAACTCGCCGTCGATGGCACCGAGTTGGAACGCCTTCCACTCCGCGGCCGTGTAGCGCAGCACGGGGCCTTCCGGCTCCGCCGAATTCCGCATGGCGACGGCGCCACCCTCCAGGAAGGCCAACTCCACCTGCCCCTCGGCGGGGTCACCGCCGGCGCTCACCCACGTGACGCCGGAGATGTCCACCGCGTACAGCGCTTCCTTCTCCGCCTCCTTGCGCGCGGCGCGCTGCTCCTCTGTCTCCTGCGTCTGGTCCGTCACGCCGTGATCCTCCCCGTCCAGTGGCACGTAAACGCCAGCGTAGACCGATCAGAAGTCGTCGTCGAAGGAGACCGAACCTTCGACGGCGACCTGGTATGCGGAGGCGCGGCGCTCGAAGAAGTTGGTCAGCTCCTGGACGTTCTGGAGCTCCATGAAGGAGAAGGGGTTCTCGGAGCCGTAGCGGGCTGGGAGGCCGAGGCGGACGAGGCGCTGGTCGGCGACGCACTGGAGGTACTCGCGCATGGACTCGGTGTTCATGCCGGGGAGGCCCTCGCCGCAGAGGTCGTGGGCGAACTGGAGCTCGGCCTCGACGGCCTCGTCGAGCATGGCGGTGACCTCCTTGGCCATGTCGTCGTCGAAGAGGTCGGGCTCTTCTTGTCGGACGGTGTCGACCACCTGGAATGCGAAGGCCATGTGGGCACTTTCATCGCGGAACACCCAGTTGGTGCCGGTGGCGAGGCCGTGCAGCAGGCCGCGGGAGCGGAACCAGTAGACGTAGGCGAAGGCGCCGTAGAAGAACAGGCCCTCGATGCAGGCCGCGAAGCAGATCAGGTTGAGGAGGAAGCGGCGGCGGTCGGCCTTGGACTGGAGGGAGTCCAGCTTCTCGACCTCGTTGATCCACTTGAAGCAGAACTGGGCCTTCTCGCGGATGGAGGGGATGTTCTCGACGGCGTCGAAGGCTGCGACGCGCTCGTCCGGGTCGGGGAGGTAAGTGTCCAGGAGGGTCAGATAGAACTGGACGTGGACGGCTTCCTCGAAGAGCTGGCGGGAGAGATAGAGCCGCGCCTCGGGGGAGTTGATGTGCTTGTAGAGGGTGAGGACCAGGTTGTTGGCCACGATCGAGTCGCCGGTGGCGAAGAAGGCGACCAGGCGGCCGATCATGTGCTGTTCGCCGGGGGAGAGCTTGGCGAGGTCGGCCACGTCGGAGTGGAGGTCGACCTCCTCCACGGTCCAGGTGTTCTTGATGGCGTCGCGGTAGCGCTCGTAGAAGTCCGGGTAGCGCATCGGACGCAGGGTCAGTTCGAAGCCCGGGTCGAGCAGGTGCTTGGTCTGGGTGGGGTTGGACATTACTGGCAGGCCTCGCAGGACTCGGGGTTTTCCAGGGAGCAGGCGATCGCGTCGGCGTCGGGGGCCGCTTGCTGTTCGGGGATGGGTGCGGCCGCGCGGGCCGACTGCGCGATGCGGGTCGCCGGGCGGGAGCGCAGGTAGTACGTCGTCTTCAGGCCCTGCTTCCAGGCGTACGCGTACATCGAGCTGAGCTTGCCGATGGTCGGGGTCTCGAGGAAGAGGTTCAGGGACTGCGACTGGTCCAGGTACGGCGTGCGGGCCGCCGCCATGTCGATCAGGCCGCGCTGCGGGATCTCCCAGGCGGTGCGGTACAGCGCGCGGACGTCCGCCGGGATCCAGTTGAAGCCCGCCACCGAGCCGCTCGCCTCGCGCAGTGCCTCGCGGGACTGGGCGTCCCAGACGCCGAGCTTCTTCAGGTCCTCCACCAGGTAGGCGTTGACCTGGAGGAACTCACCGCTGAGCGTTTCGCGCTTGAAGAGGTTGGAGACCTGGGGCTCGATGCACTCGTACACGCCGGCGATGGAGGCGATGGTCGCGGTCGGGGCGATGGCGAGGAGGAGGGAGTTGCGCATGCCGACCTTGGCGATACGGACCCGGAGGGCGTCCCAGCGCTCGGGCCAGGTCGGGGTCACGCCGTAGTGGTCGGGGTGCAGGACGCCGCGTGCCGTGCGGGTCTTCTCCCAGGCGGGGAGGGGGCTGTTGCGTTCGGCGAGGTCTGCCGAGGCCTCGTACGCGGCGAGCATGATGCGCTCGGAGATACGGGTCGACAGGGCCTTCGCCTCAGGTGAGTCGAAGGGCAGGCGCAGTTTGAAGAAGACGTCCTGGAGGCCCATCGCGCCCAGGCCGACCGGGCGCCACTTGGCGTTGGAGCGGCCCGCCTCGTCGGTCGGGTAGAAGTTGATGTCGACGACGCGGTCGAGGAAGGTGACGGCCGTGCGGACCGTCTCGTCCAGGCGCTCCCAGTCGATGGAGCCGTCGGCGACGAAGGAGCCGAGGTTGACCGAGCCCAGGTTGCAGACGGCCGTCTCCCGGTCGTCCGTCACCTCCAGGATCTCGGTGCACAGGTTCGAGGAGTGGACGACCGAGCCCGGCTCGGCGGTCTGGTTGGCCGTGCGGTTCGAGGCGTCTTTGAAGGCCATCCAGCCCTGGCCTGTCTGGGCCAGAGTGCGCATCATCCGGCCGTACAAGTCCCGTGCTGGGATGGTCTTCTGGGCCAGGCCGGCCGCCTCGGCCTTGCGGTAGGCGGCGTCGAAATCGTCGCCCCAGAGGTCCACGAGTTCCGGAACGTCGGCGGGGGAGAAGAGCGACCAGGTGCCGCCGGTGTCGACGCGGCGCATGAACTCGTCGGGGATCCAGTGCGCCAGGTTGAGGTTGTGCGTACGGCGCGCGTCCTCGCCCGTGTTGTCGCGCAGCTCCAGGAACTCCTCGATGTCGGAGTGCCAGGTCTCCAGGTAGACGGCCGCGGCGCCTTTGCGCCGGCCGCCCTGGTTCACCGCGGCGACCGAGGCATCGAGGGTCTTGAGGAAGGGGACGATGCCGTTGGAGTGGCCGTTGGTGCCCCGGATGAGGGAGCCGCGGGCGCGGATGCGGCTGTACGAGAGGCCGATGCCGCCGGCGTGCTTCGACAGGCGGGCGACCTGGTGGTAGCGGTCGTAGATGGAGTCCAGCTCGTCCAGCGGCGAGTCCAGCAGGTAGCAGGACGACATCTGGGGGTGCCGGGTGCCGGAGTTGAAGAGGGTGGGGGAGCTGGGGAGGTAGTCCAGGCGGCTCATCAGACCGTAGAGCGCGGCGACCTCGTCCAGCGCGCGCCCCGTGTGATCTTCGGCCAGGCCGGCGGCGACGCGCAGCAGGAAGTGCTGCGGGGTCTCGATGACCTGGCGGGTGATCGGGTGCCGCAGCAGGTAGCGGCTGTGCAGGGTGCGCAGGCCGAAGTAGCCGAAGCGGTCGTCGGCCGACGTGTCGATGAGGGCGTCGAGGCGGGCGGCGTGGGTGCGTACGAACTCGGCGGTGCCGTCGGCGATCAGGCCTTCGCGGTGGCCGACGGCGACCGAGGTGGTGAAGGAGGTGACGCCTTCGCCGGCCGCCTCGTCGGCGATGGCGCGGGTCAGCAGCCGGGCGGCGAGCCGCGAGTACTGCGGGTCGTCGGAGATGAGGCCGGCGGCGGCCTCGGTGGCCAGCGCCCGCAGCTCAGCCCCGTCAGCCCGGGCACTGCGGCCGCGCAGCGCGGCGGCGGCCACCCGACCGGGGTCGGTGTCGGGGAGGTCGGCGGTCAATTCCGTCAGGGTGCGCAGCAGGGCGGTGCCGGCTGATGCGTGGTCCGCGGATGCGACGGGTGCGGCGGGCGCGATGGTCACGTGTGCTCTCTCCCTCGTACGGCGGCCGCGCGAGGGAATGGCAGGGCGCACGCGGGCATGCTGCGGCCGCGTCCACCGGCCCAATCCGCGAGGCCCGGACATGACGGCACCCGGGAAGCGTTCTCGGGTGCGCTGCCGGCAGGCGGCCGGACTGTGCGGGCACGCCGAAGAGGGCCCGTTCACCGTTGCGGGGCAGCTCCGGATTCACACCGGATTCCCCTGCGGTGGCAGCGGTGTTGAGCATACATGTAGTGGTGCCTGGGGTTGGCACCCCCAGATGTTGTGTCTCGTTACAACTCTATGGAATACGCGTGCAGGTCGATGCCGGGCACCGGGGTCCAGTCGCGCTCGGGAAGGCGTTCGAAGCCGAGCCGCCGGTACAGCCGGTGGGCGGTGTGCATCTCCTGCCCCGTGGAAATGACGATCCGGGACATCCCCAGCTCCCGTGCCCGGCTGACGCAGGCCCGCACCAGCGCCTCGGCCGCGCTCCGGCCCTGGAAGCGAGGGTCCACGCCGAGCATGCGCCGGCCAGGGCCCAGCCCTCGCCGTCCCGGGCCAGCTCGGTGTAGACCGAACCCGGGGTGACGAAGGCGACGCTGCCGAGTATGTCGCCGGCCGGGCTGGCCGCGATCAGCAGCTCGGTGTGCTCGGCGCGATGTGCGGCGTTCCGCAGGTGTTCCAGGTAGGTGTCGCCGTCGGGGAGCACGGCTTCGTACGCGCGTGCCGTGAGGTCCCCGACGGCTGCCAGGTCCTCGGGGCGTCAGGCCACGATCCCCCACTCCTGGCGGGCGGCCTCGGCTGCCCGGGCCGCCCGCAGTTGGCGGTCGATCCGGCGCTCGTGGGCCAGACCCACCAGGGAGGGGGCGGCCAGGACGACGAAGAGGGCGATGACGGTGGCGAGTGCGAGGTAGGTGTCCATGCATCCAATGTGCTCGCCGTGAGGCCGGACCGGGAGTGGCAGGACTGACGTAGTACCTCGATATCCTGCCAAAGGTCTGCGATGCTGGACCCATGCTGAAAAACGTGGCCGTGGTGCTGCTGGACGGCGTGGCGCCCTTCGAACTCGGTGTCGTCTGCGAGGTGTTCGGCGTGGACCGCAGCGAGCAGGGCCTGCCGGTCTACGATTTCGCGGTGGTCGCCGCGGAGCCCGGCCCGTTGCGTACGCAGGCCGGCTTCACCATCGACACGCCGTACGGCCTGGACCGCCTCGAAGAGGCCGACCTGGTCGCCGTCCCGGCCGGCCACACCTACGGCGACCGGGAGTTTCCGCCCGCCCTGCTGGACGCCCTGAACCGCGCGGTCGACCGGGGCGCCCGGGTCCTCAGTGTCTGCTCCGGCGCCTTCGTGCTCGCGGCGGCCGGGCTCCTGGACGGGCGGGCCTGCACCACCCACTGGCGGCACAGCGACCACCTCGCCCTCCGCTACCCGCTCGCCAAGGTCGAGCCGGACGTCCTGTACGTCGACGCCGACCCGGTGATCACCTCGGCCGGCACCGCCGCCGGCATCGACGCGTGCCTGCACCTCGTCCGTAAGGAGCAGGGCAGCGACGTCGCCACCGCGATCGCCCGCCGTATGGTCGTGCCGCCGCACCGGGAGGGCGGCCAGGCGCAGTACATCGAGCGGCCGGTGCCGCACGGCCGCTGCGACACGGTGGGGGACGTACTGGGGTGGATGGAGCGGCACCTCGACCGCGAGGTCACGGTCGAGGAGCTGGCCGCCCGGGCGCACATGTCGCCGCGTACGTTCGCCCGGCGCTTCCAGCAGGAGACCGGGACGACGCCGTACCGCTGGCTGCTGGGGCAGCGGGTGCTGCTCGCCAGGGAGCTGCTGGAGGGGACGGACGACACGGTCGACGCGATCGCCACCCGGGCGGGGTTCGGGAACGCGGCGACGTTGCGGCACCACTTCGGGCGCTGGGTCGGTACGACGCCGCAGGCCTACCGGCGCACGTTCCAGGTGCCGGTCCCGGAGATGCGCCGATAGGCCTGCGAGCGAACCGCTAGGCGGTCGCTGTCACCGGCAGGTCCGGCTCCACGCCCGGTTCGCCGGAGTCGGCGGTGTAGTCGGAGGGCGCGGTCTCGTCGATGCCGTCGGGGGTCTTCAGGGCCCGGAAGGCGAAGGTCAGGACGATGGCGACGACGGCGTTCAGGATGAATGCCGTGAGGCCGATGTAGCCGATCTGGCCGATGACGGGGATGGTGTCGGAGGAGCCGCCGAAGTGCTTCTGGGTGAAGCTGGCGACCCCGTACGCCTTCCAGGTGCCGTAGGCCATGCCGACGGCCCAGCCGGCCAGCAGCGCCCAGCGGTGGAACCAGCGGGTGAAGAGGCCGCCGACCAGGGCGGGGAAGGTCTGGAGGATCCAGATGCCGCCCAGGAGCTGGAAGTTGATGGCGACCGTCTTGTCCATGGTGAGGACGAAGACCAGGGCACCGACCTTGACCACCAGCGAGACGATCTTGCTGACCTTGGTCTGCTGCTCGGGAGTGGCGTCGGGCTTCAGGAAGTCCTTGTAGATGTTCCGCGTGAAGAGGTTCGCCGCCGCGATCGACATGATCGCCGCCGGGACCAGCGCGCCGATCCCGATGGCAGCGAAGGCGACCCCCGCGAACCACGACGGGAACATGTTCTCGAAGAGCTGCGGGATCGCCAGCTGGCCGTTGTAGCCGACGACGCCCTTTCCGACGCCGCTCGCCAGCGCCATGAAGCCGAGCATGGCCAGCAGGCCGAGCATCAGCGAGTACAGCGGCAGCACCGTCGTGTTGCGGCGGATCACATTGCGGCTCCGGCCGGACAGCACGGCCGTCACCGAGTGCGGGTACATGAACAGCGCGAGGGCCGAGCCGAGTGCCAGCGTCCCGTACGCCCATTGCGCCGTCTCGGGCGGTGCCAGCGCGCCGCGTGCCTTGCCCGTCGTCGGGTTGACCTGGGAGTACGCGCTGCTCGCCTTGGCGAAGATGCTGTCGAAGCCGCCGAGCCGGTACGGGATGTAGATGATCGCCACCGCGATGACGATGTAGATCAGGGCGTCCTTGACGAAGGCGATCAGCGCGGGCGCCCGCAGCCCCGAGGAGTAGGTGTACGCGGCCAGCACGCCGAAGGCGATGAGCAGCGGCAGGTCCTTGACGAACCAGTTGTCCGAGGAGCCGCCGCCGACGCCCATGACGTCCAGCACCGCCTGGATGCCGACCAGTTGGAGCGCGATGTACGGCATCGTGGCGAGGATGCCGGTGATCGCCACCGCGAGGGAGAGCCCCTTGGAGCCGAAGCGGCCGCGGACGAAGTCCGAGGTGGTCACGTATCCGTGCTTGTGGGAGACCGACCACAGCCTCGGCAGGAAGGTGAAGATCAGCGGGTAGACCAGGATGGTGTAGGGCACGGCGAAGAAGCCGGCCGAGCCCGCCGCGTAGACCGCCGCCGGGACGGCCACGAAGGTGTACGCGGTGTACAGGTCGCCGCCGAGCAGGAACCAGGTGACCCAGGAGCCGAACGAGCGGCCACCCAGTCCCCATTCGTCGAGGTGGAGGGCGTTCTCGGCCTTGCGCCAGCGCGCGGCGAGGAAGCCCATGACCGTGACGGCCAGGAAGAAGAAGATGAAGACGCCGAGCGCGACGCCGTTCACGCCGTCCTTCATGCCGAACCCCCCTTGCGTGCGCGCTCCTCACGGCGGACCAGCACGTACGCCGTGTAGGTCAGCGCGGACGAGATGAACACCCAGAGCATCTGGTACCAGTAGAAGAACGGGATACCGATGAACTCGGGCGTCAGCCTGGCGTACGAGCCGACCCACAGCATCGCGACGAACGGTATGACAAGACACAAGCCGGCGATCACGCGCGTCGGCGTGACGACCGGCAAGCGGTCGGAAGTTCCTGGTGAATCGGACATTGCTGGGGCTCCGTCCCTCTGCGCCGGCTCTCTCATTCTGTGTAACGCGCAGGAAATCTAGGGCAGAGATCAACGGTCCGTCTACGGGCGCTGCAGCCTGGCGACGAATTTGTACCGGTCGCCCCGATATACCGAGCGCACCCACTCCACCGGCTCACCCGTCGTGTCGATGGAGTGCCGGGACAGCATCAGCATCGGCAGCCCGACATCCGTACCCAGCAGCCCGGCCTCGCGCGGGGTGGCCAGCGAGGTCTCGATGGTCTCCTCCGCTTCTGCGAGGCGTACGTCGTAAACCTCCGCCAGCGCGGTGTAGAGCGAGGAGTACTTGGCCAGGCTGCGGCGCAGCGCCGGGAAGCGCTTGGCCGAGAGGTGGGTGGTCTCGATGGCCATGGGCTCGCTGTTGGCCAGCCGCAGCCGCTCGATGCGCAGCACGCGCCCGCCGGGCTTCATGTCGAGCAGTTCGGCGAGCCGGTCGTCGGCGGTGATGTAGCCGATGTCGAGCAGCTGGGAAGTCGGTTCCAGGCCCTGGGCGCGCATGTCCTCGGTGTACGAGGTGAGTTGGAGCGCCTGGGAAACCTTGGGCTTGGCGACGAAGGTGCCCTTGCCCTGGATACGCTCGAGTCGGCCCTCGACGACCAATTCCTGCAGCGCCTGCCGTACGGTCGTACGGGAGGTGTCGAAGTCGGCGGCCAGGGTGCGTTCGGGCGGCACGGGTGAACCGGGCGGCATGGTCTGGGTCAGGTCGAGCAGATGGCGCTTGAGCCGGTAGTACTTGGGCACACGCGCGGTCCGCCCGGCGGTCGTCGCCGCGTTCTCCGGGCCGTCCAGGACCTGTGCGTCGGTCTCGCCGTCGCTCTGCATGCTTCCTCCGTTACGAGTCAAACCCACATCGTGGCACGGGCCGTGCCCCACGTGCGGCGTAGGCCCAGGTGTCGGTCCGGTAACGGACTCGCCAGGGGTTCTTATACACCCTTGACACCCCTAAAGGTCTAGGCCAAGCTCTCGACCACTGGTCTACACCACTTGGTACCACGGCCCTGGGGAGGGTGTTGTGAAGCGCAAGCTGATCGCGGCGATCGGTGTCGCGACAATGGTCGCCGGCGTTGCGGCCTGCGGTTCGGACAAGGGATCCGACAAGGCCGCGTCGCCCACGTCGATCACGGTATGGCTGACGGTCGACGCACAGAACAACTGGCCTGATCTGGTCAAGCAGGCTGACGCGGCGCTGAAGAAGGCGCACCCCGGGGTGACGGTCAAGCACGAGTACTACGCCTGGGGCGACAAGAACACCAAGTTCGACGCGGTGCTGGCCTCGGACAAGGCCCCCGACGTGATCGAGATGGGCAACACCGAGATGCTCGGCTACGAGATCAAGGGTGCCTTCGCCGAGCTCGACCCGTCGAAGTTCGACAACTCGTCCGCCTGGCTCGACGGCCTCAAGGCCTCGGGCTCGTACAACGGCAAGACCTACGGCGTCCCGTACTACGCCGGCGCCCGCGTGGCCACCTGGCGCACGGACATCGCCGCCGCGGCCGGGGTCAAGACGGTCCCGACCACATACACCGAGCTGACCGCCGACCTGGACAAGATCCAGAAGAAGGAAGGCGCGAAGTTCAGCGCCTGGTACCAGCCCTCCCGTGACTGGTACGCGGCCATGTCCTTCGTCTACGACGCCGGCGGCGCCATCGCCACCGACAGCGGCGGCGGCACCTTCAAGGCGAGCCTGTCCAGCGCCGAGTCCGTCAAGGGCCTGACCGCCTGGAAGACCGCCCTCGGCAAGTACATGCACGGCGACCTCACCAAGGACGAGTCGGACCGCTACATCGTCTTCGGCCAGGGCAAGTCCGCGCTGATCTACGGCGCGAGCTGGGAAGGCGGCGCGGCCGCGGACCCGAAGGTCGACAAGACCGGCGGCAAGCTCAAGACCGACCTGGCCCAGTTCGTCTTCCCGGGCCCGTCCGGCAAGAACATGCCGGTCTTCCTGGGCGGCTCCGACCTCGCCGTACCGGTCAAGTCCAAGGCGCAGGACCTGGCCTCCGAGTGGATCAACGACTTCAGCGGCACGTCCGGCCAGAAGATCCTGATCAGCAAGGGCAACCTGCCCAACAACAAGACCCAGCTCGCCCCTCTCAAGTCCGCCGAGGCCACCAAGGCCACCGCGACCGCCGCCGAGAGCAGCTGGTTCATCCCCGCCGCCGCAGGCTGGAGCAAGGTCGAGAAGGCACAGATCCTCCAGGACATGCTGCAGTCCATCGCCACCGGCAAGAAGACGGTCGCGCAGGCGACCAAGGACGCCGACACCGCGATCGACGCGGTTATCAACAGCACCAACTGAGGCCGGGCTGACGGAACCGAAGACGGATCGCTGAGGAGCACGTGATGAGTGCCGCCGAGACCACCACCCCAAAGGTGCCGCCGACGCGGCACTCATCACCGCCCCCGGGCACCGGGCCGGGATCCGGCGTCGAGCCGGCCCCTGCGCCAAGACCGGGCAAGCGCCGCGGGGGCCCCAGGGCCGGCAGCGCCGTGCCCTGGGCGCTGCTCGCCCCCACGATGCTGGTGCTCGGCCTCGTCATGGGCTATCCCCTCGTACGACTGGTCACCCTGTCCTTCCAGCAGTTCGGGCAGCCCCAGTTGTGGGGGTTCAAGCCCGCCGAATGGACCGGGCTCGCCAACTACACCTCGATCCTCGGGGACGGCGAGTTCTGGCAGGTCGTCTGGCGGACCGTGTGGTTCGCGGGCGGGGCGGTGGTGCTCACCCTCGTGCTGGGGATGCTGATCGCGCTGCTGCTGCAGCGGGTGTCCCCGTGGGTGAAGACCCTGGTGAACATCGCGCTGGTGGCCAGCTGGGCCATGCCCATCATCGTCGCCGTCACCGTCTTCAAGTGGATGTTCGACAGTGACTACGGCGTCCTCAACTGGCTGATCAGCAAGCTGCCAGGGGTCGACTACACCGGCCACAACTGGTTCGCCACCGGCCCGCAGGGCCTCACCGTCATCATGCTGCTGGTCGTCTGGGGCGCGGTGCCGTTCGTCGCCATCACCCTCGGCGCGGGCCTCACCCAGGTTCCCAAGGAGCTGGAGGAGGCCGCCCGCCTCGACGGCGCCGGGCCGCTGGGCATCTTCCGCTACGTCACGCTGCCGATCCTCAAGCCGATCATCGTGATGCTGACGACGCTCTCGGTGATCTGGGACATGGGCGTCTTCCCGCAGGTCTACCTGATGCGCGGCGGCCACCCCGAGCCCGAGTTCCAGCTGCTCACCACGTACTCGTACACCAAGGCCTTCGTCGTCAACGACTACGGCGGCGGCTCGGCCATCGCCGTGATCACCGTGGCCCTGCTGCTGGGTGTGGTGGCCGTCTACATGCGCCAGATGCTGAAGATCGGAGAGGTCGAGTGAAGACGAGCCGGCTCGGCTACAACGCTCTGGGACTGCTGGTCTTCATGACCATCGGCTTCCCCGTCTACTGGATGCTCAACACGGCCTTCAAGCCGTCCAAGGACGCCATCGACCCCACCCCGCACTTCATCCCGTGGCCCATGTCGCTGGAGAACTTCCGGCGGGCGCTCAGCATTTCCGACTTCTGGGGCCCGGTCGGCCGCAGCCTGATCGTGTCGCTGAGCACGGTCGGCATCGGTCTGGTGGTCGGCCTGCTGGCGGCGCTGGCGATCTCCCGCTTCGCCTTCCGGGGCCGGAAGATCGTGATCGTGGGCATCCTCGCGGTGCAGATGGTGCCGCTGGTCGCCATGATCATCCCGGTGTTCCTGCTGCTCAACGACCTTGGCCAGTACGACAAGCTGCCGGGTCTGATCCTCACGTACCTGACCTTCATCCTGCCCTTCACGGTCTGGACGCTGCGCGGCTTCATCGTCAACATCCCCAAGGAGCTGGAGGAGGCGGCCATGGTCGACGGCTGCAGCCGCACCGGCGCCTTCGTCCGCGTGGTCTTCCCGCTGCTTGCCCCCGGCCTGGTCGCCACCTCCATCTACGGATTCATCCAGGCCTGGAACGAGTATCTGTACGCGCTGATGCTGCTGAGCCAGCAGCATCAGACCGCGACGGTCTGGCTGAGCAACTTCACCACCCAGCACGGCACCGAGTACGCGCCGATGATGGCCGGTTCCACGATGATGGCGATCCCCGTGGTCATCCTGTTCCTGCTGGTCCAGCGCAAGATGGCCGCCGGCCTCACCGCCGGGGCGGTGAAGGGATGACCGACCTCGTGACGACCGACACGATCACGCGGGACGCGCTCGCGGTCCTCCAGCCCGGCTTCCAGGGCACGACCGCCCCCGAGTGGCTGCTCCGGCGGCTCGATGAAGGCCTCGGCTCCGTGGCCCTGTTCTCCCGAAACATCGAGTCGCCGGAGCAGCTGGCCAAGCTCACCGCCCAGCTGCGCGACGTACGCCCCGACGTGCTGGTCGCCGCCGACGAGGAGGGCGGCGACGTCACACGCCTCGAGGCCCGGGGCGGCTCGTCCTTCCCCGGCAACCTCGCCCTCGGCGCGGTCGACGACGCCGAGCTGACCCGCTCCGTCGCCGCCGAACTCGGCCGCCGCCTCGCCGCCTGCGGGGTCAACTTCAACTGGGCGCCCTCCGCCGACGTCAACTCCGACCCGGACAACCCCGTCATCGGCGTACGCTCCTTCGGCGCCGAGGCCTGGCGCGTCGCCCGGCACACGGCCGCCTACATCGAGGGCCTGCAGTCGGCCGGCGTCGCGGCCTGCACCAAGCACTTCCCCGGCCACGGCGACACCGCCGTCGACTCCCACCACGCCCTCCCGCGCGTCGACGTGCCGATGGCCACGCTGCGCACGCGCGAGCTGATGCCCTTCCGGGCGGCCGTCGCGGTCGGCACCAAGGCCGTCATGAGCGCCCACATCGTCGTCCCGGCGATCGACCCCGACCACCCCGGCACGCTCAGCCGGGCCGTACTGACCGGGCTGCTGCGCGAAGAGCTCGGCTACGACGGCCTCATCGTCACCGACGGCATCGAGATGCGGGCGATCGCCGACACGTACGGCATCGAGCGCGGCACTGTCCTCGCCCTGGCCGCCGGGGCCGACGCCATCTGCGTCGGCGGGGGACTGTCCGACGAGGAGACTGTGGTCGCCCTGCGCGACGCGATCGTACGGGCGGTACGGATCGGCGACCTCCCCGAGCAGCGGCTGGCGGAGGCCGCCGCCCGGGTCCGCGAGCTGGCCGAGTGGACCGCCACCGCCGCCGCCGTGCCCCTGCCGGCCCCGGACTTCGAGGTCGGCCTCACCGCCGCCCGCCGCGCCCTGCGGGTGATCCGCACCGAGGGGTACGTACCGGTCAAGGCGCCGCCGTACGTCGCCGCCTTCACGCCGGTCGCCAACATCGCGGTCGGGGACGTCACGCCGTGGGGCGTCGCGGCCGAGCTCGAGCGGCTGCTCCCGGGCACGGTGACGGGAAGTTTTCGGGAAGACGACGCTTTGACGGCAAATGTGCTGCGTCTGGCGGCTGACCGTAGGATCGTCGCTGTGGTTCGCGACGTCCACCGTTACCCCTGGATGGCCACAGCCCTCGGCGCCCTGATCGCCGCCCGGCCCGACACGGTCGTGGTGGAGATGGGGGTGCCGCAGGCCCTGCCCTCCGGCGCGCTGCACATCGCGACCCATGGCGCGGCCCGCGTGTGCGGGCAGGCGGCCGCGGAGGTCATCGCCGGCCGGGAGTGATCGCACGACCCAGTAACGGAGGCAGCACGAATGTCCGACCCGAATCCGGCCCTGCCCGTCCACACACCGGGTCGGATCATGTCCGGCGAGATGGCCGAGCAGCCCGCGGTACTCCGTCGCATTCTCGAAGAGGGCGCGCCCCACATCCGCGAGGTCGCCGAGCGGATCGCCGCCCGCAACCCGCGCTTCGTGCTCCTCTCCGCACGCGGCACCTCGGACAACGCCGCGCTCTACGCGAAGTACCTCATCGAGGTGCTGCTGGGTAAGCCGGCCGGTCTGTCGTCGATGTCGACGACCACGGCGTACGGCGCCAAGCCCGACCTGACGGACGTCCTGGTCATCACGGTCAGCCAGTCCGGCGGCTCACCCGATCTGGTCGCCTCCACCCAGGCCGCCCGCGAGGCCGGCGCGATCACCCTGGCGGTGACCAACAACCCGGACTCGCCGCTGGCGGAGGTCTCCGAGTTCCACATCGACGTCCTGGCCGGCCCTGAGAAGGCGCTCCCGGCGACCAAGACGTACACGGCGGAGCTGCTGTCCCTCTACCTGTTCGTCGAGGGCTTGCGGGGCGGTGACGGCAATCCCGCGAAGATCCTCCCCGAGCTGGCTGAGCAGATCCTCGCCCGCCAGGCCGAGGTCAAGGCCCTCGCCGCCCGCTACCGCTTCGCCGACCGGCTCGTCCTCACCTCGCGGGGCTACGGCTACCCGACGGCCAAGGAAGCCGCCCTCAAGCTGATGGAGACCAGCTACATCCCGGCGCTGTCCTTCTCGGGCGCCGACCTCCTGCACGGCCCGCTCGCCATGGTCGACAACGTCTCCCCGGTCATCGCCATCGTCACGGAAGGCAAGGGCGGCCAGGCCCTCCAGCCCGTCCTGGACCGCCTCCGCGGACGCGGCGCCGACCTCGTCGTCATCGGCAACCGCGAATCCGTCGAGGCCGCCTCCGCGGGCTTCGTTCTGCCCACCGAAGGCGTCGCCGAAGAGGTGCAGCCCATCCTGGAGATCCTGCCCCTCCAAATGCTCGCGTACGAGGTCACCATCGCCCGCGGCCAGGACCCCGACGCCCCCCGCGCCCTCGCCAAGGTCACCGAGACCCGCTGAGTGCCGGGCCGGGACCGTCAGGCCCCGTAAACGCACTTCGGGCCGCGGCGCCGGGACGGGACCCTCAACCCGTCCGGCACCGCAGCCCGGAGCTGCCGTCGGACCGTGGCGCGCGAGGTGTGCGGTTCCTCGCGGGCCCGTAGGGCCGACCGTGAGACCGGGGCGCAGTCAGGGCAGAGAGCGCCGGGGCCTCGCTCCGTCCTCCTGTGCGGGGAGGACGGAAGTCAATAGGAGTTGTCTGATTCAATTCTGGACTAGACCACTCGTCGCTGTCCACAAAATCCAGGGAACAACGCAGTCAGATCATAAGCTGTTCAACCCCCGCGTGGGGACTGGATGTGAGCGCTTGCCATGAGCGCGGGTACGCTCACATGTGTGCCCTCCATGAACGATCTCGTACACCAGCACACAGCACTCGATGATTCCGATCTCGAATGGCTGCACCTGCTGGTTTCGGAGTGGCAGTTGCTCTCCGACCTCTCCTTCGCGGACCTGGTTCTCTGGGTCCCGACCCGCGACGGCACCCGCTATGTCTCGGTGGCACAGATGCGCCCGAACACCGGGCCCACCTCCTACCAGGACGACATGGTCGGCCACCTGGTTCCGCGCGGCCGCCGGCCGATGCTGGACGCCGCGCTGGACGAGGGGCGCATCGTACGGGAGGGGGACCCGGAGTGGCGCGAGGAGGTGCCGGTACGGGTCGAGTCGATCCCCGTACGGCGTGAGGGCCGGGTCCTCGGGGTGATCGCCCGCAACACCAATCTGCTGACCGTACGGACGCCGAGCCGGCTCGAACTGACCTATCTCCAGAGCGCGTCCGACCTGGCACAGATGATCGCCGCCGGGTCCTTCCCCTTCCCGGCCGAGCAGATCGACATGGACGCCTCGCCGCGCGCCGGTGACGGCCTGATCCGGCTGGACGCGGACGGCGTGGTCCAGTACGCCAGCCCCAACGCGCTCTCCGCCTATCACCGCCTGGGCCTGGCCACCGACCTCGTCGGCCATCACCTGGGGGAGACGACCGCCGACCTCGCCCCGGCGCGCGGCCCGGTCCACGAGGGGCTGGTGAAGCTCGCGAGCGGCTGGGCGCCGCGCGAGACGGAAGTCGAGGGCAACGGCGGGGTGATCCAGATGCGGGCGATCCCGCTCAGCCCGAAGGGCAACCGGATCGGCTCGCTCGTCCTGCTCCGCGACGTGACCGAACTGCGCCGCCGAGAGCGGGAGTTGATCACCAAGGACGCGACCATCCGGGAGATCCACCACCGGGTGAAGAACAACCTTCAGACGGTCGCGGCCCTGTTGCGCCTCCAAGCCCGCCGGATCGACTCCGACAAGGGGCGTGAGGCCCTGGAGGAGGCGGTCCGCCGGGTCGGCTCGATCGCGATCGTGCACGAGACGCTGTCGCAGAACCTGGACGAGCGCGTCGAGTTCGACGAGATCGCCGACCGGGTGCTCGCCATGGTCGCCGAGATCTCGCCCGGCAGGGTCGTCACCCGCCGCAGCGGCCGCTTCGGCATCCTCACCGCCGAGGTCGCCACTCCGCTGTCCATGGTGCTGACCGAGCTGCTGCAAAACGCCCTGGAGCACGGCTTCGGCCCCGGCGAACAGGGCACCGTCGAGGTGACCGCCACCCGCGGGCCCGCCCCGGAGGACGGCCAGCTGACGATCACCGTGCGGGACGACGGGCGCGGCCTCCCCGACGGCTTCGAGCCGCAGACCGCGGGCAACCTGGGCCTGCAGATCGTACGGACCCTGGTGGTCGGCGAGTTGGGCGGCACCTTCGACATGGTGCCCGCCGAGGGCCGCGGCACTCAGGTCGTGCTCGAACTGCCGCTGGAGGCCTAGACAGCAAGAAGCCCCGGCTGCTCGGAGGAGCAACCGGGGTTCTGCGTCATACGTAGAGCTGTTTAAAGCTGGGTGCTGCGCGTATTAGGAGGTGCTGCGCGCTGCGGCTCGGGGGTAAGCGGGCGCGTCAGGCGCTGGCGTTACGGGCGCGGTTGCGGGCGGCGCGGCGCTTCATCGCGCGACGCTCGTCCTCGCTGAGTCCGCCCCAGACGCCGGCGTCCTGGCCGGTCTCCAGCGCCCACTGCAGGCACTGCTCCATGACGGGGCAGCGACGGCAGACGGCCTTGGCTTCCTCGATCTGCAGCAGCGCAGGACCGGTGTTGCCGATGGGGAAGAAGAGCTCGGGGTCTTCCTCGCGGCAAACGGCGTTGTGACGCCAGTCCATGGCTGCTCCATCTCCTTGTGTTGCATACAGGTTGCTTGTGAATGTGAACGCTTTCACGAATCCCCCGACACTGACACGGGACATCGCCCAGTCTCCTGGTGCGGTCCCGCTGGAGTGTTGGTGTGGATTCGGGCTCTCAAGGGGGCTCCGCTGAGGAGCCGTCCCGATCGCCAAGAAGAGACTCGCAAACCTGGGCTGCGGATACAACCCCTTCCGGAAACTTTTTTTTGATTCCTCGGTGTCGACTAGGTCACAGCCGTACTTCCATGGGGTGTGGGGCAGTCTAAACGTTCGAGTAAAAGGAATGTAAGTCGTTCTGCTTACACAATCACACGCAGTGCACGGCGTACGCCTGTGAAGGTTGCGCTCGTACGCAGCCCCAGGTGGTCTCCGTCCACCTGGAACGGCAGTGGCGCCTGGGAATGCAAGGTGAAGTCGGTCAGGTCGTGCAGGGAGGTGGCGTGCTTGCCGTGCGGCCCGCGTTCCGGGGTCGAACGCAGCAGCTGGGTGGCGTAGCGGGCCACGGCGGGGGTGGAGAGCTTCGACAGGGCGAGCACGTCGAGCCCCGTGTCGAAGGATGCCTGGGGCGATGCGTAGACCGGGCGGTTGCCCAGGAAGGTCCACGGCGAGGTGTTGCAGATGATCGCGAGGATCAGATCGGTGACCGGGTCCGCGTCCGGGCGCTCCAGGATGATCCCGCCGCCGGTGCGGCGGTTGGGCTCGGCCAGGAACTGCCGGAGGACCTGGCGTATATAGAGGGCGTGGGTTGACTTCCTGCCGTGCTCACGCTGCTGTTCCACCCGGCCGACCACGCCCGCGTCGAAGCCGAAGCCGGCGCAGAAGGTGAACCAGCGCGACGGCACGCCCTCGTCCTCGCTGCCCGGGGTGCCGCTGACCAGACCGAGGCCGACGGTGCGCGAGGTGCGGTCGCGCAGCGCGTCGAGAACGGCGCCGGTGGCCTCCACGGCGTCGTTCGGCAGGCCGAGGGCGCGCGCGAAGACATTGGTCGAGCCGCCGGGCACCACCGCGAGCTTGGGCAACCGCTCCGGGTCGGGGCCGTGGTGCAGCAGGCCGTTGACCACCTCGTTGACCGTACCGTCGCCGCCGAGCGCGACGACCAGCTCGATCTCGCCGCCCTCCGCCGCCTGGCGGGCCAGATCCCTGGCATGGCCGCGGTACGCGGTGGCGACGACCTCCAGCTTCAGATCACTGGCCAGCGCGTGCGCGAGCACGTCACGCGTCCGCGCGCTGGTAGTAGTGGCGGCAGGGTTGACCACAAGGAGAGCGCGCATGCCCGCCAGCGTACCTACCGGGCGGTACCGCCCGCTGCGGGGCGTCGGCCCCGGCTCCCGGCGGCCGGGCCCGGGCGGGCTACCCTGCTGGGGTGAGTGGTGAGCAGAGTTCAGCCGGGAAGCGCCGCACGCCGCGACTGACGGCGGCCGCCGCGGTCGCCGCCGCCGAGGGCGCCGCACTGGCCGCCTGGGGCGTCGCGATGCTGGTGCTCGGCCTGATCGGTTCCCCGGACAGCCCGCAGCAGGCGGAGGCCGGCGGGCTGACCGTCCTGGCGCTGGCGGCGATGCCGCTGGCGGCCGCGTACGGGCTGTGGCACGCGCGGCGGTGGAGCCGCGGGCCGGCGCTGATCATCCAGCTGGTGGCGCTGCCGGTCGCCTGGACGATGAGCCAGAGCGGCGGCCCGATGATCGTGGCGGGCGCCGCGCTGGGCGCCGCCGCCGTGGCCGAGCTGGTGCTGCTCGTCCACCCGGCGGCGACGGACGCGCTGGGCATCGGGCGCACGGCCCAGTAGTCCTTCTTCTTGGCCTGCTTGGTCTGCTTACTCTTCGACCAGCAGCTTGTCGCGCAGCTGCGCGAGCGTACGGGCCAGCAGCCGGGAGACGTGCATCTGCGAGATGCCGACCTCCTCAGCGATCTGCGACTGCGTCATGTTGCCGAAGAACCGCAGCAGCAGGATCTTCTTCTCGCGCGGCGGCAGCTGCTCCAGCAACGGCTTGAGCGACTCCCGGTACTCCACGCCCTCCAGCGCCTCGTCCATCGCGCCGAGGGTGTCCGCGACGGCGGGGGACTCGTCGTCGGTGTCCGGGACGTCGAGCGAGAGGGTGCTGTACGCGTTCGCGGATTCGAGGCCCTCCAGGACCTCCTCCTCCGTGATCTTGAGTTGCTCGGCCAGCTCGTGGACCGTCGGAGCCCGCCCGTGCCGCTGCGACAGCTCGCCGGTCGCCGTGGTCAGCGACAGCCGCAGCTCCTGCAGCCGGCGCGGCACGCGCACCGCCCAGCCCTTGTCGCGGAAGTGCCGCTTGATCTCGCCGACGACGGTCGGGGTCGCGTACGTGGAGAACTCCACCCCGCGGTCGACGTCGAAGCGGTCGACGGACTTGATCAGCCCGATCGTGGCGACCTGGGTCAGGTCGTCCAGCGGCTCCCCGCGGTTGCGGAAGCGGCGCGCGAGGTGCTCGACCAGGGGCAGGTGCATCCGCACCAGCTGGTTGCGCAGCTCGGCACGCTCGGGGGAGCCCGGCGGGAGCTTGTTCAGCTCCACGAACAGCGCCCGCGCGCCGGACCGGTCGTGCGGGTCGTGCTGCTCGTGCAGCTGTTCCTTGTCCATGGGTGCCTGCTCCGCCGCGTCCGTTCCGTCTCCGTCGTTGGGGGGCACGGGATGTTGCCGCGCAGCCTGCTGGGCAGGCACGACGTGGCCGCGCACATGGGATGCGCTGCTCTCAAGATCACTCATGGCGATCCCCCGTTCCGAGCACGGTTGTACCGTTACCGGTTCCGAAGGGAGCCGGGACACGCTGACCCCAGTGGCCGTGGGCTGCCTGCATCTGTGGACCTCACGCTTGTCCCGGGCCGGCACCGCGCTTCTTGTGCAGGCTGATGCTGACAGTTTTGTCCTCGGCCACCGTGGAGTCGACCTCGCCGGCCAGTGCGGACAGCACCGTCCAGGCGAAGGTGTCGCGCTCCGGCGCGCGGCCGTCGGTGGTGGGCGCCGCAACGGTCACCCACAGCGCGTCCCCGACCAGCCGGAACACGCAGCTCAGCACGCTGCCCGGGACGGCCTGCTGCAGCAGGATCGCGCACGCCTCGTCGACCGCGATGCGCAGGTCTTCGATCTCGTCGAGAGTGAAGTCCAAACGGGCCGCGAGTCCGGCGGTGGCCGTACGCAGCACCGACAGGTAGGCCCCCGCCGCGGGCAGCCGGACCTCGACGAAGTCCTTCGACCCGGGCTCGCCTGCGATCTGGGACACCCTCACCTCCACTGGATCTCTCGTTCTGTGGTTCTGGCGGTTCTCGCGGTTCTGCGGTTCGCGAGCGACGCTATCGCGATCTGCGGTCGGATGTCGCCCGGACGGAGCACGCCCGGCCTGTCACCCATGGTAAGCGTACGAGTACGCACCGTGGCTAGAGGGTGGGCGGTCTCAATTCGAAAGTGATGCCGCTTTGTTGACATCTGCCTGGTGGGCGAGCGTATGCAGCGCTTCACCGGTGAGTCGCTGGACCGTCCATTCATCCTGGGGGAAGGCTCCGATCGACCGGTAGAAGCCGATCGACGGCTCGTTCCAGTCCAGTACTGCCCATTCAAAGCGCTCGTAGCCGCGTTCGACGCAGATTGCCGCGAGTGTGGCGAGCAACGCCTTGCCGTGGCCGCCGCCGCGGGCGTCCGGGCGAACGAACAGGTCCTCCAGGTAGATCCCGTGCGTACCCGTCCACGTCGAGAAATTCCGGAACCACAGCGCGAAACCCACCGGGGCGCCCGTGCCGTCGTCCTCGGCGATCAGCGCGAACACGGCCGGCTCGGCCCCGAACAGCGCGTCGTGCAGCTGGGCCTCGGTGGCCCGCGCGCTCTCCAGCTCCCGCTCGTACTCGGCGAGTTCGCGAATCATCGCGTGGATCTCCGGTACGTCGGCAGGCAGTGCGGCTCGGATCATGCGCACAAGGCTAACCCCTAGCCGGTGATGACCGCCGCGACGGTCGTACCGGGGGCGAAGGCGCCCTCGTCGGCGAGGGTGAAGACGCCGAGGAGCATCTTGGCGACGTAGACGCGGTCCAGGGGGAGCCCGTGGCGGGCGGTGAAGTCGTCGGCGAAGGCGTTGAGGCGTGGGGTGGTGCGGGCGTAGCCGCCGCAGTGGAAGCGGTCGTCCAGGGACCAGGCGCCGGTGGGGGAGCCGAAGGCGGCGGTCTGGAGCCGGCGGACGTCGGCGGCGAGGAAGGCGCCGCCGCGCAGGACGGGGAAGCCGATGGCGCGCTGGGCGGGGGAGAGGCCGGCGGCGAGTCCGGCGAGGGTGCCGCCGGTGCCGCAGGCCAGGGTGACGATGTCGACGGCGCTGCCGGCGCCGCGCAGTTCTTGGCCGAGGCCGGCGCAGCCGCGGGCGGCGAGGGCGTTGCTGCCGCCCTCGGGGATGACGTAGGCGGGGCCGAAGCGGTCCAGAAGGGCGGCCAGGACGCCGGGTTCGGCCTTGCGGCGGTAGGTCGCGCGGTCGAGGAAGTGCAGCCGCATGCCGTCGTCGGCGGCGGTCGCCAGGGAGGGGTTCAGCGGGCGGCCGGCCAGCTCGTCGCCGCGTACGACGCCGATGGTGCGCAGGCCGAGCAGGCGGCCGGCCGCGGCTGTGGCCCGCAGGTGGTTGGAGTAGGCGCCGCCGAAGGTGAGCAGGGTGCCGTGCCCGGCGTCGGCGGCGGCGCGGAGGTTGAGGTGGAGCTTGCGGTACTTGTTGCCGGGCAGGTCGGGGTGGATGAGGTCGTCCCGTTTCAGCAGCAGCCGTATGCCGTGCCGGGTCAGCCGCTCGTCGTCGATCCCGGCGAGGGGCGAGGGCAGGGCCGCGTCCAGGGTCTCCGTCTCCACCGGGTCATTGTCACCGGGCCTGGGCGGAGGGGGAGACGTAGACCCGGTAGCCGTGGTGCGAGTAGAGGCCGGTCAGCGGGTGCGGGGCCCAGTGCCGGGCGTAGGACGGGACGTGGGTGTTCGGCGGGACGAACACGGCGACGGGTTCGGTGCGGGCGGTGGCCAGGATGTCGGCGCTGGTCGTGTTCTGGTTGTGCCCGGAGACGTCGACGGAGCTGCACCGGGCCTGGTAGGCGACCGGGATCGCCAGGTTGCCGGTGAGCAGGCAGGGCGGCCGGACGCCGTACGCGCGCAGGTCGGCGGCCATGCGGGCGTAGTCGCGGGTGCCGTTGTCGGCGACGTGGACGGCGTGGTTGAGGATCACGTTCTGGCTCACCAGCTGGGCCGCGACGACGAGGGCGACCCCCGCCGTGGCGTAGGGCTTCAGACGGGGGCGTACGGGCCGGGCCACGGCGACCAGGAACTCCGCGACGGGGATGGAGAGCAGGGCGTAGGCGGGCAGCAGGAAGCGGGGGGCCGCGTAGCCGATGAGCAGGAGGTACTGCACCGCCACCGACAGCCCGCACAGGGCGGGGAGCGCCGCACCGACGCGCCGCCGCAGCCGGGCGCCGACGTACACGCCGGCCGCCGCCGCGAGCGGCATGGCGAACCACCAGAGCGAGGCCTCGGGATGCCGCCAGGGCCCCGTGCACGGGCGGCAGAGCGAGGGGCCGCCGGCGAGGGTGCGGAGCTGGTCGTAGATGGCCACGTGCCAGCCGAGGCCGCCCTCGATCTGGCTGGAGCGGTGGAGGCGGGCGGCGATGCCGCCGTACGACATGTAGGCCTCGACGACCCACTGGGCGCCGCCCAGCGCGAGCCCCCCGACGACAGCGGCGAGCAGCACCGGGCGCCGCCACCGCCGTACGAAAAGCGCGCCGAGGACCATCGGGAGGGCGAGCCAGGCCGCGTCGGAGGGCCGGAACAGCGCGGCGGCGGCCAGGGAGAGGACGAGCCCGACGACGGCGCGGCGGTCGTCCCGGTCCGTGGCGGCCCGCAGGAAGCAGCCGGCGGCGGCCAGCCCGCACAGCGCGGTCCAGAGGTTCGGCATGGCCTGGAGACCGTAGAGCTGGGTGATCCACAGCCCCGCGAAGAGCACTCCGGCCAGGGCGAGTACGGGCACCGGGCGCAGCCGTCGCCAGACCCACAGGGCGAGGAACAGGCCCGCGCCGGACAGCACGGCGAGGTAGACGCGGAGCGCGGCCTCGGAGGAGGTCAGGAGGACGAGGGGGGCGACCAGGACCGGTACGCCACGGGCGCGCGGCGCGCTGAAGTAGGCGGCCGGGATGTGTGGGGCGACCTGGCTGACGTACACCGACTCGTCCCAGCCCAGGCCGAGGCCGGGCCCCACGAAGAGCAGCTGCGCGCCGGTGAAGGCGGCCGCCACTGCGGCGAGCCACCACACCGAGTGCCACCTTCCGGCGGTCGTCGCCCGGAGGCGGGGCAGCAGGCGAGGCGCTGCCACTTCCCCTGTCGTCGACATCGTTTCCCCATCCGGCATTAGGAGCACTACACGCTGTAGGGTACCGGGTGCCCTACAGGATGTAGGGGCAGGCACCCAGGAGGTGAACCCTACGGGCTGTAAGGTGCGGTTATGGCAGCCACGGAGCCCCAGGACAAGTCGGCGCGCCGCAACCCCGGCGAACTGGAGAGCGAGATCCTCGCCACACTGTGGGCGACCGACCGCGCGCTCACCCCGGCGGACATCCAGGCGGAGCTCGGCAGCGGCCTCGCCTACAACACCGTCCACACGATCCTCAAGCGCCTGTACGACAAGGGGATGGTCCGCCGCGACGCGGACGGCCGGCGCGGTGCCTACCGGCCGACCAAGAACGCGGCCCAGCTCACGGCCGAGGTCATGCACCAGGCACTCGACCGGGGCCCGGACCCGATCGCCGCGCTGCAGCAGTTCGTGACCGGCCTCAGCCCGGACGAGGAACAGGCGCTGCGGCTCTTCCTCACGGCAGGGGGAGAACTCACGGCGGGGGACGTACGCACGGCCGAGGACGAACTCACGGCGGAGGACGCACGCACGGCCGAGGACGAACTCACGGCGGAGGACGAAGGCGGCCTGGCCTCATGAGGATCGACGTCTACCTTCCGCTCGTCCTGTCCCTGCTGCTCGCCGCCGTCAGCCCGGCCGTCGGCCGCCGGCTCGCGCCGGCGCCCGCCGCCCGCGCGCTGGCCGTCTCCGCCGCCCTCACGGCCGCCGCCGCCGTATGGGGGCTGGTACTTCTCGCGGCCACCCTCCTCAGCGACTCCCCGCCGGTCGTCGACGAGGCCCGGGAGCACCGCTTCCACATCCCCGAGCCCGTGCCCTTCGCCATCGCCATCGCCGCGCTGCTCGCCCTGGCCGCCGTCGTCGTCCGGCTCTGGCGCACGCTGCGCGCCGTACGCGCCACCGGGCGGGCGCTCCGGCGGCTGTCCGAGTCCCACCCCGGCGGCACCGAGCTGATCGTCGCCGCCGCCGCGCAGCCGCAGGCCTTCGCCATCCCGCTCAGGGGCGCGGGCGCGCCCGGGCGCATCCTGGTCAGCTCCGGGATGCTCGCCGTCCTCGACGCTCCGGAGCGACAGGTCCTGCTCGCCCACGAGCGCGCCCACCTGGTGCACGGTCACTCCCGGCTGTCTCTCCTTGCGGAGGTCGCCGCCGCCGTCAATCCGCTGCTCATCCCGGTACGCGACACCATCGGCTTCCTCCTGGAGCGCTGGGCCGACGAGCGCGCCGCCGAGGCGGCCGGCGACCGCCGCGTCGCCGCCCGGGCCCTGGCACGGGCCGCGCTCGCCTCGCACCGCAGCCAGGCACCGCTCTGCGCGTCGGCGCTCGGCTTCTCCGAGCACGCCATCACCCGCCGGGTCAGCGCGCTCCAGCGGGCGCCGCTCCCGAACGTCCGGGCGGCCGTCCTCGCCGTCCTCCTGCTGGGCCTGGTCCCGGCGGTGGGGGCGGCCGACGCCACGCAGGACTTCCTCCGCATGATGGGCCAGTACCTGGCTCTGTAGCCGGGGGCGGCTCGTTCACGGCTTCCGGCCCAGCAGGCACAGCAGCTTCGTCTGGTCGTCGGCTCCCGGCGGCGGAGGCACGGGCGGCGCGAACAGGCCGCTGTTGTGCAGCCCGGAGGCGTACGGCTTCACCTCGCGCAGGGCGGCGGTGGCCAGCCCGTCCGGCATCCGCTCGTCCGCGCCGATCGCCCGCGCCAGGTCCCAGCCGTGCACGGCGGCGTCGGTCGTCATCTGCGCGCAGTAGGCGGCGCCCCGGGTGTCCGCGTACGACAGGTGCACGATGCGGTCGAGTGCCCCGGGCTCCTGGAAGGCGGCGCGCGCCTCCTCGGCGGCGCGGTCCCCGGTGCCGACCGGGTCGTCGCCGAGCTGATCACCGTCGAAGACGTCGCCGACCTGCGCGATGGTCTTCCCGTCCCGCACCAGGGGCGCGACCCAGAGCTGCTCGACGACGAGGTGATTGACCAGGTCCCGTACGGACCACTCCGTGTCGGGTGTGGGCCCGTCCCACTGGTCGTCGCGTACGGCGTGCACACCGGCCGAGAAGAAGTCGAGGGCCAGGTCGTGCATCCGCAGGATCTCGGTCTTGTTGTTGGCGGCCATGTCTCCATACTCGCCCCGGACACCGGCCGGACGCACCAGGATGATGACCAAGAGACCCCCGCACGCCGGAGCAGGAGCCGTTGCCGTCCTGCTCCTCGCCCTCGCCGGTACGGGCTGCGCCGACCGGGTGTCGCTGGAGGGCACCTGTCTGGAGGGCGACGGGGGCCACTGAGACGTTATGGCGCGGTCGCTTCCGCCGCCGCTGCCGCCCGCTCCGCCCGGCCGAGCAGCAGCGCCCGTTCGCGCTCGTTGCGGGTGAGGGAGGCGGCGCGCTCGAACTCGGCCTGTGCCTCGGTGTGCCGGCCGAGGCGTTGGAGGAGGTCGCCGCGGACGCTGGGCAGGAGGTGGTAGCCGCGCAGGGCCGGTTCGCCGGCCAGCTCATCGACGAGCTTGAGGCCTTCGTCCGGGCCGTACGCCATCGCGACGGCGACGGCGCGGTTGAGCTCCACGACCGGCGAGCCGACCTGCCGGGACAGGGCCTCGTAGAGCTGGGCGATGCGCTGCCAGTCGGTCTCGTCGGCGCCGAAGGCCCGCGCGTGGCAGGCGGCGATCGCGGCCTGGAGGACGTACGGGCCGGGCGGGCCGCTGAGCGCGTCGGTGCGGGCGAGGGCGGCGAAGCCGCGGCGGATGAGCAGCCGGTCCCAGTGGCGGCGGTCCTGGTCGACCAGCAGCACCGGCTCCCCGGAGGGCCCGGTGCGGGCACCCAGGCGGGACGCCTGGAGCTCCAGCAGGGCGACCAGCCCGTGCACCTCCGGCTCCTGCGGCATCAGCCCGGCGAGGACCCGGCCGAGCCGCAGCGCGTCCTCGCAGAGCGCCGGCCGCATCAGGTCGTCGCCCGCGGTCGCCGAATACCCCTCGTTGAAGATCAGGTAGATGACCTCGAGCACCGATGCCAGCCGCTCACCGCGCTGCGGCCCCTGCGGCACCTCGAAGGGCACGCCCGCCTTCGCCAGCGTCTTCTTGGCCCGTACGATCCGCTGCGCGACCGTCGCCTCCGTGACCAGGAAGGCCCGCGCGATCTCGGCGGTCGTCAGACCGCCCAGCAGCCGCAGGGTCAGCGCCACCCGTGCCTCGGTCGCCAGCACCGGATGGCAGGCGGTGAACACCAGCCGCAGCAGATCGTCCTCGATGTCGCCGTCGGCAGCCGCCTCGGCCGCCGCGAAGTCCTGCTCCGACGGGTCCTCCACCTCGAGCCGGTGGCCCAGCTCCTCGAGCTTGCGCGCGTAGCGCTCCTTGCGGCGTACGAGATCGATCGCGCGGTGCTTCGCCGTGGCCATGAGCCAGGCGCCCGGATTGTCCGGGACACCTGACTCCGGCCACTGTTCGAGGGCGGCGACCAGAGCGTCCTGCGCCAGCTCCTCGGCGATGCCGAGGTCTCGTACGATCCGCGCCACACCGGCGATCACCCGGGCGGACTCGATCCGCCACACGGCCTCGATCGCCCGGCGGGCGTCGTCGTCAGAACTCACAGCCACCCATCAGAGCAGCCGCTCCGGGCGGCGGCAAGCAGGGGGCCCTCAGGGCTAGAGCTCGGCCTCCTCGACCTGGCGGAGCTCACAGGTGAGGTCCCACGCGTCGCCGTGGATCTTCAGGAAGCGCGTGGTCCACTCGATCGCCTCTGCCTTCGACTTCGCCTGGACGATCGCGTAGCCGCCGATGAACTCCTTCGTCTCGGTGAACGGCCCGTCGGTCACGGTCAGCTCTCCGTGGTTCCAGTGCAGGCGCGTGCCCTCTGACGTCGGCCGCAGGCCGCCGGTGTCGAGCATCACCCCGGCCTTGGTCATCTCCTCGAGGAGCTTGCCCATCTCCTCCATGAGTTCCGGGCTGGGGCCGCCCTCGGGGACGTTGTCCTCGTTGATCCTGATCAGTGACATGAAGCGCATCGTCCTGTCTCCTTCTTCGCTGTGTTCCCTGCTTCTGCATACGCGTCGAACGGGAGCGGGGCGGATCGACACGAGGGCCGAAATTCTTTTCCCGGAGTCTGCGGATAGCATGCGAACGGCGCGGCGAACGATCAACGCGAGACGATCAACCCAACCAAAGGACCGGTCCGTGCGAGAGCGAGACATCGCCGTCTTCAGCGGCAGTGCCCACCCCGAGCTGGCCGCCGCCGTCTGCGCTCACCTCGACGTGCCCCTCCACCCGGTGCGCGTCGACCGCTTCGCCAACGACTGCCTCGAAGTGCAGCTCCAGGCGAACTGCCGCGAACGCGACGTCTTCATCGTCCAGCCGCTCGTCCGGCCCGTGCAGGAGCACCTCGTCGAGCTGCTGCTGATGCTGGACGCCGCGCGTGGCGCCTCCGCCGCCCGTACGACCGTCGTCATGCCGCACTACTCGTACGCGCGGTCCGACAAGAAGGACGCCCCCCGCATCTCCATCGGCGGACGGCTGGTCGCCGACCTCATGGTCACCGCCGGCGCCAACCGCGTGCTGGCCATGACGCTGCACTCGCCGCAGGTGCACGGCTTCTTCAGCGTCCCCGTCGACCACCTGCACGCCCTGCGCGAGCTGGCCGCGCACTTCGCGCAGTACGACCTCCGCAACGCCGTCGTCGTCTCTCCCGACCTGGGCAACGCCAAGGAGGCCGCCGCCTTCGCCCGGCTCCTGGGTGTCCCGGTCGCCGCCGGGGCGAAGCAGCGGTTCGCCGACGACCGGGTGAGCATCTCCGCGGTGATCGGTGACGTCGCCGGGCGGGATGTGATCGTGCTGGACGACGAGATCGCCAAGGGCAGCACCGTGCTGGAACTGCTGGACCGGCTCCGGGAGACCGGCGTCGCCTCCGTCCGGGTCGCCTGCACGCACGGCCTGTTCGCCGACGGCGCCCTCAAGCGGATCGGCTCCCAGCCGGACGTCCTGGAGATCGTCTGCACGGACACGGTGCCCGTTCCCCACGGCGAGCGGACGGACAAGCTGCGGGTGCTGTCCATCGCTCCCGCCCTCGCCGAGGCCATGCGGCGGATCCACAACGGAGAATCGGTGAGCGCTCTCTTCGACGCGTAGCGGCGCGTGGCGGCGCATGGCGACGCGTAGTGTCGAAAGCGAGCCGACGGCTCCGACGTCTCCTGCGAGCGGCACCCCACCCCCGGGGCGCCCCGAGCGCATGAGAGGTGCAGACGCCATGAAGTACATGCTCCTGATCTTCGGCAATGAGAAGGCCTACGACGAGATGGACACCTGGCCCGAGAAGGACCTCGCCGCGATGCGGGACTTCATGGGCCGGCTGAACGACGACCTCATCGCCTCCGGCGAGTTCGTCCAGGGCTATGGCCTGGCCCACCCCGGGCTCGGCCGGACGGTGCGGGCCACGGCGGAGGGTCTGCCGGCGGTGACCGACGGGCCGTACTCGGAGGGCAAGGAGGTGCTGGCCGGGTTCTGGATCCTGGACCTGGAGAGCATCGACCGGGCCACCGAGATCGCCGCCCGCATCTCGACCTCCCCGAACGGCCCCGGCGACACCGAGCCGTTCCCGGTCGAGATCCGGCCGGTGACGGGGGGCTCCGGGGCCGAGATGTGAGCTCAGCTGCCGGGCTGAGCCACGAGTTCGACCTCGAACCCGTCGCCGTTCTCCAGGTACACCGCGTAGTGGCCCCGCCCGCCGGCGTACGGACTCCGATCCGGGAACATCAGCCTCCAGCCGTGCCCCACCGCATCCCTGGCCAGTCCGGCGACCGCCTCCCGGCCCCCGGCATGGAACGCCAGATGGTTCAGCCCCGGCCGGCACCTGTCGTGGCCGGACGCGGTGAGCGCGGGCGACTCCTCGAAGACGAGATACGTCGCCCCGAGCCGCCAGCTCCGCCCGTCCGCCCAGTCCTGGAACGGCGCGTAGCCGAGCCGTTCCAGCAGCCAGCCCCACTGCTCGACGGCCCGCCGCAGATCGGGCACCCAGATTTCCACGTGGTGCAGGGTGCCGGTCTCCGCTTCGGGCGGTGCTTCTTCGCGATCGCTCACGCGGGTAGTCAACCGGAAAGCGGAAGTGCCGACTGGCGCCGGAATGCAAGAATCAGTTGTCAATGGCTTCTCTTGCGACGAATTCCGTTGATTCGTTGCTCTGAATAGAGTGAATCAGTAGCATCGCAGCATGACTACGACGCGTACGCTCCGCGAGACCGAACGCACGCGGCACCGGCGCCTGCGTGAGCAGGGCAGCCTGGACCGGGATGTGCTCGACGCCGTGCTGAGGGCGGGGTTCGTGTGCCATCTCGGGGTGATGGTGGATGGCGCGGTGATGGTCGTGCCGACGGTGTACGGCTCGGACGGCGAGACGTTGTATCTGCACGGGTCGGTCGCGAGCCGGAGTCTGGTGGCGTCGCCGGAGGCGGCGGTGTGTGTGACGGTGACGCATGTCGACGGGCTGGTGCTGGCGAGGTCGGTCTTCGAGCACGGGGTGAACTACCGCAGTGCGATGATCCACGGCGTGCCGCGGCCGGTGACCGATCCGGAGGAGAAGCTCGCGGGTCTGCGGTGCCTGACCGAGCAGGCAGCGCCCGGGCAGTGGGACTACGCGCGGCGCCCCAGCCGGAAGGAGCTGGCGGCGACGTCGCTGCTGGCCCTCTCCCTCGACGAGGCGGCGGTCAAGCTCCGCAGTGGGCCGCCGGAGGACGGCGAGGGCCCGGACGCGGCGCTGGGGCTGTGGGCCGGGGTGCTGCCGCTCCGTACGACGTGGGGGGAGCCGGAGCCGGACCCCGCGTTGCCGCCGGGGATGGCGGTGCCGCCGCACATCGCGGGGTCAGCCCGGCGAGCGGGCGGCGGTCAGGGAGAGCACCAGCAGTAGGGAAGCGGAGAGGAAGACCGCGCTGTCGCCGCCGGCTTGGGCGACGAGACCGCCGCCGGCCGCGCCGATGCCGGTGCCGGCGTCGAAGGCCAGATTCCAGGTGACGCTGCCGACGCCGAGGCCGAAGTCCCGGGCCCTGTGCAGGGTGACGACGAGCGATGCGTTCTGGATCACGCCGAACGCGGCTCCGAAGAGCGCCATGCCGGCGATCATGACCCCGGGATCGCCGGGCACGGCCCCCGCGGTCACACCGATCGCGGCGGCGAGGATCGCCGGGCCGAGCAGGCGCCCGCCGCCGTAACGGTCGATGACGCCGCCGGAGACCCAGCGGGAGACCGCGGCGGTCAGCTGGACGACCAGGAGGGCCGTGGGGGCCGTCCAGGCGGGGCCGTGGGCGGCGGCGAGCGGGAGGAAGGTGAAGATCACGCCGTACGCGGTGGTGCTCACCGCCTCGACCAGAAAGGGTGCGCAGAGCGCGCGCAGGACGCCGCCGACAGGCACCCGGCCCCGAGGACCGGACGCCGGGGTCACGCGGTCGGAACCGATGCCCACCGAGGCGACGACGACGAGCAGGGCCGAGCAGCCGGCCAGCAGGAAGGTCCACGGGTACGCCGCCCGGTGGGCCATCGCCAGCCCCAGCGGTGACCCGATGATGCCGGCGAGCCCGACGAGCGCCCCGTACAGGCCCATTCCCCGGCCCCATCGGCCCTCGGGGACGCGTTCCGCGACGAGGGTGACGCTCACGACGACGAAGATCCCGAAGCCCAGACCCCGTACCGCCCCCAGCGCGACGAGGAAGGTCAGGTTCGCCGACAGGGGCAGGAGAAGGCAGGGCAGCCCGAGCAGGGCACCGGCCGACGCGAGCGTCATCCGCCGCCCTGCCGTGGCGAGGAGACGGGGCGTCAGGGGCTGGACGGCGACCGTGGCGAGCATGAGCGCGCCGGTGCACAGGCCGGCTCCGGCCGGCCCGGCGCCACCGTCGACGGCGTACCGGGGGACGACGGACAGCAGGAGGTAGAAGCTCGCGAAGCCGCCGAACGCCGCGAGGACGGGGCCCCACAGCGTCCGGCTGCCAGTCGACAGGGTGGTCGTCACCCGCTCAGTGTCGGCCCCAGCCGGGAACCGTCCCGTCCAGGCTCAGCTCGAACTGGTCGTACCGCGCCATGAGGTCCAGCAGTTCTCCCTCGCTGGGCCGGTTGCCGTCCTGGTACAGCTCGGCGAGGCCCTTGAAGTACTCCTCGCGGTCCTTGGCGGGGGTGAAGATGATGAGCATGGTCGCCTGGTCCTGGTAGGGATTGCGGAAACCGTGCGCCATGTTCTCGGGGACGTTGACGAAGGTTCCGCGCGGCGCTGCGAAGGTCCGACCGTCGAGGTGCAGCTCCACCACGCCGTCCAGGACGTAGAAGGCCTCGAGCTGCTCGCGGTGTATGTGTGGTGAGGCGCCGGGCGCGCCGGGCTCCATCCGGTGCTCGAACAGGCCCAGCCGGTTGTCGGTCTCGGCGCCGACGGCCTTGAAGGTGGTGTGGGTGGTGGTGCCGATCTGTACCGACTGGCCTTCACCGGGAAGCAGGGTCGTGGGCAGCTGTGTCATCGGGACTTACTCCGTTGTCTCGTGGTCGGCGGGGGTGTCGGCGTCGATGTCGGCCTCGCGCTCGTCGGCGGCCTGGAGCCACGACAGATAGCGCTCACCGGTGTCGGGGAACAGGGTGACGATCGTCTTCCCGGCGTACTCGGGCCGGGCCGCGAGGATCCGGCAGGCATGCGCGGCCGCGCCGGAGGAGACCCCGACCAGCAGGCCGGCGGTACGGGCCAGGCTTCGCGCGGCCGTGAAGGCGTCGTCGTCGGAAACGGTGAGGACGTCGTCGATGACCTCCCGGTCGGTGGTGTCGGCGACGAAACCGCCGTTGAGGCCCGGGATCCGGTGCAGGCCGCCCCAGCCCTGGCTCAGGACGGGGGACCGTTCCGGCTCCACCGCCACCACCCGGATGCCGGGGTTCTGCTCCTTGAGGTAGCGGCCGGCGCCGCTGAGGGTGCCGCCGGTTCCGACGCCGGCGACGAAGACATCGACCCGGCCGTCGGTGTCGGCCCAGATCTCGGGCCCCGTGGTGGCGTAGTGCGCCTGTACGTTGTCGGGGTTCTCGTGCTGGCAGGCGAACCACGAGCCGGGCCGCCGGCGGTGGATCTCCTCGGCCTTCTCGATCGCGGCGACATAGCCCTTCTCGTGCGGCGTGAGCACGACCTCCGCCCCGAACGCCCGGAGCAGCTGGATTCGTTCGGTGGTCGCGTTGTCGGGCAGTACGATCACGCAGCGGTAGCCCCGCGCCGCGGACAGCGCGGCCAGCGAGATACCGGTGTTGCCGGACGAGGCCTCTACGACGGTGCCTTCGCCGGGGCGCAGCAGGCCACGCTTCTCGGCGGCCTCGATCATGTAGAGCCCGGTGCGGTCCTTCACGCTCGACAGCGGGTTGGCCATCTCCAGTTTCGCGAGGACGGTCGTCCCGCTGTCCCCGACGCCGAGGTCCAGCCGGACGGTCGGGGTGCCGCCGATCAGGTCTTCCAGCGAGGCGGCGGGCGGCCGCTTTTTCGTGGTCGTCGTGGTCACAGCGATGGACTCCCATTCGGTAGGTCGGGTCGGGTCACCAGGCGGGGAAGGCGACTGCGGCCAGGTGCTGCGGCCGGCCGGCCCGGCCCCGGTGTGCGGGTTTCGGCTCGGCGACCGGCGCCAGGACCCGGGAGCCGGGCCCCACGTCCCGTATGACGAGAGCCTGTGCGCCGATCACCGTGTCGTGACCGACGGTGATCGGGCCGAGCAGGGTGGCGTTGGCGCCGATCACGACCCGGTCGCCGAGCTCGGGGTGCCGGCGCGCGCCCGGGGGACGCCGCTCGTCGTGCCACCAGCCCACCGAACCCAGCGTCACCTGGTGGAAGACGGTGACGTCGGCGCCGATGACCGCCGTCTCACCGATCACCACGCCCGCGCCGTGATCGATGAAGAAGCCCCGGCCGATCCGGGCCCCCGGGTGGATCTCGATGCCGCCCGACACGACCCGGGCGATACCCGACAGCAGCCGGGCCGTCCGCCGCAGGCCGCGGCGGTGCAGCCGGTGCGAGACGCGGTAGCCCCAGATCGCCGGGACGGCGGGGTGCATCAGGGCCTCGCTGCGCGATGCCATCGAGGGGTCGCGGTCCCGGATCATGTCCAGGTCGCCGACCGCCGCGCGGTACAGGTGCCGCACGCTCACCGGGACTCCTCGACGGCGGGCGCCCGCGTGGGGGCCGGGGCCGGCGCCGGATCGGCCGGTGTCGTACGGAGCTGTCCCACGCGGTTCTCCGCCCAGGCCATACCGGCCAGCACCACGACGCCGCCGGCCACCAGGTTCCAGGTCACCGGCTCGCCGAGAGCCGCCACGCTGATCAGTACCGCGGCGACCGGGACCACGTAGTTGACGGCGGACGCGGTGGTCGCGCCGACATCACCGATGAGCCGGAAGTACAGCACGTAGGCCAGGCCGGTGCTCAACAGGCCGAGGACGATGATGCTTCCGGCCACCCTGCCGGTGAAGTGCGGGGTGTGCCAGGCCAGGAAGGGGGTCACCACCGCCTGGAGCACCGCGGCGGCCACGAGTTGGGACCCGGCGGCGGCCAGCGGGGCGAGGCCGCGCGGGGACAGGAACTTCCGTACGTACACGAAGCCGGTGGCGTAGCTCAGCGCGGCGCCCAGGCAGGCCAGCCGCCCACCGGTCGACCCGAGGGACTCGCTCCAGGGGCCGATCACCAGCACCACGCCCAGGAAGCCGATCACCAGCCCGATCGCCTTGCGAGGGGTGGCCCGCTCGGCAGGCAGCACCGCCGTGGCGATGGTCAGGGTCAGCAGCGGCGTGCCGCCGACCAGGACTCCGGCGATACCGGCGCCGGTGGTCTTCTCCCCGTACGACAGCAGCAGGAACGGAATGACGTTCCCGAACAACGCGGCGGCGGCGACATGGGCCCAGACGACGCCCGAGCGGGGGAGACCGACCTTGCGGATCGCGGCGATCACGAGGAGTACCGCGGCGCCGAGGAGCAGTCGGCTCAGTACCAGTTGACCCGGGGTCAGGCCTTCCAGGGACACCTTGATAAAGGTGAAACTGCTTCCCCACAACGATGCAAGCAGCAGGAATCGGACAACGGTCGCGTTCTTCATCAACCCTCCGTGGGGTGAGGACTTCGGCAGTTCGGCAGCGGATTCGGCGCCGAGGATCAGTAGTTCGGCTTCTTGACCAGGAGATTTCTGCGGTCGACGAGCTCCGGGAGGTAGACCTGCTCCTGCCAGGCATCGGTGTCGACGGGCTCCAGCGCGATGGAGATGACCCCTTCGTCACACCCGAGGGCCGCGGTGAGCGCCCCGGTGAGTGCGGCGACGAGTTCGGACTCCTGTTCCTCGCTGATCGCCACCGGGAAGTACTTGATGTTGACGTGAGGCATATGGGCCTCGTCTCCTTTCGCTGGACCGGATTTCAGTGGATCGGCAGCAGACGGATCCTGTCGACGAGTCCGTCCACGTGCGGGGGCTTGAGAATGCTGTAGTGATCCGCCTCGGTCTCGAAGACGGTCGGGCTGTGTGCGGAGTAGCCGCTGCTGCTCTCGATGAACGAGTAGTCGTCGCCCCGGGCCTTGAATATCGTCACGGGCGCGCTGATCCGCCGTTCCAGCAGTTCGTCGAAGGTGTACTTGAACCGGTAGGTGAGCTGCACGATCCTCATGACGCGCTTCACCAGATCGCGGTCGAGATGCCGGTACCGGTCCGCGATGTACGACGCGAAGGTGTCCTCGTCGCGGACCACTCCCAGGCACTCCTCCAGGGCCGGACCCGTGATCGTTCCGGCGAAGACGGAGAAGAGGATCGTCAGATAGGCCTTGTCGCGGTACGCCGCGTCGGGGTCGTGGGCGTCGGTCCCGGCAGGTGACCGCAGAGCCGGCGATCCCGGGGCGATCAGGAAGAGACCGGTGACCCGGTCACCCGCCTGTTCCAGCTGGTAGGCCGTCTCGAAAGCGACCCGGGCCCCGAACGAGTAACCCCAGAGCGTGTAGGGGCCCTCCGGATGAAGCCGCTTCATGGCCTTGATGTCGGCCGCGGCCATCTCCTTGATGGTGGGGTAGGGGGTTTCTCCCTCGTTGATCCCGTGGGCCTGCACCCCGTAGAACGGCTGCGCGCCGCCGACCGCGTCGGCCAGGGGTTTCAGATTCATCGTGTAGCCGCCGAGGCCGGGCCAGCAGAAGGCCGGACTCGCCTCCCCGCCGGGCCTCAGGAGCACGAGGCGCGAGGGCGGTTCGGCGGTCTCGTCGTCCACGCTGAGGGCCAGTTTTTCGACGGTCGGGGAGTCGAAGAGCACCTGGAGGGGAAGCGAGCTGCGGAATTCCCGGTTGATTCTGTTGATGATCCCGACGGCGATCAGCGAGTTGCCCCCGGACTCGAAGAAGTCGTCCAGAACCGAGACGTCCTCCCGTTTCATCAACGTCTTCCAGATCTCCCCGACGCGGCGCTCGGTCTCCGTACGCGGCGGCGTGTACGGCCGGTCGGCGGGCCGGATCGTGCCGCTGTCGGGGGCCTCCAGGGCCTCCAGCGCCCTGGAGTCGATCTTCCCGTTGGCGGTGAGGGGAAGCCGGTCCAGCACGGTGACCCGGTTGGGCACCATGTAGTCGGGCAGGAAGGCCGCCAGGTCGTCCTTGATGAGCTCGGCGGGGCCCTTCATGTGGACGACGTCCTCCTTCATGTCCTCGCCGCGGACCTGGTCGTCGCTCACGCGGCCGCCGACGAAGAAGTAGGAGGGACCGGCCTCCCGGCCGCCGGCCTCCAGGATGTGTTGCATCCTTTTGGCCGAGGGGAGGTCGTTTCCGGTCTTGGAGCTGTAACCGGACGACATGAAGCCGATGTTCAGGCCGTTCATCTGCAGATGCTGGAGTTTCCTGCCGAGTTCGACGTAACGCAGCCAGCCCCGGTCGGACCTGCTGATGACGGTGATGCCGAGGCTCGACCTCTCGTACACCTGCTGGTTGATGGCGATGACGTGCTTCTTCAGGACGAGTTCGTCGGAGATCCGCTCCAGGTCGCCGTCCCGGTAGAGGTATTGGCCGGCGGGCAGGCCGTCGACGCTCCCCGGATGCGGCTGGACGTATATCTCCAGGGAGTCGTCCGGGACCGGCGGGGCGTAGCGGACGATCTCGAACGTGCCGAGGTAGTAGTCCTCCTCGGCGCATTCCAGGTGGTCCCTGGCAGCGGGGGTGTGGTCGACAGGGACGATGCTCAGCCCGTGGCCGGGAAGGATCTCCTCGAAGAGCCCGACCATGTGGCCGGTCTCGATCTCCAGGACTTCCTGGATGTTGTTGCGGTAGACCGGCTCGACCGCCCGCTTCTTCCCCATGAAGTGGATCTTCACCCGGGGGCGGTCGGCGGCGGCCTTCGCCCTGATCAGCACCAGCCGGTGATGGACGGGGTGGTAGTAGTAGAAGCCCGGCTCCAGGCCGGCCAGACCGTCCAGCTCGAAGTACATCTGCGTCGCGTAGAGGGAACCGGGCGAGGCGTACCCGTACTTCGGCAGCAGTCGTTCCTCGCTGAGATACTGCCCGAAATACCGCAGGATCCGGCCCAGTTCGAAGCGGCTCAGGTCCTCCGGCCCACGGGAATCCGTGCCACGGACCCGTCTTCCGAGTAACCGCAGAATGTCGTCCCTGCCGACGGTGCCGCCCTCGAAGAAGCGGTACGTCTTGCGGCTGAAGGCCAGCCGCCGCTGCTCCGGGGTCGGCTCCCGGCCGGGAAGGTCCACCACGGTCTTCCCGTCGAGTTCCTCCGCGTCCCGGCAGCCCCGGTTGGACAGCTGGGCCTTGACCTGGAGTCTGCTCGCCTTGGACTGGTGGTGGGCGCCGTGGTTGCCCTGGTCCATCAGGGCCGCTTCCTTCGGGTTCAGCTCGACGAAGGACACCAGGTTCTGGAATCCGGTGCGGAGGTCCTTCTTGACGATGACCGCGGCGTTCTTGACCCAGTCGTGGGTCTCGATCCGCAGCCTTATCTCGTCCAGTTCGATCCGGAAGCCCCGCAGCTTCACCTGGGTGTCCACCCGGCCGACGTACTCGGCGTCGCCGTCGGCGTTCCAGCGGGCCAGGTCGCCGGTCCGGTAGAGCCTGTCGTGCCCGGCGTCCGAGGAGAACGGGTTGACCGTGAAGCGGGCGGCCGTCAGTTCCGGCCGGTGCAGGTATCCCCGCGCGAGCTGGATCCCGCTGACGTAGAGCTCGCCGGTCTCGCCCGGGGCCACGGGCGCCCGGTTGTCGTCGAGGATGTGGTAGCGGGTGCCGGCCACCGGAGTGCCGATCGGCACCGCGTGGGAGGCGTTGCCTGTCACGGCCCTGTCGACGGCGTACGCGGACGAGTTGATGGTGCACTCGGTCGGGCCGTAGAGGTTGACCAGCTCGCACCCAGGCAGTGCTTCGAGGCATTCGGCGGCCAGCGTCCCCGACAGGGCCTCCCCGCCGCTGAAGATCTGCGTGAGCGAGGCGCAGTCGCGCAGCTCGTCGGTGTCCACGAGGGCCTGGAGCAGCGTCGGAACGCATTGCAGGGTCGTCACCCGGTGTCGTACGACCGCTTCGATCAGCCTGTCGGGGTCCCGGTGGATGCCGGGGCTGCCCATGACGACCTTGCTGCCGCAGGCGACCGCGAGGATCTCCCATTGCGCCGCGTCGAAGCTCATCGGCGTCTTCTGCAGGACGGTCTTCCCCGGGCCCACGTTGTGCGAGTCCCGCAGCCAGCGCATCTGGTTGACGATGCTGCGGTGTTCGATCATCACCCCCTTCGGCTTTCCCGTGCTGCCCGAGGTGTAGATGACGTACGCCAGGCTGCGAGGGGCCGGCCCGCTGCCGGTCCCGGACCCCGCGGCCACGGCCGGCCGTGACCTGGCGAACGCGGCGGCGTCCTCCAGGGTCACGACCAGGGTGCCCTCCGGCGCCAGCTCCGCGAGCCGCGCGCTGAGCTTCTCCTGGGACAGGACCACCTTGGTCCCGGAGTCGGCGAGCATGTAGCGCAGCCGCTCCTCCGGGTAGTCGGGTGAGAGCGGCAGATAGGCGCTGCCGGCGAAGAGAATTCCCCAGGCGCCGATCAGTAGATCGATCGACGGTTCTGCGAAAACACCGACGCAGTCATCGCGAGCCATACCGAGATGGTGCAGATAAGCGGCCAGGTCGGAGCTGGTCCTGACGAGTTCGCGGTAGGTGACGGTTTCGTTCTCGTGAACAACCGCCGTATCGTCCGGGTTCTTTCCGAGCTGTTCCCGGAGCAGTTCAGGAAGGCACTCGCCGGCGGGGAACACGTCTTTTGTTTCGCCGAATTCCTTGAATTCCTTGGAGGTCAAGTCTTCTTCTCTTTCGGCTCGATGAAACGGATGCCCGGTGAGCTCCGAATCAGCCCCAGCCGCTGTCGCCCGGTGCTGTGGAGGTGCTTGTTTCGGCTGCTGCGGCCAGTTTCCCGACCGGGCCGACTTCCTTCTGGGAAATCACGCCGTCGGTCGCGATCAAGGTCAACGCCCAAGCCGCGAGGATTGCTGCGGCGGCGATCCGAAACGACTTCATGTTCTCCGGTCTCCCCGTGCTCGAATCGAGGCCGCTCGATTGGATTCGGCCACCTCAGGAGCATGTCCGGGGGCCCGTCTTGTCTTCAACCGCTCTCCGCCGCCATGATGATGCAAACAGTAAGCTGCAGGGGGGCGAAGTGGACAATAAGGGCGTTTTTGATGAGCCGGCGCCCGACTGGAGGCTCAGTCCGGCACAAATGAGGGTCTATAAATGGGCTGTCGCCCGGGGATTTGTTTCAGCAGATGAAACGGCAGATGTACTGGGTCTTTCGTACGACGAAGCGCGCGAGGCGATGGAGGCCTTGGTCGGCGTCCACCTGATGGAGCCACAGGACGGCGGCGGGGACGACAGCGGGGGCGCCGGCGAGGACGCGGGAATGCGGTGGCGCGTGCTCAACCCGCAAATCGCGGCGGCGCGTCTGGCGGCCACCGAGTCGAGGCTGCGGCAGTCGATAGTCGACCTGAACACGTCCCGCCAGGCTTTCGGCGAGCTGGCGGATCTCTATTCGGCCCTCGGTGACGCGCGGACCGTTCAGCATCCGGTGGAAGTCGTCGGATCGCTCTCCGACGTCCTTTCTCTGGTCGACGAGGCCAGCGCGCGGTGCAAGGTCGAGATGATCACCTGCCAGCCAGGGGGAGGCCGGCCGCCCGAGCAGCTCGAGCAGGCCGCGGCCCGCGACATCGAACTGCTCTGCAGAGGCGTACGGATGCGTACGCTCTACCAGCACTCCGCCCGCCACCACGTGGCGACCAGCGAGTACGTCGACCGCGTCACCGGCTCCGGCGCCGAGGTCCGTACCAGCCCCGAACTCTTCGGCAGAATGCTCGGATTCGACCGCTCCCTGGTCTTCATCCCGCACCACTCCATCCCCGGCGGCGCCGCCGTCATCCGGGACCCCTCGACCATCTCGTTCCTCTACGGCGCCTTCAACCGCGCCTGGGACCTGGCGCTGCCCTTCAGCGACAGCCGTCTGAACACCGGAGGCCTGACCGACGTCCAGCGCAACATCCTCCGCCTGCTCAGCGAGGGAGTGCGGGACGAGACCATGGCCCGCCGCCTCGGTGTCTCACTGCGCACCTGCCGCAAGTACGTCGCCGAGATCTTCGACGAACTCGGCGCGCAGAGCCGGTTCCAGGCCGGCTACCTCACCGGTGACCGCGCGCTGCTGAAGTAGTGCGGTGTGCCCCACACGCCCCAGGGGCAACAGGGGCCCCACCCGGGAGCGTTGGGTGGTGGCCCCGGCCCAGCGGCCGAGAATGGAGACATCCCCATACTGTTCCAGGGTCTGCATGGGGGGCGTGTGCGGCAGCGTCTCGTGGACGGCGCCCGGGATGCGGTCGGCGACGGCCGCCATGAAGTCGGCGCGGGCGCGGTGCCCGTACGTAGGCGAGCTGGCGCGAACTGATCAATCCAGCAGCCCCAGGTCGCCCAGCTCCTTGTGCAGGTCGGAGCGCGGATGGCCGGTTCCCGCGATCCGCGCCGGCCCCGCCGGTCGCGGGCCTCGCCGGTCGCGGAAGACCCACGCCCCGACCACGCCGCCGACCAGCCCGCCGAGGTGGCCGAGCCAGCTCACTCCGGGGGTTCCCGGCACGGCCACCGTGAGCATGTACGCGAAGGAGCCGGCCATGACGACGCCGATGAGCGTGTCGATCAGATGCCGGTCGAAGAGCCCGCGTACGACGACGTATCCGAAGTAACCGAAGATCAGCCCGCTGGCGCCGACCGTCTCGACATTCCCGCGCTCGAAGAACCACACCGTCAGCCCGCTCGTCATGGCGACCAGCAGGGTCAGGCCCAGGAAGCGGGCCACGCCCCGGTAGGCGGCGAGGAAGCCGAAGACGAACAGCGGCCCGGAATTGCTCTCGATGTGGGCCCAACTCCAATGCAGCAAGGGCGCGGTGAGGAGGTCCGGCAGCGTCCCGAGGCTGCCGGAGACCAGACCGTAGTCCCGGGAGAGGCCGTACTGCTGCGCCCAGTTGGCGAGCTGCAGCGCCCACACGACCGCCAGGAAGCCGAACATCACGAAGAACGCCTTCCGCGCCTCCGCGATCATCTGCTCCGCGCCTTCCGGCCCACCACCCGCCGGTCTCCGACTCTCATCACTCATCACGCGCGCACTCTAGACGCAGCCACCGACGCCCCGGGGTCGCGGGTGGGCTGCGGGGCTGCGGGTATGGGCCGGGCCGATTTCTGTCATGTCAACGGACAATCTGTGGATCTCCACCTTCGCCCTGTTGGTCAACTCCGCCGGTTGCTTCACTCGTCGGCGACTGTTGGCCCATCTTCGCGGAGGCACGCAATGACGCAGTTCACCCGACGCTCGGTCCTCGCCGCAGGGGGCGCCGCCGCCGCGGCGACCGTGCTGTGGACCCCGGCCGGCACCGCCGCTGCGGCCACGGCCACAGCCACGGCCCGCAAGATCTCGGTGGGGGCGGGGGAGACCAGGGAGATTGGCGAGACCACCCGCGTACAGCTCCTGACCATCGCCGAGGGCGGCGCGCTCACCGCCCCGGACGGCTACAGCCTGACGATGACCGTCAACGGCGTCGAGACGGGTTCGGTCCTGCCCTCGACCTTCGCCGCCGCCACCACGATCGCGCCCGGAACCTATTGGGGCGACATCGTGCTCACCGTGGCCACCGAGAACCCAGTGACCTGGTTCTCGCTCGTCTTCCCCCTCCGCCAGGGCCTGTACGTCGGTTCCGAGGGCGTCGTCAGGGGCAGCTCCGCCCTGGCCGGGGTGGTCGGCGGCAGGGTGACGGACACGTACGCGAAGGACATCGGCATCACCTCCGACGGCCAGGCCTACAACGGCGTCTACGTCAAGGACGGCACCTACACCCTGGTGCGTCCGCGGATCGCCTTCGACGGCAACGGCCGTTGCGACTTCGTCGGTTACGGCGCCGGCATCGTGGGCACCGGCACGGGCACCACGCTGGTCGTCGACGGCGCCGATATCAGCAACAGGGGCGCGGTCCGGCCGGCCGTCGTCGCCGACGACGGCGCCAACGTGATCGTCAAGAACTCCCGGATCCGGACCCGGAACGGCGTCCTGCCCGACGACTACCAGGCCTCCGTCTTCCCGCTCTACATGGAGTCGGCGCCCTGGATGCTCAGCATCTCCGGCAACAACCGCGCCACCAACTGCCTCGGCGCCAACACCAAAGCCACCTACATCAACTCCTCCATCACCTCGGAGGACTGGGGCGTCCTGTCCACCGACTCGGACACCAAGGCCCAGCTCACGGCCATCGCCAGCTCCCTCACCAACTCCGGCGACGACGGCTACGGAACGTACGCCGACGGCACCGCGACCGTCCGCTTCTACGGCTCCACCTTCGACGTCGCGACCTACGCGGCCATCAGCACCGGCGGCGGCGTCGTCTTCGGCGACAGCACCCACGCCACCGTCTCCCAGCTCAACGACGACCTGGAGCTCGGGCTGACCTCCCGCGAGCTCGCCGCCATCCCCGTCCGACGTACGACCATCAACTCCCGGCGCTTCGGCGTCATGTGGCACAGCAAGGGTGGCGGCTCCGTCGACATCAGCGGTGGCACCGTCCTCAACTCGGCGGAGACCACCTTCCTCGCCAAGGGTCAGCAGGTGGCCATCACCGTCGACGGCTCCGACGGTGCCCGCCTCAACCCCGGCAACGGCGTCCTCGTCCAGGTGATGGAGAACGACGACCCGGGGCCGGTCGTCACCGACGGCGTGCCCTACAACACCGGCGTCTACACCGAGCCCACCGGCGACCCCGACCGCGTGGAGAGTTTCGACGTCAGCGCGGTCCACGACGCCGACGTGACCGCCGCCTTCACCGACATCGCGCTGAAGGGCGACTTCTACAACGCCATGCGGAGCGGCAAGAACCTGGTCGTCACCCTCGCCAACTCCAGCCTCAGGGGCGTCATCACCGCCTCCCGGTCCCAGCACGCCGTCAGCCCCATCACCTCTGCGGAGTACCGGCAGCTGGGCGAAGTCACCAACATCCCGCAGGCCGCCGTCAACAACGGCGCTCTCGTCACCCTCGCCTCCGGCTCCCACTGGACCGTCACCGGCACCTCGTATCTCACCAAGCTCGTCATCGCCTCCGACGCCGCCCTCGACGCACCCGCGGGCCGCACCCTGACCCTGACGGTCGACGGCACCGCCACCGCCGTCACGCCGGGCAGCGGCCACACCGGCGCGCTCGTCCTGACGGTCGCATAGCGCTGCGCCCGGCTCCCGCTCCGGCCCGCTCCAGCATCGTAGCCACTCAGTGTATAGACGCGGGGTATACGCTGAGGGTACGTTGACGTCATGAGTGTTCCCCTTACCCTGCTGGGCCTGCTCGAGCGAGAGCCGAGCCACGGCTATGACCTCAAACGCGACTACGACGCCGTGTTCGGGCGCGGCAAACCACTCCCGTCCGGGCAGGTCTACGCGACCCTCGGCCGACTGGCCCGGGACGGAAAGGTGGTGGTGGGCGAGGCGGAGGCGGGAGCCGGCCCCGACCGCAAGCGGTACGTCATCACCGAGCAGGGAGCGACCGAGTTCGAGGCCTGGCTCACCGAGCCGGTGGAGGCCGAACCGCACCTGCAGACGGTGCTGTTCGCCAAGGTCGTGCTGGCGCTGATGCTCGGCCGCGACGCGGCGCGCTACCTCGACACCCAACGGGCCGCCCACCTGCGCCGGATGCGCGAGCTGATGGAGGTCAAGCGGGCCGGCGGCATGGTCGACGCGCTCCTCGCCGACCACGGCCTGTTCCACCTCGAATCGGATCTGCGGTGGATCGACCTGACCGCCGCCCGTCTCGACGCCCTCGCGGAGGCGGTGCGGCCATGAACGCCGACAGCCTTCCCGCGGACCCCGGTTCCCCGAGCCATGTCTTCGAGGCGCGTGACGTCGTGCTGTCGTTCGGCCAGACCCCCGCGCTCCAGGGCGCCGGCCTGACGGTGGCCGCCGGAGAGATCCTGGCCATCATGGGCCCGAGCGGTTCGGGCAAGACGACGCTGCTGCACTGCCTGGCCGGGATCCTCACCCCCGACTCCGGTGAGATCCACTTCGCGGGCCGCCGGCTCGACACCATGAGCGAGACCGAGCGCAGCGTCCTGCGCCGGGACCGCTTCGGCTTCGTCTTCCAGTTCGGGCAGCTCGTGCCCGAGTTGACCGCCGAGGAGAACATCGCGCTGCCGCTGCTGCTCGGCGGCACCCGACGGACGGCCGCGCTGAAAGCCGCCGGAGAGTGGTTCGAGCGGCTCGGCCTGGAAGGCCTGCAACGCCGCCGGTCCGGGGAGCTGTCCGGGGGGCAGGCGCAACGCGTCGCGCTCGCCCGGGGCCTGGTCGCGCGCCCGGAGGTGCTGTTCGCCGACGAGCCGACCGGATCGCTCGACTCCCTCACCGGCGAGCACGTCATGGACCTGCTGGTCGCCGCCGCGCGTGAGCAGGGCACCACCGTCATCGTGGTCACCCACGAGCCCAGGGTGGCCGCGTACACCGACCGCGAGGTCATCGTCCGCGACGGAAAAGTGAGTTCGTTCTCGGCCGACCGGGTGGGTTCATGATCTCCTTCGGCCTGCGCCTCACCCTGCGCGGCGGCAGAGAGGCCGTCGCCCGCCTCATCGTCACCGCCGCCGCCGTGGCCCTCGGAGTCGGCCTGTTACTGGTCACCCTGGCGGCCGTCAACGGCGTCAACACGCAGAACGCCCGCTACGCCTGGCTCAACTCAGGCGCGCGCGGAGCCACCGCCGCCGGCGTCAAACCGTCACCCGATCCGCTGTGGGGCACACTCAGCGCCGACCTCTACGACGGCAAGAGCATCATCCGGGTCGACGTCGCCGCCACCGGGCCCGAGTCACCGGTCCCGCCGGGCATCCCGCGGCTGCCCGGGCCAGGGCAGTACTACGCCTCACCGGCCCTCAGCGCACTGCTGCGCTCCGCGCCGGCCGCCGAACTCGGCGACCGATACGCCGGAAGCCAGGTCGGCACGATCGGCGCGGCGGCGCTCCCGGGCCCGGACTCCCTGATCGTCATCGTCGGCCACACCGTCGACGAGCTGTCGCACCTACCCGACGCGGCGCTGGTCACCAGCATCGCCACCCAGTCCCCCGGCAGTTGCTCGAATTGCCAGAACGGCACCCGGGCGTCCGGCATCGACCTGATCCTCTCCGTCACCTCGGCAGCGCTGCTCTTCCCCGTACTCATCTTCATCGGCACAGCCACCCGGCTCGCCGCCGCCCGCCGGGAGCAGCGCTTCGCCGCGATGCGCCTGGTCGGTGCGACGCCCCGGCAGGTCTCCGTGGTCTCGGCCGTCGAGTCGACCGTCGCCGCCGTCGCCGGTACGGCCATCGGCTTCGGCCTGTTCTTCCTCTTCCGGGTGCCGCTGGCGGCGGCTCCCTTCACCGGCGTGCGGTTCTACCCGGATGACCTGTCGCTCAACCCGGCCGACATCCTGCTCGTCGCCGTCGGCGTCCCGCTGGCGGCGGCGGCCGCTGCGCGGCTGGCGCTGCGACGCGTACGGATCTCCCCGCTGGGCGTGAGCCGACGGGTCACGCCGCGCGCTCCCCGGGCGTACCGGCTGATCCCGCTGGCCGCCGGGATCGGCGAACTCAGCTACTTCGTCGGCAGGCATCCCGCCACCACCGACGGCCAGATCCGGGCGTATCTCAGCGGAATCTTCCTGATGATGGCCGGCCTGGTCATCGCCGGACCGTGGCTCACCATGATGGGCGCCCGGGTCATGGCCCGCCGCACCAACCGGCCCGCGACGCTCATCGCCGGGCGGCGCCTCGCGGACAACCCGCAGGCCGGCTTCCGCGCCATCAGCGGGCTCGTCCTCGCCCTCTTCGTCACCAGCACAGCCGTCGGGGTGATCACCACGGAGGTCGCCGAACGCGGCGTCCCGCACGGCACCGCGGCCGCCAGGAGCACCGTGATGGCCGACTTCTCCCGCGGCTGGACCACCGTCCCGGGTGTGCCGAGGTCGTCCATCCCGCCGATCGCGGACCCGGTCCTGGCCGGGCTGCGCTCGATCCCCGGCGTCAACGGTGTGCTGCTGATCCACACCAATCCCCTCGGCACCAAGATCGACCTCGGCGGCCCCGTGCCCACCGTGGCCGGACTCGTCTCGTGCCGCCAGCTCACCGCCATACCGGACTTCGGCCACTGCGCCGCCGGGACCGACGTGGCCTCGGTCCCCCCGAACTTCGTCTTCGACTCGGAAACCGCCCCCGACCAGTACCCCTCGGGCTGGCCCGCCGCCCGCCTCTCCTCCGCGGCACTCGACAAGATCCCGGTCCAGACGCTCATCGTCGGCACGAACGGATCGACATCGGTGATCGAGCAGGTGAGAACCGCCCTCACCGTCGCCTTCCCCCACCAGCAGCAGCCACCCGCCACCACCGCGGAGCGCCGGGCCTCCACGGACACGGCCCAACTGCTCAACGGCTACCAGCAACTGGCCGGCGTCGTCATCATCGTCAGCCTCTGCATCGCCGGCTGCAGCCTCGCCGTGAGCGTCGTCGCCGGCCTCAACGACCGCAAACGCCCCTTCAGCCTGCTGCGCCTCACCGGCGTCCAACTCGGCACGCTGCGCCGCATCATCGCCCTGGAGACCGCCGTTCCGCTCCTCGTCAGCGCGGTGGTCGCGACCACCAGCGGCTTCCTGGCCGCCAAGCTGTTCCTCAAGTCCCAGCAGAACTACTCGCTCCGACCACCAGGAGCCGAGTACTACATCACGGTCCTCGCAGGCCTCGCCGTCTCCCTCGGCGTCATCGCCCTGACCCTCCCCCTGCTCAAGCGGATCACCGGGCCGGAAACCGCCAGGAACGAATAACCACAGGAACGAATGACAAAAGCCCGCGCCCGGCTCGTCAGGACTCCGTGGTCGGTGTCCTGCGGGCCGGGCGCGGGCCCGCGTTCTCTGCCGGAATCAGGCCTTCTTGGTCTCCCAGAAGATCTTGTCGATTTCGGCGATCAGGTCGAGGGCCTTCTGGCCGGTCGCCGGGTCGGTCGACGCCTTGGCGGCGCTGAGCGCCTTCAGGGTGTCGTTGACCAGCGTGCTGAGCTGGGGGTACTTCTCGAAGTGCGGGGCCTTGAAGTAGTCGCTCCAGAGCACCGAGACGTGGTGCTTGGCCAGCTCCGCGCGCTGCTCCTTGATGACGATGGCGCGGGCGCGGAAGTGCGGGTCCTCGTTGGCCTGGTACTTCTCCTGGACCGCCTTGACGGACTCGGCCTCGATACGGGCCTGGGCCGGGTCGTAGACGCCGCAGGGCAGGTCGCAGTGGGCGCTGACCTTAACCTTGGGCGCGAACAGGCGAGTGAACATGGCTGTCCTTCCTCGTGATCGTCTTTCCAGATGGGAGATTACTCCCTGCCGGAGTCGTTTTCTCGGGTGCCCCTGGGTGCTTAGGACAAAAGTCTGGTGTCACTCTGGGTCTGGTGGAGGAAGGGACGAGGCAGGCGTGAGGAGGCGCGGCATGCGGGAGGGCAGGGCCAGGCTGCCGTTCCAGCTGGTCGAGGTGACGGGTCCGTCGATGCTGCCGACGCTGAAGAACGGCGACTGGCTGCTGATCCAGTACGTGAAGAGCCCGGATGTAGTCCGTGAGGGTGATGTCGTGGTGCTCCGGCACCCGCTTCAGCAGGATCTGCTGATCGTCAAGCGCGCTGTGGAGCGACGCGACGGCGGCTGGTGGGTGCTGGGGGACAACACGTTCGCGGAGAGCGACAGCCGTCAGTTCGGGACGGTGCCGGACGAGCTCGTACTGGCCCGGGGGCTGGGGCGGTTCAGGCCGCCGCTCGAGGTTCAGCGGTCGGTGGCCGGGGTGGCTTCGTGGGCGGTGTCGTGCGTGAGACCGCTGAGGGCGGACCGGTCGTTCTCGAGGCGTTTGCGGGCGCGGTAGGCGGCGACGTTCGCGCGGGTGGCGCAGCGGTCGGAGCAGTAGCGGCGTGAGCGGTTTGTCGATGTGTCGACGTACGCGTTCCGGCAGGGCGCGGCCTGGCAGATGCCGAGGCGGTCGACGCCGAGGTCGGTGAGCTGGAAGGCCAGGCCCATGCAGGCGGTCGCCGCGTAGGCGGCGGTGGCGTTGGCGGCGTGGTCGGCGAGGTGCATGTGCCAGTCGGGGCGGCCGCTCGCGTCCAGGTGCTGGTGGCCGGAGACCTGTGGGCTGACCGGGAATTCCAGGAGCAGGGCGTTGAGGAGGTCGACGGCCCGGACCTCGTCGCCCTCGGCGGCGGCCTCGAAGACCCCGCGCAGGCGGGTGCGTACGGCGCGCAGGCGGTTGACGTCGGAGTCGACGGCGCGGGCGGCGGCCTGGGTGGACGGGCCGAAGAGGGCGCGTACGGCGTCGACGCTGGTGAGGGCGTCGGTGCCGCGAGCCGGCTCCTCGCTGTTCACCAGGCGCACAGCGTAGTCCGAGTAATAGGCCAGTTCCACTTGTAGTCCTTACGGGCGCGCTCTAGGGTGAGTAATGGCTGCTGTGGCTTTAAGGGTATTACGGCTGGAGGGGATCGTCATGCATGTCGCCGACTGGAAGACCTGGCAGGACAGCTGGGACCGGCAGCAGGAGTGGTACCTGCCCGACCGGGAGGAACGCTTCCGGGTGATGCTCGACATGGTGGAGGCCCTCGCCGGCCCCGAACCCAGGGTGCTGGACCTGGCGTGCGGCACCGGCAGTATCTCCGACCGGCTGCTGAAGCGCTTCCCGGGCGCCGTGTCGACCGGCCTCGACCTCGACCCTGCGCTGCTGACCATCGCGAGCGGCTACTTCGCGGGGGACCGGCGGGTCACCTTCGTCACCGTCGACCTGCACGACCCGCAGTGGCCGTCGAAGCTCCCGTACGGGACGTACGACGCCGTGCTGACCGCCACCGCCCTGCACTGGCTCAAGCCGGAGCCCCTCAAGGCGCTCTACGGACAGATCGCCGGCGTGCTGCGGGACGGCGGGGTTTTCATGAACGCCGACCACATGCCCGACCCCTCCACGCCACGCCTGAACGCCGCCGCCCGGGCGCACGACCGGGCCCGTCAGGAGCGCGAGAAGGCCGCCGGAGTCCTGACCTGGGAGGAGTGGTGGGCGACGGCCAAGGCCGACCCCGTGCTGGCCGAGCCGACGGCCCGGCGGTACGAGATCTACGGCGACCACGCGGACGGCGAGACGCACTCGGCGCAGTGGCACGCGGCGGCGCTGCGCGAGGCGGGCTTCGCGGAGGCGCGGCCGGTGTGGCGGTCGGTGACCGACGCGGTGGTGCTCGGGCTGAAGTGACGTAACGGGTAAGGGGCGGCACCCCATAGGTGCCGCCCCTTCATGCGCTTCTTTTCGCGCCGGATTCCTTGCGCGCTACAGGACCTTCGACAGGAAGGACCGGGTGCGGTCGTGCTGCGGGTTCGTCAGCACGTCGCGCGGATTGCCCGCCTCGACCACGACGCCGTCGTCCATGAAGACCAGGGCGTCGCCGACCTCGCGGGCGAAGCCCATCTCGTGGGTGACGACGACCATGGTCATGCCGTCCTCGGCCAGACCGCGCATGACGTCCAGGACGTCACCGACCAGCTCCGGGTCGAGGGCCGAGGTCGGCTCGTCGAAGAGCATCAGCTTCGGCTCCATCGCGAGCGCGCGGGCGATCGCGACCCGCTGCTGCTGGCCACCCGACAGCTGCGAGGGGTAGCTCTGCGCCTTGTCGGCCAGGCCCACGCGGTCCAGCAGCCGCTGGGCCCGCTCGCGGGCGACGGCCTTCGACTCGCGCTTGACCATGACCGGGGCTTCCATGACGTTCTCGAGCGCCGTCATGTGCGGGAAGAGGTTGAAGCGCTGGAACACCATGCCGATGTCCCGCCGCTTCGCGGCCACCTCGCGGTCCTTGAGCTCGTAGAGCTTGTCGCCCTTCTGCCGGTAGCCGACCAGCTCGCCGTCGACCGACAGCCGCCCGGAGTTGACCTTCTCCAGGTGGTTGATGCACCGCAGGAAGGTGGACTTGCCCGACCCCGAGGGGCCGATCAGGCAGAACACCTCCCGGGGTGCGACCTCCAGGTCGATCCCCTTGAGGATGTGGGCCAGGCCGAAGGACTTGTGCACGCCCTCCGCCTTGACCATGGGCTGAGTGCTCATGCGACGCCCCCTGCCGGACCAGTCGGACGGTTGCCCATGCCGAGCAGATTGACCTTGATGCGCTGGAGCGGAGTGGGCGGCAGGCTGCGCAGTGAGCCGCGCGCGAACCGGCGCTCCAGGTAGTACTGGCCGACGCTGAAGATGCTGGTCAGGATCAGGTACCAGACCGACGCGACGAAGAGCATCTCCATCACCGCGCCCGAGGTCGAGCCGATGTTGGAGGTGGCGCGCAGCAGCTCCACGTACTGCACGGCGGACACCAGCGACGAGGTCTTCAGCATGTTGATGAACTCGTTGCCGGTCGGCGGGATGATCACCCGCATCGCCTGCGGCAGCACGACCCGGCGCATGGTCTGACCGGCGGTCATGCCCAGGGCGTGCGAGGCCTCCGTCTGGCCCTCGTCGACGGACTGGATGCCCGCCCGGACGATCTCCGCCATGTACGCGCCCTCGTTCAGCCCGAGGCCCAGCAGGGCCACGACGAACGGGGTCATGACGTCGACCATCTCGTTCTTGTAGATGGGCCCGAGGTTCAGGTACTGGAAGATCAGCGCCAGGTTGAACCACATCAGCAGCTGTACGTACACCGGCGTGCCGCGGAAGAACCAGATGTACAGCCACGCCACTGCGCCCGTCACCGGGTTCTTCGACAGCCGCATCACGGCGAACAGCACGCCCAGCACCAGGCCGAGCAGCATCGAGGTGACGCTGATCAGGACGGTGTGCCAGAGGCCGGTGAGCACGGAGGTGTCGAAGAGCTTGTCCCCGACGGTCCCCCAGATGACGTTGCCCTGGGAGAAGGCGTAGACGAGCCAGGCGAGGAGGACGACCACGATGACGCCGCTGACCCAGCGGCCGTAGTGGCGCACCGGAATGGCACGGATGTCCTCGTAAGGCGTCGGGGCGTCGGCGGCGGGCCCAGGCGCCTTGTCGATCTTGTCAGTCACAGTGACTGCCCTTCTGCGGAACGCGGATCAGGAGCCGCCGTTGATGGCTGCCTTGGTGACGGCGCTGTTGGCCACGTCCCACTTCGCGAGAACCGCCTTGTAGGTGCCGTCGGCGATGATCGCGTCAACGGCGTCCTTGAGGGCGTCGCGCAGCTGGGTGTTGCTCTTGCTGGTCGCGATACCGAAGGGGCCCGCGCCGATCTGGTCACCGACGACGTCGAAGTCCTTGCCGCCGCCGGAGGTCTTGGCGAGGTAGGCGGCCACCGGATAGTCGTTGAGGTCGGCGACCGCGCCGCCGGCCTTGACCCGGGTCTGCGCCTCGGCGTCCGTGTCGTACGACTCGACGGTGAGCTTCTTCGAGCCGCACTTCTTGGCCTGGTCCTTGAAGGTGGTCTCGTAGATCGTGCCGCGCTGCACCGCGACGGTGTGGCCGCACACGTCGGCGAGGGCGTTGATGCCCGACGGGTTGCCCTTCTTGACCAGCAGCGAGACGCCGGACTCGAAGTAGTCGACGAAGTCGACGCCGGTGCCGATCTTCTTGCCGCTGTCGTCGAGGCCCTGCTGGCGTGCCTTGGTGTCGCTCATCGCGGACATGACGACGTCCTGGCGGCCGGTGTTCAGCGAGGTGATCAGGCCGTCGAAGGTGCCGCTCACGAACTCGAACTTCACGCCGAGCTGCTTGCCGAGCGCGGTGGCGATGTCGGGGTCGATACCCACGATCTTGCCGCTCTCGGTGTACTCCATGGGGGCGTAGGTGGCGTCGGTGCCGACCTTGATCACGCCGGACTTCTGGAACTTCGCGGGCAGCTTGCTGAACAGCGGAGCGTTCGAGGAGGAGGCGCTGGAAGTCGAGCTGCCCTTGTTGGTCTGGTCACCGCAGCCGGTGAGCAGCAGGGCACCTGCGACCGCGATGGCTCCGACCGCGGCGAAGCGGGGTGTGGCGGTCGAGCGACGGGTGGTGCTGGCGGTCATGCTGGTTCCTCCTGCGGAGTGGGGTAGCTCCCTGTGTCTCACACACGCGTTCGGGGTTCGCGACACCGTGTGATCTCAGGCATCTTGCCATCCGGACATGGGCGTTTAGGCGACCGGTTGTGTCAAAATCGGATAACGGGCGATCCCCGGGCTCCCGCCAGGCCGGTACACCAGGGCCGGACCGCGGTGGGGCCGTGTTGACAAGTTACGCGTATCACGTGCCGTATCCCGCTATTCGGACGCTTTGTCCCGCCAAGCGGCAATCCTCCCGAACTGCTCGTGCCGTCCTCGCGCGTTTACGACTCGTCAGCGGAAACGGTCTTCCGGTAGAACAGACCCTTACCCCTCATCCGGGGCCCAGGGCGTGCGTGCGGCACGCCTGGCAGTGCGCGTCGCGGGACCACTCGCATTCCTGTGGCTGTGCTTGCCGAGCCCACCTATCCCCTGTCGTAGGGGGTAGTACCCTCAGAGAGAATTTTAGACAAAGGGGTCAAAAAGTGGCAGCGGAGATTGTCAATCCTCGCACCGACAGCGACGGTCCTGAGAGCCCCGTCGATCCGGTGTTCGCCCTGCACCGCGGCGGCAAGATGGAGGTGTCCGCCACGGTGCCCGTGCGCGACGCCGACGACCTGTCGCTCGCCTACACGCCGGGTGTGGCCAAGGTGTGCAGCGCCATCGCCGAGCAGCCGGAGCTCGTCCACGAGTACACCTGGAAGTCGAACGTCGTGGCGGTCGTGACCGACGGCACCGCGGTGCTGGGCCTGGGCGACATCGGTCCCGAGGCCTCGCTTCCGGTGATGGAGGGCAAGGCGATCCTCTTCAAGCAGTTCGGCGGCGTCGACGCGGTGCCGATCGCGCTGGCGACGACCGACGTGGACGAGATCGTCGAGACCGTGGTGCGGCTCGCCCCGTCCTTCGGTGGAGTGAATCTCGAGGACATCTCGGCGCCGCGCTGCTTCGAGATCGAGCGCAAGCTGATCGACCGCCTGGACATCCCGGTCTTCCACGACGACCAGCACGGCACCGCCGTCGTGACGCTGGCCGCCCTGCGGAACTCCGTGCGGCTGACCGGGCGGTCGCTGGGCGAGCTGCGCGCGGTGATCTCGGGGGCCGGCGCGGCCGGGGTCGCGATCGCCAAGATCCTCGTCGAGGCCGGCATCGGCGACGTCGCCGTCACCGACCGCAAGGGCGTCGTCCACGCGGGCCGCGAGGACCTGAACTCCGCCAAGCGTGAGCTGGCTTCGTATACGAACCGGGCCGGCCTCACCGGCTCGCTCGAGGCCGCGCTGGACGGCGCCGACGTCTTCATCGGCGTCTCGGGCGGCACCGTGGCCGAGGAAGCGGTGGCCGGGATGGCCAAGGGCGCGTTCATCTTCGCGATGGCCAACCCCACGCCGGAGATCCACCCCGACGTCGCGCACAAGTACGCCGCCGTCGTCGCGACCGGACGCAGCGACTACCCGAACCAGATCAACAACGTGCTGGCCTTCCCCGGCATCTTCGCCGGCGCGCTCCAGGTGCGGGCGTCCCGGATCACGGAGGGCATGAAGATCGCGGCGGCGGAAGCCCTGGCCGCGGTCGTGGACGGCGAGCTGTCGGCGGACCGGGTCATCCCCTCGCCCTTCGACGAGCGGGTCGCCCCGGCGGTCACGGCGGCGGTCGCCGCCGCGGCCCGGGCCGAGGGCGTGGCCAGGCGCTAGGTGTTTTGACCCTGCGGGTCAAAACACCTAGCCGGGTGACGTACGTCGCTTCGCGGGGCGGGGCCTTCACGGGCACCGCTCCGCGCGGCTACGTTCAAGGTCATGTTCGCTGCCTACGCTGCCCGCATCGACCGTGACCAGCCGCTGAACGGCCTTGAGCTCGGGGAGCGTCCCGAACCCGGGCCCCGGCCCGGCTGGACGACCGTGAACGTCAAGGCGGCCTCGCTCAACCACCACGACCTGTGGTCCCTGCGCGGGGTCGGGCTGGGCGAGGAGAGCCTGCCGATGATCCTCGGCTGCGACGCGGCCGGCATCGACGAGGACGGCAACGAGGTCGTCCTGCACTCCGTCATCGGCCAGTCGGGCTACGGGGTGGGGCCGGACGAGCCCCGGTCCATTCTCACCGAGCGGTATCAGGGGACCTTCGCCGAGAAGGTGTCCGTGCCCAGCTGGAACGTACTGCGCAAGCCCAAGGAGCTGTCCTTCGAGCAGGCCGCCTGCCTGCCGACGGCATGGCTGACCGCGTATCGCATGCTCTTCACCAACGCCGGGGTACGGCCCGGGGATTCGGTCCTCGTGCAGGGCGCCGGCGGCGGCGTCGCGACCGCCGCGATCGTGCTGGGGAAGGCCGCCGGGCTCCGGGTCTTCGCGACCAGCCGCGACGAGGCGAAGCGCGCCCGGGCGGTCGAACTCGGCGCGGAGGCCGCCTTCGAGGCGGGTGCGCGGCTGCCGCACCGGGTCGACGCGGTCATCGAGACCGTCGGCGCGGCCACCTGGTCCCACTCGGTCAAGTCGCTGCGGCCGGGCGGCACGCTGGTCATCTCCGGCGCGACGTCCGGGCCGAGCCCGAAGTCCGCGGAGCTGAACCGGATCTTCTTCCTCGAGCTGAAGGTCGTCGGCTCCACGATGGGTACGAAGGACGAGCTCGAGGACCTGCTCAGCTTCTGCGCGGCGACCGGCGTCCGGCCCGTCATCGACTCCGTCTTCCCGCTCGACCGCGCCCGCGAGGGCTTCGAGAAGATGGAGGGCGGCGACCTCTTCGGAAAGGTCGTCCTCACCCTGTGAACGGCGGGGTGGGCAGCTTCCGGCGGCGTGCGCGCTGACCGGCCCAGCTGAGGCCGACGCCGACCACCACGCCCACGGCCCCGATGCCGGACAGCACCAGGCGCGTGCCCGGAGCGATGTGGACGGCCCGGGCGTAGGCCTGGAAGAGGACCATGAGCCCGAGCGGCAGCTGCCCGAGGCCCCACAGCCGGGGGCGGGGGGTCTGGCCGACGAGCCAGGGCAGCATCCGGCCGCTGGTCGCGGCCACCAGCCCGAGGCCGAGGACGAGCAGCGCGACGGCGCCCAGCAGAGCGGTCAGGATGTCCACGGGCTGATCATCGCACCGGGCGCCGGGGAGCTGTCCCCGGCGCCCGGTCAAGGGTCGGTCAGGATTTGCGCGTCCGCAGTACGACGCCGATGTGCGCCGCGGCCGTCGACAGATGGCGGCGGGCCTCGCGCAACTGCTCGGCGGTGACGCCGTGGTCGCGGGCGGCGTCACGTACGTCGTCGCGGAAGCGGTCGAGCAGCCGCTCGAGGTCGCGGGCCGGGTCGTCGCTCACCGGGGCGTCCTCCGAGGCCCAGTCGGGGGCCTCGGCGCCGGCCGGGTCGGGCTTCACATACCCCGGCCAGGGCGTCGAGCGCCCGAACTGGCCCAGCTCCCGGCTGAGTTCGGCCAGGCCCTCCTTGAGGCCGCCCTGCCAGTCGCCACGCTGGACGTGCTCCTGCACCTCGTCCTGCACCCGGCGGGCGATCCGCTGCACCTCGTCGCGTGCGAAGTCCTGCGCCTCCTTGGCCTGGCGCCGGGCGCTGCGGGCCTCCTCCTTGGCGCGGCGGGCCTGCTCCTTCCACTCCTGGTGGTCGGATGCCGGGCCGGGCTTCGTACGGGCCTGCTGGGCGGCGGCGCGGATCTCGCGGCGCAGGTCGCCGGCGGCGCCGCGTACGTCCTCGCGGATCTCGGCGGCGAGGAGGGAGACGGACTCGCGGATCTCGTTCTCCAGGTCGTCGATCTCGCCGGCGCGGGAGGCGAGTTCGGCGCGGCCGGCGTCGGTGATCGCGTAGACCTTGCGGCCGCCCTCGGTGGAGTGGGTGACCAGGCCCTCCTGCTCCAGCTTGGCCAGCCGCGGGTAGACGGTGCCGGCGGAGGGTGCGTACAGGCCCTGGAAACGCTCCTCCAGGAGCCGGATGACCTCGTAGCCGTGGCGCGGGCGCTCGTCGAGCAGCTTGAGCAGGTACAGGCGCAGGCGGCCGTGGGCGAAAACGGGGGGCATGTCAGGCGTCCTTCCGGAACGGGTCCGTATCGGCGGCGTCTTCGATCGGTGGCCGGCGCAGCAGCGCGATCGCCCCGGACACGGTCGTGGCCTTCAGCCGCGCCCCGCCCGACCCGATCCGCCCGGTGATCCGCTTGGCCCCCCACTGCCCGGTCACCCGCAGCTCGTCGAAGGCGCAACTCACCGCTCCGCTGGTGGTGTTGGCGTCCACCTCCGCGTCCCCCGGCTCCGGGATCCGGATCGCGATCTCCCCGGACACCGTCGTCAGCCGTACGTCGGCGGCGCCGCGCGGGTCCAGGTCAAGCACCATGTTGCCGCTCACCGAGTCCGCCTTGACGGCCGCCCCGCTGCCCTCCACCACGGTCAGGTCGCCGGACACGGTGTTGACCTTCAGGTCCCCGGACACGGCCTGTGCCTCCACGCCCCCGTTCACCGTCTCCGCGCTGGCCGGCCCGCTCAGGCCGACCAGCGCGATGTCCCCGTTCACCCCGCGTACCTGCGTACGTTCGGCGATCCCGGAGATCACCGCGCTCGCCCCGACGACCCCCACCGACACATGCGTCCGCTGCGGCACCGCCAGTGACACCACGGCGTGCCGCCGCCACCCCTTGCGGTCCAGCCACTTGAAGAGGCCCTTCCACGGCAGGTCCTCGTACGTCACCGTCAGCGTGCCGCCCTCGAGGCTCACGATCAGCGGCGGCCCCTCCAGCTCACTGACCTCCAGCCGCGCCGGACCCTCGTCGACACCGACGACGTTCACCGCACCGTTGACGATGCGGACGTGCAGGGTGTCGACCCCGCCCTCGAAGACCAGCTTGTCCGGCTCGGTGACGGACCATTCCGACGTGCCGCTCATTTCGCCCCTCCACGGGATGCGCCGACAACACAACATATCGCGTCTCTGATAGACACGATATATCGCGTGCGGCGGAAGTCAAGCGGCTACTCGTCGTCCTCGTCCTCGTCGTCGAGCCGGGCCAGCCAGGTCGCCAGCCGCTCCACCGGGATCTCGAACTCGGGGTTCAGGTCCACGAACTCCTGCAGACGGGCGGCCAGCCACTCGAAGGTGACCTCCTCCTCGCCACGCCGGCTCTCCAGCTCCTCGATGCCGCGGTCGGTGAAGTACAAGGGGTGCTCCGGAAGGGGTGGAAGGAAGACGTTTCGCCCGGTAAGGATAGGTGTAGTGGAGAACCTCTCGCGCCGTGCCGTCGCCGGGTCTAACCTGATCGTCCATCAGTGGGATCGGGGGATGTCATGGGGAACCGGGTGCAGAGGGTGCAGCTGCCTGGCGGGGCCGATGTACTGGCGAGGGTCACCGTCCTCGACGAGTACGAGACGGCGGGAGTCGACCGGGAGTACGGCGAGTACGAGGACGTGAGCGTCCTGGACGCGGTGGCCGCTCGTGTGGAGGGTCTGAAGGATTTGGTCACCGGGGTCGGCGAGGCTCTGCACCGGGCGGCGAGGGCGGCGGCTCCGGACGAGGTCAGCGCGACGTTCGGGATAGAGATCGGGCTGAAATCCGGGGTCGCCCTGGCTCTCCTGGCCGACGGAGAGGCCAAGACATCGATCGAGGTCACCCTCACCTGGCGGGACCGCCTGCGAGCGCCGGTCCCCCAGGAGCCCCCGTCGGAGCTCGAACAGACCCCCGCGCCGGGGCCTTTGGCGGACCCCGCACTGAACGCCTGATTCCCGCATGACGTTGAACGACCTGGTCAAAGCAGCGACAGTCAGTATCGGCCCGGCAGAAGGCGACAGCCTGCAGGGGCCGATGTGGGGGAGCGGGTTTTTTGTCGCGCCCGGGTGGGTGCTGACCTGCGCGCATGTTCTGCGGTGGCGCGGCGGCTGGCGGGGTGATCGGGAACTGCTGGTGTCCAATGGCGAGTTGACCGCCCGAGCTCGGGCAGCCTACTGCCTTCCGCACCCCGATGAGCATGACGCGGTCGCCGGCGAGCCGGACCTCGCGCTGTTACGGCTGCTCGACCCGGTGCCCGAACACGAATGTGTGTGGCTGTCCGACCGGACAGATCCGCCGCTCGGCGAGGCCGACGTCAAGGTCATGGCACACGGCTGGTACCCCGGCGAGGCGAAAGGCGGCTCGGGCAAGCCGCTTCGATGGAGCGGTGTGTGCGAGATCAACGGCAACGAGGGGGACTACGGTCTGGGGCTCGGCCCGCAGCGCGAGATCCCGCACGGTGCCTCCGGTGGCCCGGTCGTCGACCTGGTCCGCGGCGCGGTGGTCGGCGTGGTGAGGAAACAGCGCGCGAACCGGGATGGCGGGCTGTCGGTTGCCACGACCGCCCTCAGGGAGCTGTCCTCGGCCGCTTCCCTGGACGGGGAGGAGTGGCTCGGCCCCGATCCGTACCAAGGCCTCATACACGCGCACGACACCTGGCATCACCGGGACAGCTCACGGAACGCCTGGGGCACCGTGCAGGCGGGACTGCCGGGCAACCGCCTGGCGGACAACCCGTTGCTGTGGGCGCCCGCTGACCGGATCACCGCATTCGGCCTGCTCGCCGCGCTGCCCCCGCCCCGTTCGCCGAGCGAGGTCGTGCGGGCCCTCGACTCGGCGCGGGGCGAGGTACAACCCCGCCCCGCGGTTGCGCCGCGCGCGTGGCGGGACGGTCACGGGCTCCTGTACGAGCGGCAGCATCCGGTGGAGGCCTTCGCCTTTCTGCTCTATCTGTGCAACGCGGCGGCGGCATCGGGCCCGCACAGCCCTCATGCCACCAGGTCGGTCGAGCTCTGGGTACGCAAGCGGGCGAAAGGACTTCCCACGGACATGCGGCAGTTCCTGTGGGCCCTGGTCCCGCGGACCGCCCCCGTGCCGGTACCCGCACCCGCCTCCGAATCGGCGCCCGGGCCGGAGCCCGCACCCGTGGTCGCTCAGCGGCGGCCGGTGGTGGGAGTCGCCCTGGGCATTGCCGTACGGGACGAGGAGCCGCCGTACACGGGACCAGCGGTGGTGCTCGAACTGGAACAGGTCTGGTGGCAGACGTCCGGTCACGTCTACTGGCACATCTGGGTGCTGCGAGACGGGGACGATCCCGAACTGATCACCGCCAGGACGACCGGCGAAGGGGTGGCGATCGAAGACCTGCCGGGCGATCTGCGACGGCCGCTGTCCAGGCTCTTCTTCCTTCTGGACCAGGGCAGCGGGCGGCCGTGCCCGCTCCATATAGCACTGCCGGTAGACCATTTCGACACGCCGGTGCACCTGTGGCAGCTCGCCGACGTCGTGCGCACGTTCCGGCGCGGCGACCTCTCCCATCAGCCGCTCGGCGTGCAACGGCCGGTGACGGTGCGCAGAGCCCCGGTGCGCGGTGCGCCGGTCAGCGCGTCCGTCCCCGGCCCCAGGCCCGAGCGGTGGCCGGCCGTGGATCCCGGCAATCTGCGGGCCCTCGCTGTGCCGCCGCCGGGCCATCGGCTGAGCTATCGCGAGATCGAGGGAGCTCCCCCGGCAGCTGTTCCGGTGCTGTGCCGCCCGGTGAGCCGCGGACCGGGGCGCGAGGCGCTGAACCTGCTGCTGGAGGCCGGGCACCGCGTTGCCCTCTGGCGTATCGAGCCACATCCGCCCGGTGACTGCGGGCCCGGGTGTGACGACTTCCGCAGGGGAACCACCGAACTGCTCAACCGGGCCACCACCCTCAACGCTCTGCCCGAATTCGTGCGCAGCCTCAGGGAATTGGTGTATCGATCCGATGGACAGGACGGTGAGAGCAGCCATTGGGTGGACGGTTTGGCGCTGATGTTCGACGACCCGGGGCGAGCGATTCCGGTACTTCCGGGCGGCACCCTGGACTCGCCATGAGAACGTCGATCGCGCGGTTGTGGACAGGCCCGTGGGCAGGCCCGTGGGCAGGCCGAAAACGATCCTCAACTGAACTGGGCTCCGGTACAGTTGGAAGGTCGCCCACAAGTACGTTCCGCCCCGTCATCGCGCTCAGGCCCAGTCGAACGATCCGTATCACGACCCCTGACCACACTGCGACGAGGAGCGATAAGTGAACGAGTGGTTGATCTATCGAGGATCGGGCGAGCCCCATGACGGAATCTCCGACCTGCCCGCTCCACCGCCGTGGCGCCAGTTCGACGGTGGCCCCACCGTGAACGCGGCCGACCCGGTCGACACCACATCCACTCGGCGTCTCGGCAGCTACCTGGCCCAACTTCACCGCCCCGACTCCGATGAGGTCGAGCTCATCAACGCCGCCCTCTACCTGCGCCGCCCGCTCCTCGTCACCGGCGAACCGGGCTCCGGGAAGAGCACGCTGGCCCACGCCGTCGCACACGAGCTGAAACTCGGGAAAGTGCTGCACTGGCCGATTGTCAGCCGTACGACACTCCACGACGGCCTGTACGAGTACGACGCCATCGGCCGGCTCCAGGATCTTCAGCTCAGCCGGGACGGCGCGGAGGGCGACGAGCCCGACGGCGCCGGGGCGGCAGGCGCACGGTCGGCGCCCGACATCGGCCGCTACATCCGACTGGGCCCGCTGGGCACCGCGTTGCTCCCCACGGAGCGGCCGCGCGTCCTGTTGGTCGACGAACTCGACAAAAGCGATATCGACCTGCCCAATGACCTCCTCAACGCCCTGGAGGAAGGCGAGTTCAGCATCCCCGAGCTGGAGCGCCAGGCCGAGCGGGTGCCCGAGGCCACGGTGCTCACCCATGACGGGCACCGTGTCGTCATCCGCGGCGGCCGGGTGCGCTGCCGGGCCTTCCCCTTTGTGATCTTCACCAGCAACGGGGAGCGGGACTTCCCCGCGCCGTTGCTGCGCCGTTGCCTCCATCTCCAGCTTCAGCGTCCTGACGAAGTCCGGCTCGGCGCGATGGTCCAAGCCCACTTCGGCGAGGGATCGGCCGAGCGCCACACCGAACTCATCCGCCAGTTCCTGGACCGGGCACCGGGTGACGTGCGGGCAGCCGACCAGCTTCTCAACGCCATCTACCTCACGATGCACGCGGCCCCCGAGGAATTCGGCAGCCGGGAGCGACTCGCGGAGCGGCTCATGCGTCCGCTCGACAGCGGCCAACGGTGATCCGCGGTGCCGGCCGAGAGGGATCCACTCGTCGTGCTCGTGTCCCGGTTGCGGGGCGCGGGACTTGAGCCGACCCCCGAGGAACTGGCCGACGCACTCTGGTTGTCCCGCTGGTCCGCTCCTTCGGTGCCCCTGAACGGCCCACGCGTGGCGCTCGACCGACGTGATCCGGCCGTTCTGGCGGAGGAGGAACCGGCGCCCCAGGACCGTCGGCGTCCGTCCGACGCGCCGCCGCAGCGTCTCGTCACGGCCGAGGGTGATCTTTACGCTGTGCCGTCTCCCGGCGACACCGAGCTGACCGGCCTCCCGCCCGGCGGACTGATGCCCGTACGAGTCCCTGTGGCCTCCGCGCTGCCCGGACTGCTGCCGCTGCAGCGTGCTCTGCGCCCTCTCCAGCGGTACCGGCCGCCGCTCAGGCCTGTGCGCTACGAGATCGACGAGACCGCGACCGCCGAGGCCACCGCGGAATCCGGGATGATCATCCCGGTCGTGCGCGGCATTGTCCGCCGTGAGTCGACCATGCAACTGCTGATGGACGTGTCGTCGTCGACGGCCGTCTGGGAGCAGATGCTCGAAGAACTGCGCCAGGTCTGTATCGGCACCGGCGCCTTCCGTGACGTCCAGGTGCACTTCCTGCACGAGGGCAGGGACGGCACCCCCGGAATCAACAACGCCGCCGGCCCGCAGTCGGCGTTGCGCCACCCGGACCAGTTACGGGATCCCACCGGGCGGCGGCTGACCCTGGTGCTCAGCGACTGCGCTGGTCCCATGTGGCGCAGCGGACGGCTTCAGCGGCTGCTGCACCACTGGGCGACCACTGCCCCGGTGGCGGTCGTACAGCCGCTGCCGCAGCGCATGTGGGGGCGTACGCATCTGCCTGCCGCGCCCGGGGTGCTGCGGCGCCGCGACGGGCTCGGCGGACGTCTGGAATTCTGGCCTGCCGGGGGTCAGGGGATGGGACGGCCCGCTTTGCCGGTGCCGGTACTGGCTCCCACGCGGGCGTCGCTGGGTTCCTGGGCCCGGCTGGTCTCCGGCACGACCGGGCTGTCGCTCAACGCTGCCGCAGCCTGGGTGCTGCCCGGCCATCCGGAGGCCGCCGCACGTATCCGCCGGGTCACCGTCGACGCGGGGGAGCTGACGCGGACTTTCCGGATGTCCGCCACACCGGAGGCGTCGCAGCTCGCGGTCTATCTTTCGGCGGCTCCGCTCGTCCTGCCCGTCATGCAGCTGGTCCAGCGCGCGATGCTGCCGCACACCAGCCCGTCGGTGCTGGCGGAAGTGCTGCTCAGTGGTCTGGTGATCCGTGCGGGCGACGGCTTGTCCATTGAGCCGGGCGGTCCCTGGTACGAATTCGCACCAGGCGTACGCGACCTCCTCATGCGCAGGCTCAGCATCGGAGACGCGTCGCTCGTGCTCAAGCACTGCTCTCAGTACGTCGAAAGGAACTTCGGGCGACGGGCGCGCAACTTCCCAGCGCTGGCCGCCGCGTACCTGTCCGGCTCGGCGCTGCCCGCCACGCGGGACGACGACGCCCAGCGGGCGGCCCGGACCCCGCAGCCATTCGCCCGCGTATCCGAGAAGGTGCTGCGCCGCTTCCTCCCGACCGCTCCCACGGCCTCGCCCACGGCGCTGCCGCCGCAACTCACCGGCAGCGGTCCGGACGCTCTCGCCGACCGCTACGAGTACCACCTCGCCCGGTTCCGAGCCGAGGGGACGGTACGGGACCTGGCCGAGGCGATCCAGCTGCTGCGAGCGGCCGTCACGCTGGAGCAGCGTGAGGCACGTCGGTCGGAGCTGTGCACGCAGCTGGCAGAAACGCTGGTGCTGCGCTGGACCACCCGACACGACCTGGACGTGCTGCGGGAAGCGCGCGAGGCGGCCGAGCAGGCGGGGACGGCACACGCGGCCCGGGCCGCGGCGGTACGCGGCCGGGTGTATCAGGAGCTGGCATTCGAAGCGGCTGCCGTCTCCTGGGCCCCGGTCGCGGAGGGCATCAGGGACGCAGCCGGACTGCCACGGCACACGGACGACAGGGACCTCGGCGGCGAGGACGTCGTGCTCACCCTGCTCACCCTTGCCGACGAGGCGTTCGCGGAGGTGACCGGCACCGCGGCTGCCCCGTCCGAAGCCGATGCCCTCCTCGACGCGACGCTGCGCCGGGTCGTGGTGCTCCGGGCCATCGGCGAGCGTGTCGTGGCCCGCGACACGTTACGGGAAGCCCTGATCGCCCTCGACGCCTATCTCGATCGCACGCCGTCCGACCCCGGACGGCCAAGGCCTCCCGAAGCGTTGCTGGAACGCGGCCGGGTGTTGCTCGATCTGGCCCGCCGCGCCGACGGTCAGGAGGCCGCGGACCTCGCCCGCCAGGCGGAACTGGACCTGGCAGCCGCCACCGAGTCGGAACTGCCCCCGGCCACCCTGTCCAGGGCCACGCTGGACCACGCGGAGGCCCGCTACCTCGCCACCGGACGGTATGGCGACGCGGTTCTGGACATGCTGCAGAGTGCCCGGTATCTGGCTGCCGGGGCCCGAGCTCTGGAGGCCGAGGCGCTGAGCAGGCTCGGCCAGGCCCACCACGCGCGCTACGCGCTCTCCGCGGAGGCCGGCGAACTCGACCTCGCGGAGCGGGCATTCGCCGCCGCCCAGCGGCTCGTACCGCCGGACGACGCGGCGCACGCCGAACTCCTCACCTCTTGGGGCGATGTGCTGATCGAGCGAGCCGCCCTGGAAAACGGTGCGTTCGCCGCCGACGAGGCGGTGCGTGTGCTGCGCGAGGCGGTTGCCGAGACGGGCACGCACCACCCCCGGATAGCGGGACGCCTGCTGTCCTTCGGCCGGGCACTGCTCAGCCGCTACGACCACGCGGGAGCCAGCGCCGACCTCCACGAGGCCGACTGGATACTGAGCCGCTCCGCGCGATCCGCCTCCGACCCCCGGCTGGCCGCCACGGCCTGGCTGGCGCGTGGAGACTGCGCGGTCGCACTGGCCGCCCGCACCGGGGCCCGCAGCCGCAAGGAGTCCGCAGCCGACAGCTACCGGCTCGCCGCCGAGAATGCCATCCTTGCCCAGGCTCCGCTGCTTGCCGCTCAGGCCCACCACAAGCGCGGGGAGATCCTGGAGACCACCGCGGGGCGCCGCCCGGCTCTGGAGGCGTACAGACTGGCAGCGCAGCAGTGGGAGCGTGCCGGCACCGCGGCGGAGTCCGACGCGCACCGGACGCTCGACCGGATCAGGGCTTTGGAGCGGCACGGTTGAGGGCAAGGACAGAGAACCCGCTGACAAAGCGGGCACCAGCGTGTGTGAGGAGTGCAGCGTGACGAACTCCCCGGCCGACGGGCAGGCGGGGCAGCACGGCGGGCCGCTTCCCGACTTCGGTCTGGTCGATCCGGCGGCGCTGTCGGAGACGGTTGGGCATCCGGTGCTGCTCGGTGTTCTGGAGGAGTTGGTACGGCAGCCGCGCGTTCGGCATGACACCGTCGCCTACTACGACGACAGCCCCAAGTTCACGGTGGCCCGGTACGACGACACCCCTCCGTAGCCCAGGGAGGGCCGAGCGGCGGTAGAGCTGGTTTTCGGGCAGAAATTCGACGTTACAGGTCAATCCGTGACAGTGGAGTTTCGTTTCTGCAGCGCGGAGCCATGGAGCAGTCAGCGTGTGACCGTTGCGCCGACGATGCCCTGGAGGCGGAAACGTGCCGGAGGAACCGCTGTGGCCGCACCAACTGCTGGACATATCCGCGCTGCGGCGCTCCGGCGTTCGGCCCGTCCCTTTGCGTCAGTTCGTACTGAAGGTGCACAGCCGCTGCAATCTCGCGTGCAGCTATTGCTATGTCTATGAAGGGGCGGACCAAAGCTGGCGGACCCGCCCCTCCCGGGTACCCACCAAGACGATGCAGTGGGCCGCACGGCGTATCGCCGAGCATGTCCGCGAGCACCGGCTGCGAGAGATCCGCATCGAGATGCACGGTGGCGAGCCCTTGCTGTCCGGGCCCGCGCTCCTGGTCGAGTACGCCGACCTCGTACGGTCCGCGGTCCCCGCCGGCTGCACCGTCCATGTGTCGGTGCAGACCAATGGGACACGGCTGACCCAGCGCACCGTGGCAGTCCTCGCGGCCGCGCGCATCCGGGTCGGACTCAGCCTCGACGGCGGCACCGCCGCACTCAACCGGCGGCGGACCACTCGCAGCGGCCGCCCCGCCTGGCCCGCCGCCGCCCGGGCGGCGCGGCTGCTGACCCGGCATCCGGAGGTCTACGCGGGCCTGCTGTGCACCGTGGACCTCACGGCCGACCCCGTCGAGGTCTACCGCTCCCTCCTTTCGTTGCGTCCGCCGTCCGTTGACCTGCTGCTGCCCCACGGCAACTGGACCACGCCGCCGCCAGGCCTGCCCGCGGCGCCGGAAACTCCCTATGGAGACTGGCTGGCGACGGCATTCGACCTGTGGTGGCACGGTGACTCCGGAACAGGCCCCCCGGTCCGGGTGAGGCTGTTCAACGAGATCGTCGCCCTGCTTCTCGGCTCACCCAGCGCAACCGAAGCGGTCGGCCTCTCGCCGATGGCCGCGGTCGTCATCGACACCGACGGCGCCATCGAGCAGGTCGACTCCCTCAAATCCGCTTATGAGGGGGCACCCGAGACCGGTCTCGATGTCGTCTTCGATTCTCTGGACAGGGCACTGGACCATCCGGGCATCGCCGCCCGGCAGCTGGGTGCTGCCGGACTGGGCGCCGAATGCCGGGCCTGTCCGGTGGTCAATGTGTGTGGCGGAGGCAACTATGTCCACCGGTACCGGGCCGGCACAGGCTTTCTTCACCCCTCTGTGTACTGTGCCGATCTCGAACGGCTCATTCGGCATGCCGCGACCCGCCTCCGGGCGGAACTTCCCGGCTCCGCCGAGGTAACTCCCGTACTGTGACCACTACCTGACGCTACGTTGTCTGACGTGGCGTCGGGTGGTATACCGTGCGTTTACTCTGCGCCCACTCGCACTGTTAGGGAGACGGCCCCATGCCGACAGCCGAGCCGGTCCGGATCAGTGATTCCCCTGAGACATTCCTCATCAGTTACGCGGGATTCAACCGGCCCTGGGCGACATGGATCGCCGACCAGCTGGAGGACCTCGGCCACGAGGCCAGTCTTCAGCGGTGGGATCCGCCCCTGACGACTTCCCTGGCCCGCGCCTTGCAGGACCTGCTGGCCGCTCAGGGGCGCGTGCTTCTGGTACTGGATGACTGGTATTTCACTCTCGGGCCGCGCACGGCAGAGGAATGGGACGACGCGCTGCGTGCGGTCATCCATCCCAACTCCGACCGGTTCGCGGCAGTCACGGTCGCGACGCGTGCCCTGCCCACCGCGGCCGCTCCCCTCAGGGCCGTCGACCTGCGCGATCTGGCCGTCACCGAGGCACGCAGGTCGATTCTGCGCCGCCTCGGGCTCAACCCGTCCTCTCCGTCCCGCCCCGATGCCGACACCTCCGGACCGCGATTTCCCAACAATCCGCCCGTCGTGCGGGACATCCCGCGCCGCAACAGCCGGTTCACCGGACGGGACGTCATCCTGGAGCATCTGCACGACAGGTTCGCCACGGGGGGCCAGTTCGGCACCCACTGTGCCCTCTTCGGGCTCTCGGGCGTGGGCAAGAGTCAGATCGGGATCGAGTACGCCCACCGCTTCGGCAATGACTACGACATCGTCTGGTCGATCAATGCCGCGTCCCGGGCCACCGCCCGGGAACAGCTCGCCACACTCGCCGATCCGCTGGGTCTTCAGGTCGGCGACGAGTTGGGCAGTCGCATCCGCGCGGTCCAGGAAGCGCTCCGGATCGGCAAGCCGTACCGGCGTTGGCTGCTGGTGATCGATGGCGCGGACGAACCCGATCAGATCCAGGACCTGGTGCCCGAGGGCCAGGGCCACGTACTGATCACCACCCGCAGCACCGGATGGGCCTCGGAGGGCGCGGAGCAGATCGAAGTCGGCCCCTTCCGAAGGCCGGAAAGCATCGCCTTCACCCGCCGCAGCGCACCACGCCTCACGGTCAGCGAGGCGGACGCACTCGCCGAAGCGGTCCAGGATCTGCCGCTGCTGCTCGCCCAGACCTCCGCCTGGCTGGACGTCAATCCGATCATGCAGGTCACGGAGTACGTCGGCCGGATCCGCAGCGGCGAGACCGAGCGCTTCGAGATCGAGACGTCCGAGGACTACCCCAAGGGTTTCCAGACCACCTGGGCCATAACGCTGAACACGCTGCGGAGCCGCAATCCCGCAGCCGCCGAGCTGCTGAAGCTCTTCGCCTTCTTCTACCCCGACGCCATCCCGGTCCGGATGGTCCAGTCCGCCCGCGCCGGAGATCTCCCCGACCCCCTGGCGGATCTCGCCGCCGACCCCAACAGCTGGCACACGGCGCTGCGCAGCTTGCGTGAGTTCGCCATGGTGCGGCTCAACTACCAGCAGTCCCAGACCGCAACCGGCCAGGCCGAGAGCCCGGCGGTGGAAACCGTACAGATGCACCGGCTCTATCACGCTTTCGTGCGCAGTGAACTGCCGGAGGAAGAAAAGGAACTCATGGCGGCCACGGCCTGTCGGGTACTGGCCGCGGCCGATCCGCGCCGCCCCACCGAACCTCGCGAGTGGCCGCGGTACGCGGAACTCATCCCTCACCTCACAGCGTCCGGCGCCCTGGACAGCACCGACCCCGCCGTCCGTGAACTCGTCCTCAACTGCATCGAATACCTGCGTGTGCGTGGCGAATACCGCGACGGTCTGGAACTGTGCGAATCGGTCCTGGAACGCTGGCGCCCGAACCTGGCACCCGACGACCGTTCCCTGCTCATCGCGATCCACCAATTCGCCGGTATGCTGCGGCGCTCCGGACGCTACCAGGAGGCCGAACTGGTCAACCGGGACGTGGTCGAGCAGCTGGCCGCCGTCCGCGACGCGCAGAACGTGGACCTGTTGCGCGCCAAGAACGGCCTCGGCGGTGCGCTGCTGGCGCTGGGCCACTACGAGGAAGCGCGGGGCCTGTTCGAGGAGATCTGGCAGGCGTTCCTGACCATCGTCGGACCGGAGGACCCCCGGACGCTTCAGGCCCGCAACAACCTCGCGGAAGCCCTTGGTCTGGTCGGCCGCTATCAGGAAGCCCTGCTGACCCACCGGGAAATCCTGCACGTTCGTGAACGGGTCATGGGGCCACGAGCCCAGCTCACCCTGTCGTCGGGCATGCGGTACGCGTGGATGCAGCGGCTGCTGGGCAATTACCGTGGGGCCCAGTCCCGGCAGGAGCTCAACGCCCACGAGCACCGCGAAGTACTGGGCCGCTTCCATGTGGAAACCCTCCGGGCCGAGCTCAACCTGGCACTGTGTCTGCGTCGACAGGGAGACCTGACCGCGACCAAGGACCTGATGAAGGACATCCTTGAACGCTCGCGCCGGATCCACGGCAGCAAACACCCGGAGACCGTACGGGTCACCGCCTACTACGCCACCTTCGTTCGCGAGCACGGCAACCTGGAGGAGGCCCATGGACTCGCTGCCGAAGCCGCTGACAGGTTCGAGGAACTCCTCGGCCCGGCCCACCCGAACAGCATCGGTACCCGGGGCAACCTTGGCCTCGCGCTGTGGGAGTTGGGCGAGTACGACGAGGCGCTGGTAGTCGCCGAAAGGGCATTCAGCGGCATGACCGAAGCCCTCGGAAAGGATCACCCGTGGACGCTCGGCTGCGCTCTCAACGCGGCCGCAGGCCGGATCCGCACCGAGGACGAGGAACGGGCCCTGGAGCTGGACCGGGACACCCTGGCCCGTGCCAAGCGGATGCTCGGTGACGCCCATCCGCTCACGCTCTCCACCAAGGCGGCCATCGCCGAGGACCTGCGGGCACTGCGCCGCAACACCGAAGCCTCCAAGCTGTACCAGGAGGCCGTGCAGCAGCTCTCCGAAGCCCTGGGGCGGGATCACCCGCACACCCGCTCCGTACGCAGCCGCGAGCGACCGTACTGGGACTTCGAGCCACAGCTGATCTGAGCCGCGCGTACGCAAGGCGAAGGGGGCCCCGCACTCGGTGAGTGGGGGCCCCCATCGCGTACTGCTCAGGTTGCGCAGACAGCTCAGATCTCGAAGACCTCGGTGAGCAGCTGCTCCTGCTGCTGCAGGTGCCGCTTCGCCGAGCCGACGGCCGGCGAGGAGGACGACGGACGCGAGACGCGGCGCAGCCGGTCGGCGTTGTCGGGGGCGGCGCCCAGAACCAGGTCGAGGTGGTCGATCAGGTTGAGGGCGATGAACGGCCAGGCACCCTGGTTGGCGGGCTCGTCCTGGGCCCAGACGTACTTCTGGGCCTTGGTGAACGGGGCCAGGGCGGCCTGGATCTCCTGACCGGGCAGCGGGTAGAGCCGCTCGATACGGATAATGGCGGTGTCGGTGTTGCCGCGCTTCGTACGCTCGGCGATCAGGTCGTAGTAGACCTTGCCGGAGCAGAAGACGACCTTGCGGACCGCCTCGGGCTCGACCGTGGAGTCACCGATGACCGGCTGGAAGGAGCCGGAGGTGAATTCCTCGGTCTTCGAGGCCGCGGCCTTCAGACGCAGCATCGACTTCGGGGTGAAGACGATGAGCGGCTTGTGGTTCGGGTTGTGGACCTGCCAGCGCAGCAGGTGGAAGTAGTTCGCCGGGGTGGTCGGGACCGCGACCGTCATGTTGTTCTGCGCGCACAGCTGGAGGAAGCGCTCGATGCGGGCCGAGGAGTGGTCCGGGCCCTGGCCCTCGTAGCCGTGCGGGAGCAGGAGCGTGACGCCGGAGGTCTGGCCCCACTTCTGCTCGGCGGAGGTGATGAACTCGTCGACGACGGTCTGCGCGCCGTTGACGAAGTCACCGAACTGGGCCTCCCACATCACCAGCGCTTCCGGGCGGGCGAGCGAGTAGCCGTACTCGAAGCCCATCACGGCGTACTCGCTGAGCAGCGAGTCGTAGATGTTGTAGCGGGCCTGGTCCTCGGCGAGGTAGAGCAGCGGGGTGTAGTCCTCGCCGGTCTCGCGGTCGATGAGGACGGCGTGACGCTGGCCGAAGGTGCCGCGGCGGGAGTCCTGGCCGGTCAGGCGGACGGGGGTGCCCTCCAGGAGGAGGGAGCCGATGGCGAGGGTCTCGCCCATGCCCCAGTCGATGGTGCCGTCCTCGACGCTCGCCGCCCGGCGCTGCAGCTGCGGCAGCAGGCGCGGGTGGACGGTGACGCGGTCGGGGATGTTGACCTGGGACTCGGCGATCCGCTTGACGACCTCCTGGGATACCGCCGTGTCGACCGGCACCGGGAACTCGGGGCCCGAGGGCTCGGCGGTGTCGATCTGCGGGGCGGCCGGGGCGGTCGCCTCGCGGACCTCGGTGAAGACCTTCTCCAGCTGGCCCTGGTAGTCCTGAAGGGCCTGCTCGGCCTCTTCCAGGGTGATGTCGCCACGGCCGATGAGGGACTCGGTGTAGAGCTTGCGCACCGAGCGCTTCTTGTCGATCAGGTCGTACATCAGCGGCTGGGTGAAGGCCGGGTTGTCGGACTCGTTGTGACCACGGCGGCGGTAGCAGACCAGGTCGATGACGACGTCCTTGTTGAACGCCTGGCGGAACTCGAAGGCGAGCCGCGCGACGCGGACCACGGCCTCCGGGTCGTCGCCGTTGACGTGGAAGATCGGCGCCTCGATCATGCGGGCCACGTCGGTGCAGTACATCGAGGAGCGGGACTCGGCCGGGGCGGCGGTGAAGCCGACCTGGTTGTTGATGACGATGTGCACGGTGCCGCCGGTGCGGTAGCCGCGCAGCTGCGACATGTTGAGGGTCTCCGCGACGACGCCCTGGCCTGCGAAGGCCGCGTCACCGTGCAGCTGGATCGGCATGACGGTGAAGTCGGTGCCGGCCTTGCCGATGATGTCCTGCTTGGCGCGGGCGATGCCCTCGACGACCGGGTCGACGGCCTCCAGGTGCGAGGGGTTGGCGGCCAGCGAGACCTTGATCTGCTCGCCGTCCAGGCCGGTGAAGGTGCCCTCGGCGCCCAGGTGGTACTTCACGTCGCCGGAGCCGTGCATCGACTTCGGGTCGAGGTTGCCCTCGAACTCGCGGAAGATCTGGGCGTACGACTTGCCGACGATGTTCGCCAGCACGTTGAGGCGGCCGCGGTGGGCCATGCCGATGACGACCTCGTCGAGCCGCGACTCGGCCGCCGCGTCGATGACGGCGTCCAGCAGCGGGATGACGGACTCGCCGCCTTCGAGGGAGAAGCGCTTCTGGCCGACGTACTTCGTCTGCAGGAAGGTCTCGAAGGCCTCCGCCGCGTTGAGGCGGCGCAGGATCCGCAGCTGCTCGTCGCGCTCCGGCTTGGAGTGCTGGCGCTCGATACGGTCCTGGATCCACCGGCGCTGCTTCGGGTCCTGGATGTGCATGAACTCGACGCCCACGGTGCGGCAGTACGAGTCGCGCAGCACGCCCAGGATGTCGCGCAGCTTCATCATCGTCTTGCCGGCGAAGCCGCCGACCGCGAACTCGCGCTCCAGGTCCCACAGGGTGAGGCCGTGCTCGATGACGTCGAGGTCGGGGTGCTTGCGCTGGCGGTACTCCAGCGGGTCGGTGTCGGCCATGACGTGGCCGCGGACCCGGTAGGAGTGGATCAGCTCGAAGACGCGGGCGGCCTTGGTGACGTCGTCGTCGTGGGATACATCAATGTCCTTGAGCCAGCGGACCGGCTCGTACGGGATGCGCAGCGCCTCGAAGATGTCGTCGAAGAAGCCGTTCTCACCCAGCAGCAGCTGGTTCATGATCCGCAGGAACTCGCCGGACGCGGCGCCCTGGATGACCCGGTGGTCGTAGGTCGACGTCAGGGTCATGACCTTGGAGATGCCCAGCTTGTTCAGGGTGTCCTGGGAGGTGCCCTGGAACTCCGCCGGGTAGTCCATCGAGCCGACGCCGAGGATCAGGCCCTGCCCGGGCATCAGGCGCGGCACGGAGTGCACGGTGCCGATGCCGCCGGGGTTGGTGAGGGAGGCGGTGACGCCGGAGAAGTCGTCCATCGTCAGCTTGCCCGTGCGGGAGCGGCGGACGACGTCCTCGTAGGCCTGCCAGAACTCGAAGAAGTTCATGGTCTCGGCCTTCTTGATCGCCGCGACGACCAGTTGCCGGTCGCCGTTCGGCTTGACCAGGTCGATGGCGAGACCGAGGTTGACGTGGTCGGGCTTGACCAGCGTCGGCTTGCCGTCGCGCTCCGCGAACGAGTAGTTCATCGACGGCATGATCTTCAGCGCCTGCACCATGGCGTAGCCGATGACGTGCGTGAAGGAGACCTTGCCACCCCGGGCGCGCTTGAGGTGGTTGTTGATCACGATCCGGTTGTCGAACAGCAGCTTCACCGGGATCGCACGGACGGACGTGGCCGTCGGCAGCTCCAGTGAGGCGTTCATGTTCTTCGCCACGGCGGCGGACGGGCCGCGCAGCACGACGTACTCCGGACCGCCCTCGGCCGTCGCGGCGGCCTCAGCGGCCGGCACGGCCTTGGCCACCGGCGCCGCCTTGGGGGCGGGCGCGGGGGCCGGGGCGGGCTTCACCGCAGGGGCCGGAGCCGGAGCAGCGGCAGGGGCCGGCGCCGGTGCGGGCGCCGCCGGAGCGGCGGCCTGCGGCTGGGCCGGAGGCGCGACAGGAGCGGCCGGGGCCGGCGGTGTCGCGGTCGCGGCCACCGCGGAACCGGTGTCCGCTCCTGGCTTGTAATCGGCGAAGAAGTCCCACCAGGCTCGGTCTACCGAGTTCGGGTCCTGGAGGTACTGCTGGTAGATCTCATCGACGAGCCACTCATTCGGTCCGAAACCGGCGGCAGGGCTCTGGCCCTGCCCGTCGGTGTCGGTCGAGACGCTCGAGCTATTGGGGGACTGTGGCGACACGGCGGCAACCGCCCTCTTCCGCTTCACAAGGTGATGGACAGCGGAAATAAAGGCTACGCCTACCGGCGCCGATCACGCAGGCCTGGGGGTCAGTCGTCGCCTAAGTCACATCGGAAGGCTGGTTTCGCGGCAACTTTTGGCGGGAATGGGGTGCCGAATCGGCTGCGCCGGGTATACGTGACACTCCGCCGTGGGCACGCCCCCGCTGACCTGCTCAGGCCTGCTCGGCCGGGTCTCCTGCGACCGGGATGCGGTGCCGGGGCGCGTGAGCAGCCCCCGGGGGTCAACTCGGCGCCTGGCCCGAGCCCGGGAGGGTGACCCGGATACGGCAGCCCCGAGGGGATTCGGCCACTTGGATCGCGCCGCCGTGGAGATCGACGGCCCAGCGGGCGATGGCGAGGCCGAGCCCGGTGCCGCCGTCGCCCGAGGCGCCCGCGCCACCGCGGTTGAAGCGTTCGAAGACGCGGTTGCGCTCGGATGCCGGGATGCCGGGGCCCTCGTCGAGCACTTCGAGGTCGAGGCTGCCGGGACCGGTGCCGCGCCGGGCACGGACGGTGACGCGGCCGCTGGGCGGGCTGTGCTTGATGGCGTTGTCGACGAGGTTGGCGACGACCTGGTGGAGCCGTTCCGCGTCCGCATGAGCGGTCAGCTCGGGCGGGGAGACGTCCAGGTGCAGATGGACGTCGGCGCGGGGCCGGTGGCCTGCGCCGGGGCCGCCCTGGAGGCCGAGGCTGGCGGTCTTGATGACGGCCGAAAGGTAGGGCCAGACCTCGAAGCGCTTGGCGTCCAGCACGACGACCCCGCTGTCGAGCCGCGACAGGTCGAGCAGGTGGCTGATCAGCCGGCTCAGCCGCTCGGTCTGCTGCAGAGCGGTGCGCATCGTCTCCGGGTCGGCCTCGACGACCCCGTCCACCACGTTCTCCAGGACGGCGCGCAGCGCGGCGACGGGCGTACGCAGCTCGTGCGAGACATTCGCCACCAGCTCCTTGCGGTGCCGGTCCACGGCCTCCAGGTCGGCGGCCATGTGGTTGAAGGTGTCGGCGAGATCGCCGACCTCGTCGCGCCGTACGGCGGTCACGCGGCGGCTGTAGTCGCCGTTGGCCATCGCCCGGGCGACCGCGGTCATCTCGCGCAGCGGGGAGGTGAGCCCGTGCGCCACGAACTGGGTGATCAGCAGCGAGGCTATGACCGAGAAGATCGTGATGATGCGCATCTGGGTCTTGGACGCCACCGCCACGAAGATCAGCAGCGTCGTGATGAGCACCGAGACCACCACGAGCAGCTGCAGCGCCGCCTTGATCGACCGGAAGGGGTCGTAGGGCCGCAGCCCGGCCCACAGCTGCTCCCGCCAGTTGGCCCGCGGGGCGCGCGCGGCACGCGGTGCGACGCGCGCCGCGGGCTCGGTTCTGGCCATGGTTGTCCCCCCTCAGAGTTACGGGGCAGGTGTCTCCAGCGCGTAGCCCACCCCGTGCACCGTACGAATGCGCTCGGCGCCGATCTTGCGGCGCAGCGCCTTCACATGGCTGTCGACAGTACGGGTGCCGGAGGCGTCTGCCCAGTCCCACACCTCGGCGAGCAGCTGCTCGCGGGAGAGCACGGCGCGCGGCTGCTGCGCGAGGCAGACGAGCAGGTCGAACTCGGTCGGGGTGAGGTGTACGTCACTACCGCGCACCCGCACCCGGCGCTGCGCGTTGTCGATCTCCAGGTCGCCGAGCTGGAGGTTGCCGCCGCGGGGGTCACGGGCGGCGATCGTGGCGCGCTCGACGCGGCGCAGCAGGACGTGCACCCGGGCGGCCAGCTCGCGCATCGAGAACGGCTTGGTCATGTAGTCGTCGGCGCCGACACCCAGCCCGACCAGCATGTCGGTCTCGTCGTCCCGGGCGGTGAGCATCAGCACCGGCACGGGCCGGGACGCCTGGACCCGGCGGCAGACCTCCAGGCCGTCGTAGCCGGGCAGCATGATGTCGAGTACCAGCAGATCGGGCTGCCAGGCCAGGGCCAGGTCGACGGCGGTGGGGCCGTCACCTGCGGTGCGCAGCTGGAAGCCTTCGGCTCTGAGCCGGGCCGCGATCGCGTCGGCGATGGTCGGGTCGTCCTCCACCACCAGCACCCGCCGCTGCGCGCCGGGCGTGACCGCGCCGGCGTCGCCGTGCGTCGGGTTGGTGCTGTCCATTCGCGTCCCCCATGGTGACTGTCGTCTGTGTTTGCTGACCACGCAGCGTACGGGGCCTACGGTGGCCGAGGCTACGCGGGCTTCGTCGCGAGGTGTACGACATCCGGAACGCCCCGTTTCACGGGGATCTCAATGGTCCGGACCTGCGTGAATCCCGCCGCCGGCAAGGATTTTTCGAAGGTCGCCGACGGCTGCGCAGACCATACCGCCAGTACGCCGCCCGCTGACAGCCGCGTCCGGCAGGCCACGAGCCCCTCCGCCCCGTACAGCCCGTTATTGCCCTCGGTGACCGTCCAGTCGGGGCCGTTGTCGATGTCCAGGCACAGCGCGTCGTACGTCTCCGTGGCGTTCTTCACGTACGCCACCAGGTCGGCCTCGATCACCTCGACGCGCGGGTCCTCCAGCCCCTGCCCCGAAAACGCGGCGAGATGCCCCTCGCGGTGCCAGCCCACCACCGCCCGCTCCCGCTCCACGACCGCGATCCGTCCCCAGCGCGGCTCGCCCACCGCCTGAGCGAGGGAGAAGCCTACGCCCAGGCCGCCGATGAGCAGCGAGGGGGCCTCGCGGTCGGCCGGGAGCGCGGCGAGCGCCGTGTCGATCAGCAGCCGCTCCGAGCGGCCGTCGGAGGTGTCCATCAGGAAGCAGCCGTTGGCGATGATCTCGTACCGCTCGCCACGCCGCCGCAGGACCACCTCGCCGAACGGGCCCTCCCGGCGGTCGATCGTCTGCGGGCTCTCGTCCTCGTCGTCGTACATGAACACCATGAGTACACAGCTTGACGTGCTCCCCGGCCCGAAGTCCGGGGATTCCTCCCACGGTCGAGTGACCGTCCGGGTGGTTCGAACCCCTCCGCCGGAGGCCCCGCCGGGCACTGCTGCGTGCAGGGGTCAGCGGAAGGCGGTATCCGCTCCGATCGCCTGCACCGCGTCCAGCTCGTCCAGCCGGGACTGCAGGTGAGCGCGGATCCAGCCGAAGGCCTCCGCTCCCAGCGGGAGGCGGAGTGGCGGAGCGTCGAGGCCGACCGCAGCGATGATGGCCTCGGCCCCGCGATAGGGGTCGCCCGGCTGGGTGCCGTGCGAGGCTTCGAGCGCCTTGCGGGCCGGAGCGATGAGCTCGGCGTAATCCTCCATCGGCTCGCCCCACCGCAGCGATCGTCCGCTGGCCTCGGTGCGGAAGGGGCCGGGTTCCACGATCGTGACGTGAATGCCGAGATGGGCGACTTCGGCCGCGAGGGCCGCGGACATCCCTTCCAGGGCGAATTTCGTCCCGACGTAGGCGGTGCCGCCGGGCCCCGGCACCACACCGTTCACCGAAGACAGTTGAACGATGTGGCCCGAGCGCTGTCGCCGCAGACCCGGCAGGACGGCGCGGGCGACCGCCATCGCGCCGAAGACGTTCGTCTCGAAAATGTGGCGGAGATCACTCTCGCTCAACTCCTCGAACGCGCCCAGCAGCCCGTACCCGGCGTTGTTCACCAGGACGTCGATCCGGCCGAAGGCGCTCTCGGCTTCGGCCACGGCACGCCGAATCGATTCGGCGTCGGTGACATCAAGTCGTACGGCCCTGACCCGGTCCGGCGCGAGCGTCACGAGATCGGCGATGGTCGAAACGTCCCGAGCGGTGGCCACCACCCGGTCGCCATGAGCGACCACGGCTCGGGTGAGTCCCCGCCCCAAGCCGGAACTGGTCCCGGTGATGAACCAGACCCGGCCGCCGCCGGGCGCTTCAGCGTGCTGCTCGGTCATCGTGCTCCCCCGTACGTGCTTCGGATTTCCTGCGGCACCTGCGCCCCGCACGCGGACCTCTGCCAACGCGCTCACGGGTCGTCGTGCTCCGAGAGCACCCTAGAAGCCCTCTCGCGACCGTGAGGAATGGTTTTCCGGTGGACGCCGCAGGTGATCGCTCACAGCGAACGCCGCCAGGGGAACACCAGGGCCCTCAGAAGCATTGAGTCTGCATAGCTCAACTTGATTGCTTAGGGAGAGATCATGGCTGTTTCGCATTCGTCGTCCGCGCCGCTCACCCTGCCCGTGCTGCCCCTCGATGACGCGGTGGTGCTGCCGGGCATGGTGGTGCCGCTGGACCTGACCGACACCGAGGTGCGCGCGGCGGTCGAGGCCGCTCAGGCCGCGCAGCGGGCCGACGGCAATCGCAACAAACCGCGGGTTCTGCTCGTTCCACGTGTCGACGGGAACTACGCGGCCGTAGGCACCCTCGGCACCGTCGAGCAGGTCGGACGGCTGTCGGACGGCGATCCGGGCGCCGTGATCCGTGGCGTGAGCCGGGTCCGTATCGGTGCCGGGACGACCGGGCCCGGCGGGGCGCTCTGGGTCGAGGGCACCGAGGTCGTGGAGCCGACGCCCACCGAGGCGCCCGGGGCCGTGGCCGAGCTGGTCAAGGAGTACAAGGCCCTGGCCACCAGCTGGCTGCGCAAGCGCGGCGCCTGGCAGATCGTGGACCGCGTCCAGCAGATCGACGACGTCTCGTCGCTTGCCGACAACTCCGGGTACTCCGGCTTCCTCACCACCAAGCAGCGCGTCGAGCTGCTGGAGACCACCGACCCGGTGGCCCGGCTCAAGCTCGCCATCACCTGGCTGCGTGACCACCTCGCCGAGCAGGACGTCGCGGACACCATCCGCAAGGACGTCCAGGAGGGCATGGAGAAGCAGCAGCGCGAGTTCCTGCTCCGCCAGCAGCTCGAAGCCGTCCGCAAGGAGCTGGCCGAACTCAAGGGCGACCCGGAGAACGAGTCCGAGGACTACCGGGCCCGCGTCGAGTCCGCCGACCTGCCGGAGACGGTGCGGGAGGCCGCGCTCAAGGAGGTCGACAAGCTGGAGCGGTCCAGCGACGCGTCCCCCGAGGGCAGCTGGATCCGTACCTGGCTGGACACCGTCCTCGAGCTGCCCTGGAACACCACCACCCAGGACGCCTACGACATCCCCGGCGCCCGGGCCGTCCTGGACGCCGACCACGCGGGCCTGGACGACGTGAAGGAGCGGATCACCGAGTACCTGGCGGTGCGCAAGCGGCGCGCCGACCGCGGCCTCGGCGTGATCGGCGGCCGCCGGGCCGGTGCCGTGCTGGCGCTGGTCGGGCCGCCCGGCGTCGGCAAGACGTCGCTGGGCGAGTCCGTGGCCCGCGCCATGGGCCGCAAGTTCGTCCGCGTCGCCCTCGGCGGTGTGCGGGACGAGGCGGAGATCCGGGGCCACCGGCGTACGTACGTCGGGGCGCTGCCGGGCCGTATCGTCCGGGCGATCAAGGAGGCCGGGTCCATGAACCCGGTGGTCCTGCTGGACGAGATCGACAAGGTCGGCTCCGACTACCGGGGCGACCCGGCCGCCGCCCTGCTCGAAGTCCTCGACCCGGCGCAGAACCACACCTTCCGGGACCACTACCTCGAGGTCGAGCTGGACCTGTCGGACGTGGTCTTCCTGGCCACGGCCAACGTCCTGGAGGCCATCCCCGAGCCGCTGCTCGACCGCATGGAGCTGGTCAGGCTCGACGGCTACACCGAGGACGAGAAGGTCACCATCGCCCGTGACCACCTGCTCCCGCGCCAGCTGGAGCGGGCCGGCCTCGCCGACGGCGAGGTCACGGTCGAGGACGGCGCGCTGCGCAGGCTCGCCGGCGAGTACACCCGCGAAGCGGGCGTCCGTACCCTGGAGCGCTCGCTGGCCCGCATCCTGCGCAAGCTCGCGGCCAAGCACGAGCTGGGCGACCAGGAGCTGCCCTTCACCGTCACGCCCGACGACCTGCGCGGGCTGATCGGGCGGCCCCACCACGTCCCGGAGGCCCTCCAGGACCCGCAGGAGCGGCGCACGGCGGTGCCGGGCGTGTCCACCGGGCTCGCGGTCACCGGTGCCGGGGGCGACGTCCTCTACATCGAGGCATCGCTCGCCGATCCCGAGACCGGCGGTTCCGGGCTCCAGCTCACCGGGCAGCTGGGCGAGGTCATGAAGGAGTCCGCGCAGATCGCGCTGTCCTTCCTGCGCTCGCACGGCGCCGAACTGGAGCTGCCGGTCGCCGACCTGAAGGAGCGTGGCGTCCACCTGCACGTCCCGGCGGGCGGCATCCCCAAGGACGGTCCGAGCGCGGGCATCACCATGACGACCGCGCTGGCCTCGCTGCTGTCGGGCCGCCGGGTCCGCACCGACGTGGCCATGACCGGCGAGGTGTCCCTGACCGGCCGCGTGCTGCCCATCGGTGGCCTCAAGCAGAAGCTGCTGGCCGCTCACCGGGCGGGCATCACGACCGTGGTGATCCCGAAGCGGAACGAGGCCGACCTGGACGACGTCCCGGCCGAGGTCCTGGAGAAGCTGGAGGTCCACCCCGTGTCGGACGTCCGGCAGGTGCTGCAGCTGGCTCTCGAGCCGGCGGCGGCCGACGCGGGCCTGGAGGTTCAGGTCGCGGCGTGAGCACGTGAGCACGTCAGCACGTGAGCAGTAAGGCTTGAAACAGGGCCCCTTCCGCACTGCCGGGAGGGGCCCTGTCGTGCGTCAGCCGTTGGCGAGTGCCTGCAGGCGGTCGTACGCGCCGTTGAAGTAGTCCTGGTCCCCGGGGAAGGTGCCGGAGGAGGCGTACTGCCAGATCGTGTAGTACGACCAGCCGCTGGGGAGGGTGCCCACCGAGGAGCTGTAGCGGGCGATCCAGAGCGGGTTGTTGGCCGCCAGGGCGCTGCTGTTGCCCGTGCAGCTGGTCCACCAGCTGGTCGACGTGTAGATCGTCGGATAGCGGCCGGTGAGTGCGTGGACCTGGTTGCTGAAGGCCTGGATCCAGCTCACCATCGCGCTCTGGCTGAGCCCGTAGCAGGTGGCCCCGTACGGGTTGTACTCGATGTCCAGCGCCGGCGGCAGCGTCCTGCCGTCGCCGGACCAGCCGCCGCCGTGGTTCACGAAGTACGTGGCCTGGGCGGAGCCGGAGGAGTTGTCGGGGAGCGCGAAGTGGTAGGCGCCGCGGATCATTCCGACGTTGTACGAGCCGTTGTACTGCTGGGCGAAGTAGGGGTTCGTGTACGAGGTGCCTTCGGTGGCCTTGACGTACGCGAACTTGGCGCCGTTCGACCAGGCCGTCGACCAGGCGACATTGCCCTGGTAGCCGCTCACGTCCATACCGGGGGTCTGGGTCGCCTCGGCGGTGATCGGCACGTTCGCGGGGTCGCCGCCCTCGTGGGCGAGGATGGTCGAGCCCATCCAGTCCAGCTCCGGGTGCGGGATGGGCTGTTTGGCGCGGGCGGCGGCGGACGGGGCGGTGAGTAAGGCGAGAAGGAGCGCGACCAGGATTCCGGCCGCGATGACCAAAGGCCTGGATCTGTGCACGGACATGCGTGCCTCCATGGGCAATCTTGGTGTGACCATGTCATCCTCACCGCGAAGGTAGGGGCCCGCGGAGCCGCCGCGAAAGGCCATCCGGGGACGCCGTTGGTCTATGCCTGCGAAATACTGGGGCAGCTGCGGTAACCGCGGCCCGTGAAGGAAACTTTCACGTCTGAAAGCCGGGAAAGCGCGTGATGACGTGGACAAAGCCCAGAACGCCAGTGCGACCCGACCCGGAAACGGAAGTGGTGTGGACCAGAACGCAGGCCGGGAGGGCCGGAAAACGGCCCAGGACCCGGTGATGGACGCGCTCGAACGCGAGCTGACCGTCCTCCTCCGGCGGGCCCGGGCGTCGTCCGGCGAGATGGCCCGCGAGGTCCACCCCGAACTCGAGCCCGCGGCCTACGGACTCCTGGCCCGGCTGTACGAGACCGGCCCCGAGCGAGCCACCCTCCTGGCCGGCTACTTCGGCGTCGGCAAGGCCACCATGAGCCGCCAGCTCCGCGCCCTCGAGGACCTCGGCCTCATCCGCCGCGAGCCCGACCCCGCCGACGGCCGCGCCTTCCTCGTCCAGCTCACCGACGAGGGCCACGCCCGCTTCACCCACGTACGCGACGCCCGGCGCCAACGCTACGTCCGCCGGCTCGCCGGCTGGGACCCGGCCGAACTCGGCGACCTCGCCCGCCTGCTGCGCCAGCTCAACCAGTCCCAGGAGGGCTCTTAGGGCCGGTCCCGGTCGAGTTCCGCCAGGACCGCGGTCGCGTCGTCGTGCGTCTTCCAGCGCGGGAAGCGGGCGCCGTCCGGATCGGCGGTCTCGGTCGCCCGTACGCGGCGGATGAGCTCCTCGGGGCCGTGCTTGCGCAGCAGGGCGAAGGTGCCGGCCCAGTCGTCGTCGCCGAAGCCGTCCACGAGCCGGGTGGCGCCGTCCGTCAGGGCGGCGAGGGCCCGTACGCCCGCCCGGGGGGAGCTGCCGGTGACGGCGCGGGCGGCGACGCCGGGGTCGGCGGCGGCGGTGAAGAAGCCGCCGACCGTGTTGCGCTGGGCGTTCGTGACCGGGCCGAGGGCGCGGAGCCGGTCGAGGCGGTCGTCGAGGACGGGCCGTACGACCCCGTCCGCGCCCTCCACGAGAAGCACGGAGTCGGAAAGCACCAGATGGTCGACGGTGTCCGCATTCCACCGGACTGCGACGGCAGTTGCCTGCGGGGTGAGGTGGTGAGAAAGGTCACACGTATAACGGTGCAGTTCGGCGGTGCGTTCAATCGCGGTCGCGAGGCAGTCGGCAAGAACCAGGTCGGGACGCGAAACGGACAGTTCGATCATGGCGCCGCCCAGTGCGGCGACAAACCAGGGCACCGAGTGCACGCAGCCGCCACCGTCCGGCGGCGGGGTGACACCGTCGAGCAACACCAGAGATCCACAGGAATTACCGGCAGGGAGTGCGACCGCGACGAAGTCCTCGTTGGGGCGGTCGGGGGTTCCGGGCTCGGTCGAGGTCTCGATGCGCATGGGGCCCAGTATCGCGGCATGTTCGGTAGGTAATCGGTCGGCCCCGCGCAGCGAAGGCGCGCATCCTGCCAGGATCGGACGCGGGACGCCAAACCCGGCTACCGCATATGCCCGTGGCCGCAAAAACCAACCCGTCGGTGGGGTTGAACGTCAACTTGTCGGTGCGATTCACTCGTTCGGGTGTCGAGGTGGGGGACGCACATCTCCGCCCCAACATGGGCTGAGATGGTCGAGCCACATGCCGGGGTGGGATCAGTCGTTGCCGTGCTCGGCCGATGTGTCGTCATCTCGGGACAAGTGACCAGGCGAGACGGGATAGCGAACACCGGTGCGAACACGACGTAATCCACGTGAGAAGCGTGTGCGGCAGCGGCTGCTTGCCACGCTGCTGGTCAGCGCTGTCACGGTGCTGGCCGCTTCCGCGCCCGGGGTGGCCGTCGCGGCGGACGACCTGTCGGAGTCCCAGCGGCTGGTCGACATGGCGCAGTTGGACATCCAGGCCGTCTCCCTCGCGCACTCCCTCGCCGACGAGCGGGACGACATGGCCGCCTTCGTGGCCGGCGGCCGCAGCACCGCCTCCGGCGCCGGGGTCTCCGAGACGGAGCGCAGCCAGGTCGACCGGCAGGTGCAGGAGGTCACCACACAGGCGACCGCCGTCGACACCACCGACGCACCGGCCCTGGCCGCCGCCGTCGGCGAGGTCGTCCAGCGGCTCAGGGAACTCGCGCAGGTCCGTCAGAAGGCCCTGTCGGGGCCCGAGTCGGTGCAGGACACCGTCAACGCGTACAGCGCGGTCACCGACGCCCTCGACGGCATCGGCGCCGCCATCGCCCGCTCCCTCCCGGCCCGGGGCGCGGCCGCGGACTCCACGGCCCTGCCCGTGCTCACCCGGGCCGTCTCACAGGCCTCGGCCGAACGCGGGCTGCTGGTCGGCGCGCTCACGGCGGGCGGCAGCCAGTCCGCGCTGACCACCGCCGCGCAGACCGCCGACGTACGGCAGCGGGCGGCGCTGGCCGACTTCCGGCAGACGGCGTCGACGGGTGCACGCAAGCAGTACGACGAGACGGTCACCGGCTCGGACGCCGAGGGGGCCGAGAGCGAGCTGGCGAAGCTCACCGACCGGACCTGGCTGTCCGCCTCGGACCAGGCGCTCAAGCCGTCCTCCGTGGCGTCCGCGCTCTCCGCCCGGATCGACCTGATGCGCAGCGTGGAGTCCTCGCTCGTCGCCGCCGAGGCGGAGCGCCTCGCGTCCCTGCGCGACGACGATGTCACCGCCCTCGAACTGCACATGGCGCTCACGGCGGTGTGCTTCCTGCTGGCCCTCGGCGTCGGCGTCTCCACCGCCCGCTCCATCACCCGCCCCGCAGCCGCGCTGGCCCGCTTCGCACGCGGCTACCCGCACGACACGACCGAGGCCAAGGTGGTGGGCAACGACGAGTTCGCCGCCACCGCCCGCGCCATCAACGCCCTCGTCGCCGCCACCGCCGCCCTGCGCGAGCGGGCCGCCGCCCTGGACTCCGAGCACACCGCCCTGCTCGGCGTACGCGACGCACTGGCCGCCGAGCGCGACAGCCTGCTCGGCAAGCAGGACACGCTGACCTCACAACTCGGCTCGCTGCAGGGCACGGTCCACTCGACGTACGTCAACCTCTCCCTGCGTACCCTCGGGCTGGTCGAGCGGCAGCTCACCCTCATCGAGCGCCTCGAGGATCTCGTCCACGACCCGGAGGAGCTCCAGCAGCTCTTCAAGCTGGACCACCTGGCCACCCGGATGCGCCGCAACAGCGAGAACCTGCTGGTGCTCGCCGGGGCCGAGCACCCCACCGGGCAGCACGCCAAGTCGGTCCCGCTGGTGGACGTCGCGCGCGCCGCCATGTCGGAGATCGAGAACTACGAGCGGGTACGCATCCAGTTCCTGCCGGCCGGCCGGATCGTCGGCTTCGCGGCGGACGACACCAGCCACCTGATCGCCGAACTGCTGGAGAACGCCGCCGTGTTCTCCCCGCCGCAGGACGACGTGCACCTCAGCGGCTGGCTGCTGGAGAGCGGCGAACTCATGCTCTCCATCGAGGACCAGGGCATCGGCATGCCCGCCACGCGGCTCACCGAGCTCAACGCACTGCTGGAGCGCCCCGATCCGGCCGCACCGGCCTGCGACACCACCGGCATGGGCATGTACGTCATCGCCCGCCTCGCCGCCCGGCACGGCATCCGGGTCCAGCTCCGCGACCACAAGCGGGGCGGCGTCGCCGCGGTCGTCGTCATCCCCGCCGCCCTCGTGGCGCCCGCCGACGACCCCGACGGACCGCAGAGCCCCGTCGAGGCGGCCGCGGCCGGGGAGCCGCTGCGGCGGCGTCTGCCCGGGCCACGCAAACCCGAGCCGGAGGCGAAGCGGGAGCCTTCCCGGGTACCGCAGAAGGCGCCGGAACCGAAGGACCCGGAGCCCGTCGAGCACGCCCGGCCCGCCGACGACAGCCCGGCGCTGACCGCCAAGGGGCTGCCCCAGCGGGTACCCAAGGCGACCGGGCTGGAGGGGGAACCGGCCGCGCGGGAAAGGGAACGCGCGACGGCGCCCGTCGACGCGGAGGCACTGCGGCGCAGGCTCGGCGGCTTCCAGCAGGGGCTGATCGAAGGCCGGCGGGACGCGAACGCCGAGACGCAGGAGATCAGAGCAGAAGCGACAGCAGACGTATCGGAATCACGTCCGGGGGGACCAGGCGACAGCGAGAGCGACAGCGAAAGCGAAGGCGTCGAGGAGGCACGCGGTTAATGGCGGCGAGTACGGACAGCACCGAGAGTACGGACAACCGCAGACTGAGCCAGGAGGCCCGTAGCCTCCAGTGGCTGCTGACCAACTTCGTGGACGAGGTGCCGGGCGTACGTTCGGTGGCCGTCGTCTCCTCGGACGGGCTGATGCTCCTCACCTCCGAGGCGGACGCTCCCGAGGCGGCCGACGACGCGAAGGGCCCGGCCGGTTCCACCGCGGACCTGGCGACCGTCGTCTCCGGCATCGCCTCGCTCACCGACGGCGCCGCGCGCCTGATGGACGGCGGTGGCGTCCGGCAGACCGCCGTCGCGATGGAGAACGGCAGCGTCTTCGTGATGTCGATCAGCGACGGCTCCCTGCTGGGCGTGCACGCGACCGCCGACTGCGACATGAGCGTCGTGGCGTACCACATGGCCATGTTCGTCGGCCGGGCCGGACACGTCCTGACCCCCGGGCTGCGCGACGAGTTGCGCCAGGTGATCGAGGGGGGCGGTCGTTGATGCCCCGCCACGCGAGCCCGCTCTCCGACGGCATGGCCGCCGCCGCGCTGCCCAGCCGGGGCGCGGGCCGCCGCTCCGCCCGGGTACGCCCGTACGCGCTCACCGGCGGCCGCACCCGCTTCGGGCACGTGCTGCTCGTCGAGACCTTCGTCGCGGCGGTCGACGGTCCCGAGGACCGGCTGGAGATCCTCTCCGGCGACTGGGCCGAACGCGTCATGCCGGAGATGCGCGCCATCGTCGAACTCTGCCGCCGGATGCGCTCGGTCGCCGAGATCTCCGCGCTGCTGCGTATGCCGCTGGGCGTGGTACGCGTCCTGCTCAGCGATTTGGCCGATCAGGGACGGATCCGCGTGTACGGAACCGGGCACGCGCCCGGCGCTCCGGACCACGCGCTGCTCGAAAGGGTGCTCAGTGGACTTCGCAGGCTCTGACATCTCGGAGGAGGACGGCTTGCAGCAGTGGCAGCTCGACCGCAGCCAGGCGCCGACCTCCACCAAGATCGTCGTGGCGGGGGGCTTCGGCGTCGGCAAGACCACCTTCGTGGGCGCCGTCTCCGAGATCACCCCGCTCACCACCGAAGCGGTGATGACCCGGGCCAGCGAGGACATCGACGACCTCGGCTCGACCCCGGACAAGACCACCACCACGGTCGCCATGGACTTCGGCCGCATCACCCTCGACCAGGAGCTGGTGCTCTACCTCTTCGGTACGCCGGGGCAGCAGCGCTTCTGGTTCATGTGGGACGACCTGGTGCGCGGCGCGATAGGCGCGGTCGTCCTCGCCGACACCCGGCGGCTGGCCGACTCCTTCCCGGCGCTGGACTACTTCGAGAGCAGCGGACTGCCGTACACCGTGGCCGTCAACCAGTTCGAGGGGACGACGGCCTACGACGAGGAGGACGTCCGCGAGGCACTCGCCGTCCCTTCGCACATCCCGGTGCTGATCTGCGACGCCCGCAAGCGGTACTCGGTGATCGAGGTGCTGCTGGCGCTGGTCGCCCAGGCCCTGACGGTGCAGCCGGAGTAACCGGGCCCGTCTCCCGGGGGCCCGCCCCCGGACAACCGTCACCATCCCGTACGAGGTACAAGAGAGCGTGCTGCCATGCGCAAAATCCTGATCGTCGGAGCCGGCCAGGCCGGCCTCCAGCTCGCCCTGGGCCTGCAGTCCACGGGCTACGAGGTCACCCTCATGTCCAACCGCACACCCGACGAGATACGCAACGGCCGGGTCATGTCGACTCAGTGCATGTTCCACACCGCCCTGCAGCACGAGCGCGACCTCGGCATCAACTCCTGGGAGGACCAGACCCCCCGTATCGAGGGCCTCGGCGTCTCCGTCGCCGCCCCGGACGGGTCCCGGCCCATCGACTGGCTCGGCCGCCTCGACGCGTACGCCCAGTCCGTCGACCAGCGGGTCAAGATGGCCGGCTGGATGGAGACCTTCGCCGCGCGCGGCGGCCGCCTGGTCATCCACGGCGTCGCCGTCTCGGACCTGGACTACTTCTCGCGTACGTACGACCTCGTGCTCGTCGCCGCCGGCAAGGGCGAACTCGTCTCGATGTTCGGCCGCGACGACTCCCGCTCCCCCTACGACAGCCCGCAGCGCGCCCTCGCCGTCAGCTATGTGCACGGGCTGGCCCCGCGCCCCGAGCACCCCGACCTCCACGCGGTGCGGCTCAACCTGGTCCCCGGGGCCGGCGAGCTGATCACCATTCCGGCGCTGACCACGTCCGGCCCCTGCGACATCCTCTTCTGGGAGGGGCTGCCGGGCGGGCCGCTGGACGTCTTCGACGGCGTCAAGGACCCGGCCGAGATCCTCCGGACCACGCTCGACCTGATCCGCCGTTACCTCCCCTGGGAGTACGAGCGGGTCCGCGACGTCGAGCTGACCGATGCGGGCGGCACCCTCACCGGACGGTTCGCCCCGGTGGTCCGCAACCCGGTCGGCGAGCTGCCGTCCGGCGGGCTGGTGCTCGGCGTCGCCGACGTCGTCGTGGCGAACGACCCCATCACCGGGCAGGGTTCCAACAGCGCGGCCAAGTGCGCGGCCTCGTACCTCGACTCGATCACCGAACACGGTGACAAGCCCTTCGACCGCGAGTGGATGCAGTCCACCTTCGACCGCTACTGGGACGACGCCCAGCACGTCACCAAGTGGACCAACGCGCTGCTGGGCCCGCCGCCGGAGCACGTGCTCGGCCTGATCGGCGCGGCCGGCCAGCTCCCGGCGGTGGCCAACCGGTTCGCCAACGGCTTCGACGACCCGGCCGACTTCGAGCAGTACTTCTTCGAGCCGGACAGGACCGCGGCGTACCTGGCGGAAGCCGCCGCTGCGCAGTCCTGAGGCGGATCAGGAACCGGTGTCGCCGATCGGGGTCGGGTCCGTCGCGGAGTCGGGCGCCTGGGGCGCCACGTACTCGTCCATCGAGCCGGCGTCGGGGTCGGGGCGGACCGCGCCGAGGATGGGGTTGCCCGCGATCGGGGAGATCTTGACGACGGCGCCGGGACGCGGGGCCTGGATGACCTTGCCGTTGCCGATGTAGATGGCGACGTGGGAGGCGCCCTCGTAGTAGACGACGAGGTCACCGGGCCGCAGCAGGCTCAGCGGGATGCGGGTGAGCCGCTTCCACTGCTGCTCGCTGGTCCGGGGGATCGTCACGCCCGCGTCGGCCCAGGCCTTGGAGGTGAGCCCGGAGCAGTCGTAGGACTTCGGGCCCTCCGCGCCCCAGACGTAGGGCTTGCCGAGCTGCGCGTAGGCGAACGAGATCGCCTGGGCGCCGGCCTCCGAAGGGGCCAGATCGGTCGAGCTGAGCTGGTTGGAGCCGAGGAAGAGCTGCTGGGCCTTGTCGATGCCCGCCTCTTCGAGCCGCTGGAGCTCGCGCAGCTCCGTCCCGGTCAGCCCGGCGACGATCTTCTCGACGTTGGCGAGCTTGTCCTCCACGTTCTGCTTCGCCTCGCGCTGCTGCTTGGCGAGCTTCTGCGAGGAGTCCAGGGAGTGCTGCGCGGCCCGGTTGAGGGTCGATATCCGGGTCTCGCCGGTCTTGAGCCGTTGGACGACCTCGGCCTGCGTCCCGGCCGCGCGCTGCAGGATGTGGCTCTGCGAGAACAGGTCCTCGGGAGTGTCACTGAGCATCAGATTCAGATACGGCTCCACCGAGCCGTCCTTGTACTGCTGCCGCGCTATCGCCCCCGCCTGCGCCTTCGCCTCGGCCAGTGCGATCCGCTCGTCCGCGAGCTGCTTGTCGAGCCGCTCGGCGGTGCCGCTCTGCTCCTTGAGCTGTGACTTCGCCTCGTCGTACGACTCCGTGGACTCCTCGGCCTGGAGGTACAGCTCCTGGAGCCGGTCCAGCAGCGCGCTCAACTGCGCGGTGGAGCGGTCCGGCTCGGCCACGGCCCGGGGCGTGGGGACGGCGAGGGTGGCCGTGGCCAGCAGCACCCCGCAGACGAGCGCCCTGAGCACCTGCAGACGGGGGCGGTGTACCGCGCCTGACATCCCCTCACCTCCCGATCGGCCATTGATCACGTACTGCGTTAGATCCTGGCATGATCGGATGATCGGCGACAGAGGAAGCTGCCCGTCCGGGTGTCAGCTCGGCTTGGACCAGGGCCACGTGGGTCCCCGGTCGGGCCGGTTGCCCTCGGGGTCGTAGACGAAGACAAAGCGCGTACGGCGCTGCGCGCGCGGTCCCGGGCTCGGCTCGCGGTGGTAGACGTGCACCACGGGCGGCGCGTCGTCCTCCTGCGGCACCGGCACCTCGTAGACCTTCGGGGGCTGGCCCGTCATGCCGGTCAGGACGCCCAGCACCCTGCCGTCGAGCGGGCCGCCGACGAATTCCGTGTCCTCGTGTCTCACGGCCTCAGGGTAGCGGCGGCAGCAGATGTGCGACCGCTTCCGCCAAAGGCATCACCCGGCGCGCGAGGTCGCCCGCCGGGGAGCCCTTGTTCTCCTGGGCGAGGGCGGCCCGGGCGACCTCCGCGGTCTCCTCGTCGGTGGTGGACGAGACGAGCAGCAGGGCGATGAAGTGGTCGACCAGCCAACCCCGCAGCTCCGCCGCCGGCGGCCGCTTGCCCTCGTCGATCCAGGTGAGGGAGACCGCCTCGACGGAGGCGATCCACGACCTGACCATCATCGCCAGCCGCGGCCCGGGCGCCGGTGCGCCCAGGTGCCCGAGGATCTCCTCGGCGGCCGCCCGCCGGACCTCGTCCACTATGGCGTTCGTCCGGCTGGTCTCGGCGACGCTGCCGCCGCGCAGCAGCGCGGAGTACGCGGCGTCGTGCTCGTCCACGAACCGCAGATACCGGTCTATGGCGTTGGACAGCCGCTGCGTCATCTCGCCCTCCGGGGGCTCCACGAAGCACATGCGCAGCTCGTCGGCGGCATTGCGCAGCGCGGCCTCGTACAGCTGCTGCTTGCCGCCGGGGAAGTAGCGGTAGACCAGCGGCCGCGAGACCCCGGCGGCCACCGCGACGTCGTCGACCGAGACGTCGTCGGGGTTGCGGTGCCCGAAGAGGTCGATCGCGGAGGCGAGCAGCTGCGTACGGCGTTGCTCAACGCTCAGCCGGGTGTAGGCGCGCCTGCTGCTGTCCATGTGGGCAGCGTATCCGCCCCACTGATCAGCCCAGCAGACCGGAGGCACGCCACAGGGGCAGCGCCGGCCCGCGCAGCAGGCCGATCTCGTCCAGGAACTCCATGAGTCCGGCCGCCGCCTGCCGCATGACGTCGCGGCGGTGCGGGCTGCTGCGGGCCAGCTCGGCGGCGTACGCGGGGTCGAGCCCTAAGGAGACGTAGACCTTGGGGCTGACCAGGGAGCGGGCGATGACGCGGGCGGCCTCGGCGGAGGCGATCCGGGTGAGGTGGATCTCCCAGCGGGGGGCGGTCCGCATCTGGCGGGTCAGCTCCTCGCGGGCGTAACGGATGTGCCGGGACTCCTCGACGACGTGGATGCGGGTGACGCCGCGCACCAGCGGCTGGACGCGCTCGTCGGGGAAGGTCAGCCGCTGCATCCAGTCGAGGATCTCCTCGGCCAGCAGGGTGCCGGTGAAGGATCCCGGGGTCGTGGACACCGTCTTCAGGACCCGGCCGAGCTGGTGGTCGACCCGCGTCGGCCGGTAGACGGGGGTGCCGAGCCGGGTCACCAGTCGGGCGAACATCTTGGAGTGGCGGCACTCGTCGGCTATCTCGGTGAGCGCGTACCGCACATGGCCGCTGGTGGGGTCGAGATCGTACGAGTGCCGCAGCAGCAGCTGCATGAGGATGATCTCGAACCAGATGCCGATCGAGGCGAGCGAGGCCGCCTCGTGTCTGCTCAGCTCGATCCGCTGCTCCTCGCTCATGTGCTTCCACAGCGGGGTGTCGTAGAGCGAGCACAACTCCGGCGGCCAGAACCACGTGCCCTCCTCGAAGGGCGCGTCCCAGTCCAGCTCGGTGTCAGGGTCGAAGGAGTGTTTGGCGGAGGCGTCGAGGAGACGTTCCGCTATCTTTTCGCGCGACGCAAGGGGGCTTACAGCGGCCATGCCCTTATGAGACTCTGTGTCAGCAAGCCCGTCAATACCCGAGGGGATGCCAATGCCCGAGAACGTGTGGAAGGTCGAGGCCACCGGAGCGGCCCGCTTTTCGTGGGACTACGACGACGGCCGTGACCGGCTGCTCGCCCTCTATCAGAAGGGCAAGGACAAGCAGTGGGACGCGGTCACCCGCATCGACTGGGACATCGAGGTCGATCCGTACGACCCGCTGGGTGTCCCGGACCAGAACCTGACGGTCTACGGCACCCCCTACTGGGACAAGATGTCGGAGCGCGACCGCCGTGAGCTGCGCCGGCGCTACGCCTCCTGGCAGTTCAGCCAGTTCCTGCACGGCGAACAGGGCGCGATGATCTGCGCCGCCCGCATCGTGGAGTCCGTCCCCGACCTGGACGCCAAGTTCTACTCCGCGACCCAGACCATGGACGAGGCCCGGCACGCCGAGATCTACGCCCGCTTCCTGCGCGACAAGATCGGCATGACGTATCCGATCAACGACTCGCTGCAGTCCCTGCTCGGCGACACTCTGCGTGACTCGCGGTGGGACATGCCCTACCTGGGGATGCAGGTGCTCATCGAGGGCCTGGCGCTGGCCGCCTTCGGCATGCTCCGGGACACCACCGACAAGCCGCTGCCCAAGCAGATCCTCACCTACGTGATGCAGGACGAGGCCCGGCACGTCGCCTTCGGGCGGATGGCGCTGCGCGACTACTACAAGCAGCTCACCGACGCCGAGCTGCGCGAGCGCGAGGAGTTCGTGATCGAGGGCTGCTACCTCATGCGCGACCGGCTGCGCGGTTCGGAGGTGCTGGAGGACTTCGGTATCCCGCGCGCCGAGGCGGAGGAGCTCAGCGAGCGCTCGGAGTATCTGCAGCTCTTCCGGCGGCTGCTGTTCAGCCGCATCGTGCCGTGCGTCAAGGACATCGGGCTGTGGGGCGAGCGGCTGCAGCGCGCCTATGTCGACATGGGCGTCTTCGAGATGGGCGACTCCAGCCTGGACCTGCTCATGGCCCAGGACGAGGAGATCGCCGAGAAGCTCGACGCCGAGCGCTTCGCGGCGGAGGAGCAGGCGCGGGTGGCGGAGGTCGCGGACGCCGTCGCGAGGGGCGCGGAGGAGGGCTGACCTGCATCTATCGCCCGAGGCTCGCGGCGGTGCGAGGCTGGAACACGTACGCGCGCGCAAAGCGCTCCCAGCCGGCCCCCGCACTAAGCGAAGCCGAAGGAGAAGCCGCAGATGATGCCGCTCGGATCAGGACGTAGCGACCCGTTCGCCGAACTTTTCAACCGATTTCTCGGGCTGAGCCCGATGTCCGCACCGCCCGCCGTTCAGCGGGTCCCCATCGGGCGGCTGCTCAGCGACTCCGCCCGCCAACTGCTCGCCCTGGCCGTGCAACGCGCCACCGAGGACGGCAGCGACGACCTCGACACCGACCACCTGCTCTGGGCCGCCACCCAGGTCGAGGCCACCCGCGACGCCCTCGCCAAGGCCGGCGCCGACCCCGACCAACTGGCCGGGGAGCTGTCCGAGATCCTCCCGAAGGGCAGGCTGGAACAGGGAGAGGAGCCGCAGCTCACACCGGCCGCGAAGCGCACCCTGCTCAACGCCCACGCCCTCAGCCAGGCGACCGGGGTCTCGTACATCGGCCCCCAGCACATCCTGCAGTCCCTGGTCGAGCAGCCGCAGAGCGCCGCCGGGCAGGCCCTGGCCAACCACGTCGGCTCCCCGGACCAGCTGCGCCGGGCCGCCGAGGCCGAGCAGGCGCAGGCCCCGGTGGGGCCCAAGAGCGAGACCCCGACGCTGGACGAGTACGGGCGCGACATCACCGAGGACGCCAAGGCGGGCAAGCTGGACGTCGTCGTGGGCCGGGCGGAGGAGATCGAGCAGACCGTCGAGGTGCTGTCCCGCCGCTCCAAGAACAACCCCGTCCTGATCGGCGAGCCGGGCGTCGGCAAGACCGCCATCGTCGAGGGCCTCGCCCAGCGCATCATCAACGGCGACGTCCCGGAGTCCCTGGCCGACAAGCGCGTGGTCGCCCTCGACCTGGTCGGCATGGTCGCCGGCTCCCGCTACCGGGGCGACTTCGAGGAGCGCATCAAGAAGGTCATCGACGAGGTCAAGGCCGCCGAGGGCGACCTCATCCTCTTCGTCGACGAACTCCACACCGTCGCCGGCGCCGGCGGCACCGGCGAGGGCTCCATGGACGCCGGCAACATCCTCAAGCCGGCCCTCGCGCGCGGCGAACTCCACCTCGTCGGCGCCACCACCATCGACGAGTACCGCAAGAACATCGAGAAGGACGCCGCCCTCGAGCGCCGGTTCCAGCCCATCCTCGTACGTGAGCCGACCGTCGACGAGACCATCCAGATCCTGGAGGGCCTGCGGGACGCGTACGAAGCCCACCACCAGGTCCGCTTCCACGACGACGCGCTGGTCGCCGCCGCCGAGCTGTCGGACCGCTACATCTCCGACCGCTTCCTGCCCGACAAGGCCATCGACCTCATCGACCAGGCCGGCGCCCGGGTACGGCTGCGCTCGCTCGGCCGCAGCACCGAGGTCGTCGCCGTCGACGACCGGCTGACCAAGCTGCGCCGCGAGAAGGACGAGGCGGTCGCCCAGGAGGACTACCAGCGGGCCGAGGACCTCAAGGTCGAGATCCGCAAGGCCGAGGAGGAACTGGCCCGGCTCGGCGAACGCCGTGAAGGCGTCGCCGCGGTCACCGCGTCGGACATCGCCTCCATCGTCTCCTCCCGCACCGGCATCCCCGTCGACAAGCTCACCGAGGGCGAACGCGAACGCCTGATGAAGCTCGAACAGGCCCTTCACGAGCGCGTCGTCGGCCAGGACCAGGCCGTCACCGCCGTCGCCGAAGCCGTCCGCCGCAGCCGCTCCGGCCTCGGCGACCCCGACCGCCCCGTCGGCTCCTTCCTCTTCCTCGGCCCCACGGGCGTCGGCAAGACCGAACTCGCCAAGGCCCTCGCCGAACTCCTCTTCGGCGACGAGGACCGGCTCATCCGCTTCGACATGAGTGAGTACCAGGAGCGCCACACCGTCTCCCGCCTCGTCGGTGCCCCTCCCGGCTACGTCGGCCACGAGGAAGCCGGCCAGCTCACCGAGGCGGTGCGCCGCAAGCCGTACAGCGTCCTGCTCTTCGACGAGGTCGAGAAGGCCCACCCCGACGTCTTCAACCTGCTCCTGCAGGTGCTCGACGACGGCCGCCTCACCGACGCGCAGGGCCGCACGGTCGACTTCCGCAACACGGTCGTCATCATGACCAGCAACGTCGGCGCCCCCACCATCATGAACATGTCCGACCGCCCCGTCGCCGAGATCCGCGATGCCATCCAGCCCGACATCCAGGCCCAGTTCCGGCCCGAATTCCTCAACCGCATCGACGAGATGATCGTCTTCCATCCCCTGACCCGGGAGAACCTCTCGGTCATCGTCGACCTGATGCTGGAGCGCAGCCGCCGTCGCCTGAAGGCCCAGGAGCTCAGGCTCGAGCTCACCGACGATGCCAAGGAATGGCTCGCCGACGCCGGCTACCAGCCCGAGTTCGGCGCCCGTCCCCTCCGCCGCACCATCCAGACCGAACTCGACAACCGCGTGGCCAACCTCCTCCTCTCCGGCGCCGCCCAGCCCGGCGACACGGTCTACGTCGACGTCGAGGACGGCCAACTCGCGTGCTCCATCCACCGCACCGACGAGCCCGACAAGGAGTCGGACGCCTAGCCGGAGTCCTGGGCGGCGTTCCGGGCGGCGTCCTGGGCAGCGGCCACCACCGCTGCGGCCCGTTCGTACCGGCGGAGTTCGCCGAGGGTGTCCTCGGAGCCCTCCGCCCGTCGGGCCCGTACGCGCTCGCTGGTGGTGACGAGCCGGTAGACGACGGCCCGGGCCACATACCGAACGAAGGTGGGTCCGCGATCTCGCGCCGCCTCCGCCGGCAGGTCGCTGCCGGCGGCGTGCCGGATCAGGGCGTCGCCCACGACCACCGCCTCGCCGAAAGCAGGCGGGCGCCAGTAGGGCGAGAAGTCGATGACCGCCGGGGCCAGGCCGGGAGCGAACAGTACGTTGCCCGTCAGATCGCCGTGGATCAGCTGGGACCGGTCGTGCGGCGGGGGACCGAGCAGGGCCGCCAGCGTGTCGTACGGCGCGCGAAAGCCGGGCAGGAGGTCGGGTTCCCGTTCGCCCCAGGCGACCTTGTCGCCGGTCTCCCACCAGCTGGTCCGGCGGTCCAGGAAGCCCGGGCGGGGGACGCCGGCCAGCGCGCGGTGGAAGGCGCGGCCTGCCGCGATGATCTCCGGCCAGCGCGGCGCGGCGGCGTGGTCGGGCTCAGTTCCGGCGACGCGGCGGGAGGCGGTCCAACCGCTGTGGCTCCAGGCTCCGTCGGCGGTGCGCAGGTGGCGGGCGACCCGGAAGCCGTCCTCAGGGAGCGACGCCATGATGCCGGCCAGCCAGTCCGCGATCTCCCGGTCGGGGTCGGCCGGCTTGAGTACGGCGTCACCGACGCGGACGCTGCGGCCCTCCCCGCCGGGGAGGACGACGGGATCTCCGGTGAGGCCGAAGGCGTCCAGGACATCTCGTCCGGGGACGGTCATGGCCGTCCTCCGCCCACGCGGGTGCCGATGACGACCGTGGCGTAGAGCTCGTCGGAGGTGACCACGCGGGCGGCCAGGCCGGCGCCGGCGACGGTCTCCACGGCCCGGGGGGCCTGTCGCTCGCTGGTCTCGAAGAGGAGGTGGCCGCCGGGGGCGAGCCAGTGCGGGGCGTCGGCGGCGACCCGGCGGAGGGTGTCGAGGCCGTCGGCGCCGCCGTCGAGGGCGTGGCGGGCTTCGTGGACGCGGGCCTCGGCGGGGAGCAGGGCGATGTCGCGGGTGGGTACGTACGGGGCGTTGGCCACGAGGACGTCGACGCGGCCGCGCAGGGCCGGGGGCAGCGGATCGTAGAGGTCGCCCTCGTGGACGTGGCCGCCCGTGGCGGCGAGGTTGCGGCGGGCGCAGCGGACGGCGGCCGGGTCGATGTCGGAGGCGTGGAGGTCGATGCCGTCCAGGGTGGCCGCGAGGGCCGCGCCGAGGGCGCCGGAGCCGCAGCACAGGTCGACGACGACCGCTCGCGGCGGGGCGAGGGCGGCGGCCTGGTGGACGAGGAACTCGGTGCGGCGGCGGGGGACGAACACGCCGGGGTCGAGGGAGACCCGGAGGCCGCAGAACTCGGCCCAGCCGAGGACGTGTTCGAGGGGGAGGCCGGAGGCGCGACGCTCGACCATGGCGGCGAGGTCGGCGGGGGTCTCAGCGGCGGAGATGATCAACTCGGCCTCGTCCTCGGCGAAGACGCAGCCGGCGGCGCGGAGTCTGGTGACGATGACGGACAAGGAGAGCGATGCGACAGACGACACGTGAACCCTTCGGGATGCCTGATGGGGCTCCCGGCGGTTCACCTAGGTCGTAGGGACCGCGTGGCTTCGGGAGGGGAGCACCCACGCTGATACAGCGGTAATGGGTCTCACCTCCTCGGTCGGTCCGGTCCAGCAGTGCTGGAGACGGCAGCAACACTACAGCACGGCCCGCATCACGGCACGGGCGATCGGGGCCGCGACGCCGCCGCCGCTGATGTCCGCGCGGTTGGCGGCGGCGTCCTCGACGACGACGGCCACCGCGACGGCCGGGGTGCCGGAATCCTTCGGGCGGGCCCAGGAGATGAACCAGGCGAAGGGCGTCCCGCGGTTGTTCTCGCCGTTCTGGGCAGTGCCGGTCTTGCCGCCGACGACCGCGCCCGGGATAGCGGCGCGGCGGCCGGTGCCGTCGGTGACGACGGCGGTCATGAGGTCCTGCATCTCGGCGGCGACGGCGCCGTCCATGACCTGGCGGTAGACGGAGTCGTAGGTGGTGGCGACGGGCGTACGGTCCACCAGGTGCGGCTGCATCAGCGTGCCGCCGTCGGCGACGGCGGCGGCGACCATGGCCATCTGGAGGGGCGTGGCGGCGGTGTCGTACTGGCCGATGGAGGACAGCGCGAGCTGAGCCCTGTCCATGTCGGTGTCGAAGACGCTGGTGGCGGCGCGGGACGGGATCCGCAGGGCGGGGTCGTTGAAGCCGAAGGCCTCGGCGGTGTCGGCCATCGCCCTGAGCCCGACGTCGTCGCCCAGCTTGCCGAACACGGTGTTGCACGAGATCTGGTAGGCGACTCTGAGGCTAGCGTCGCGGCAGGCCTCTGCGGAGGACTCGTTGGTGAGCCTGACCGTCGAGCCGGGCAGCGGATAGGGGTCGGGGGAGTGGGTGGGCTCGTCGACGTCCGTGATGGTGCCGCTGGTGAGCGCGGCGATGGCGGTCACCGTCTTGAAGGTCGAGCCGGGCGGATAGGTCTGCCGCAGCGCGCGGTTGACCATCGGCTGGTCGGGGTCGTCCAGCAGGCCCGACCAGGCGGTGGTGGCGGCCGGGCCGGTGCCGGCGATGTCCCCGGGGTCGTACGAGGGCGTGCTGACGAGGGCGAGAATCCGGCCGGTCGCGGGGTCGAGGGCGGCGACGGCGCCCTTCCTGCCGCCGAGGCCCCGGTAGGCGGCGCGCTGGGCGGCGGGGTCGATGGTGGTGCGTACGTCGCCGCCGGGCTGCTGCTCGCGGGTGACCGCGTTCCACAGGGGGAGGGCGGTGAGCTGGGGGGCGGTGCCGGACAGGACGTCGTCCTCGGCGGCTTCGAGGAGCGTGGCGCCGTAGGTCTGCGAGGCGAAGCCGGTGACGGGGGCGTAGAGCGGCCCGTCGGTGTAGGTGCGTACGTAGGTGAGCTGGCTGTGCGTCGCCCGGGAGCCGGTGACGGCGTGGCCGCCCACGAGGATGTCGCCGCGCGGCTGGGAGTAGCGGGTGATGGCGAGGCGGCGGTTGGCCGGATTGCCGTCGTAGGAGGGGGAGTCGAGGACCTGGACGCGGGTGGCGCCCAGCAGCAGCGCGAGGAGGAGCAGCAGGCAGAAGGCGGCGGCGTGGCGGCCGTGGCGGGTCACAGGTCGAGGCCTTCGTCGGCGCTGCGCGCGGTGTCGCTGAGCAGCATCAGCAGGGCGACGATGATCCAGTTGGTGACGACGGACGAGCCGCCCTGCGCCAGGAACGGCATCGCCATGCCGGTGAGCGGGATCAGGCCGGTCACGCCGCCGGTGATCACGAAGACCTGCAGCGCGATGATCGAGGCGAGGCCGATCGCCAGCAGCCGGCCGAAGGGGTCGCGCATGGCCAGCCCGGCGCGGTAGCCACGGGCCACGAGCAGGGCGTAGAGCAGGATGACCGCGCCGATCCCGGCCAGGCCCAGTTCCTCGCCGGCCGTGGCGAGGATGAAGTCGGACTTGACGGCGAAGCCGATGAGGACGGAGTGCCCCTGGCCGAGTCCGGCGCCGAGTGCGCCGCCGGCGGCGAACGCGAAGAGGGACTGGGCGAGTTGGCCGGGGCCCTGGCCGGCGTCGATGCTGGCGAAGGGGTGCAGCCAGTCCGTCACCCGGCTGTGGACGTGCGGTTCGAGGGCGCCGGCGGCAAAGGCCCCGGCGGCGGACAGGACCAGGCCGACGGCGATCCAGCCGGTGCGGCCGGTGGCGACGTACAGCAGGATCACGAAGAGGCCGAAGAAGAGCAGCGAGGTACCCAGGTCGCGTTCCAGGACCAGGACGCCGACGCTGATCGCCCAGATCGCGAGGATCGGGCCGAGGACCCGGCCGGTGGGGAGCTGGAGCTTGCGGATACGGCGGCCGGTGTACGCGAGGGCGTGCCGGTTGTCGGCGAGGTAGGCGGCGAAGAAGACGGCCAGCAGGACCTTGGCGAACTCGCCGGGCTGAATGGAGAATCCCGCGTACAGGATCCAGATCTTCGCGCCGTTCACCGCCGGGAAGAAGATCGGGACGATCATCAGGACCAGGGCGGCGGCCACGCTGACGTACGCGTAACGGGCCAGCACGCGGTAGTCGCGCAGCAGGACGACGACGCCGATGAAGAGCGCCACCCCGAGGGCCGACCAGATCAGCTGGGCGGGCGCCGCGGTGTCCGGGGTCTGCAGGTCGAGGCGGTAGATCAGGACCAGGCCCAGGCCGTTGAGCAGGACCGCGATGGGCAGCAGGAGCGGGTCGGCGTAGGGGGTGCGGATGCGGACCGCGATGTGCGCGAGGAGGGCGAGGCCGCCCAGTGCCGAGCCGTAGCGGACCGCGTCGGGCGGGACGGCGCCGTACCTGGCCAGGCCGACGGCGCAGTAGCCGTAGACGGAGATCAGGACGGCCGCCACCAGCAGGGCCAGCTCCACGCCACGGCGCTTGGGCAGCCGGATGGCGGGTGGGGGCGGCGCGTCCACCGTCGATGTGCGCATGCGACGCAACGTAGCAAGCCACGCCCGATAAATTGCTTATGTCCGCATCCCCGGGGCGTTGTCAGTGGCAGGCCCTAGCCTGATGACCGTGACCAGCAAACTGCCCGGGAGCCCGGAAGAGCTTGCCGACCTGCCGTACGCGGACCTGCTCCAGCCCCATGAGGGCGGCGGGCTCGCCATCGAGGTGCGGTACGACACGGTCCACTTCGACCGCCTGGACTTCGAGGACGAGGAGGCGGCCGGCGCGAGCTTCCTGGAGTGCGCGATAACGGACAGCTCCTTCACCGGCGTGAGCCTGCGCCGGTCCCGGCTCAACGACGTCTGGCTGCGCGGCGACCGCTTCGTCGGCACCCGCTTCGCCGAGTCCGACTGGCTGGACGTCACGGCCGACTCCTGCGTGCTCGCCGGCGTGGAGGCCTTCGGCGCGGTGCTGCGGCGGGTGGTGTTCCGGCGCTGCAAGTTCGACTCCGTCAACCTGCGCGGCGCCGAGCTGTACGACGTCGTGTTCGAGGACTGCGTCCTGCTCGACGTCGACCTCGGCGGCGCGAAGCTGGACGGCGTCTCCTTCCCCGGCACCGCCGTGGAGCGGATACGGCTCGGCAGGGCCACCCTGAAGCGGGCCGACCTGCGGGGGGCGACCCTCCTCGACCTCGCCGACGGTTACGAGTCGCTGCGCGGTGCGGTCATCAGCACCGGGCAGCTACTGGAGCTGGCGCCGGCCCTCGCCGTGACCATCGGCATCACCGTCAAGGACGACTGAGCCGAGCAGCAGCGGCGGCCGGTCGGCGTAGGCGAGCCGGGTCACGCCGTCGTTGGCGTCCGCGAACTCGCCGTAGTTCTTGAAGCCGAGGCGTTCGGCGACCCGCCGTGAGGCCTCGTTGTGGTCAAGGATCCAGGCGAAGACCGGCACATCGGGATCGACGGCGCTCGCGGCCTCGACCGCGGCGTTGGACATCTCGGTCGCGTAGCCCTGCCCCCAGGAGGAGGGTGCGAAGCGGTAGTACAGATTCCAGCCGCCGCTGGCGTGCCGCTGCACACCGCCGACACCGATCGTCGATCCGTCGGAGCGCAGCCGCACGCTCCAGTAGCTCAGGCCGTCCGTCCGCCAGCGGGCGGCCGCCCGGTCGATCCAGACCCGGGTCTGGTCGGCGGTCGTGTGCCGCTCGTCGGGCGCGTGCCGCCAGGCGTCCGGGTCGGAGTTGATGGCGAAGAGCGGGGCCAGATCCGCCATCGAGACGGCGTGCAGCTCGAGGCGTTCGGTGAGCACGCGCGCGAAAGCGTTCGGACGATCTTCGTTCATCACTCAATACTCACACGGATCCGTGAGGACAGCACGGATAATTCTTCTCATGGCAAAGGTCTACGAGCGCATCGACGGCCGCCTCCGGTCGTTCATCGAAGAGCAGAAGGTCTTCTTCACGGCCACCGCACCCCTGTCCGGCGACGGCAGGGTCAACCTCTCCCCGAAGGGCCTCGCCGACGGCTCCTTCGCCGTCATCGACGGTCTCACCCTGGCCTATCTCGACCTCGGCGGCAGCGGCGCCGAGACGATCGCCCACCTCAGGGAGAACGGCCGCATCACACTTATGTGGTGCGCCTTCGACGGCCCGCCCACCATCGTGCGCGTCCACGGCCGGGGCGAGCCGGTCTTCCGCGACGACCCGCGCTGGGACGGCCTGATCACCCACTTCGGCGACGACTTCCGCAAGCGGACCGACTGCCGCGCGATCATCCTCGTCACGGCGGAGCGGATCAGCGACTCCTGCGGTTACGCCGTGCCCTTCATGGAGTACGTGCAGGACCGGCCGCTGCACACACAGCGCTTCGGCCGCGAGACCGACGAGAGCTTCAACGAGTACTGCGAAAAGAAGCCGTACGTCGCCACCAGCCTCGACGGACTGCCCGCACTTCCGCTTCCGCTGCCCGCCCGGACCTCGTAACAGGCAGTACTTCAGGGGGTCTTGTGACCTGAAGATCCATCTGCGCTAATTGCTCGGAACGGAGAGGACGGTCCCCCCATGCCCGTAATCGGCCGCCGCCCGCCCCAGCCGAGCCGGCTGAACCGAATATCCGTCGCCGTCACCGCGGCCGGCGGCGCGGGCATAGCCCTGCCGCTGGTCAGCGCCACCGGCGCGAGCGCGGCATCGGTCAGCACCTGGAACAAGGTCGCCGACTGCGAGAGCAGCGGGCACTGGAGCATCAACACGGGCAACGGCTACTACGGAGGACTGCAGTTCAAACAGTCCACGTGGAAGGCCTACGGCGGGACGAGATACGCGGCCCGAGCCGACCTCGCCACCAAGCAGGAGCAGATAGCCGTCGCCGAGAAGGTCCTCGCCGGCCAGGGCCCCACCGCTTGGCCGGTGTGCTCGGTGAAGGCCGGGCTGACCCGTACGACTGCGGACACGGCTGCCGGCAACACGGCGGACAAGACCCCGGCCAAGAAGGCGGACGTCGCGGTCCACACGTACACGTACACGAAGAAGTACGAGGTCGTCAGCGGCGACACCCTCTCCGGGATCGCCGACGAGCACGCCGTCAAGGGCGGCTGGCACAAGCTCTACGAGGCCAATCGCAAGACCGTCGGCTCCGACCCGGACCGTATCTACCCCGGTCAGAAGCTGGCCCTGCCGGGCGCCAGGACCACCACGACCGCCAAGCCCGCGGTCAAGCCGGCCACCACCAAGCCGAAGACCGGCGCCGCCGCCAAGCCGGCCACCACCACCCACACCACCTACGTGGCCCCGGTGAGCGCCGGCTACCGGCTCGGCACCGCCTGGGGCACCCCCGGCTCCCTCTGGGCCAGCGGCCACCACACCGGCCAGGACTTCGTCGTCCCCACCGGCACCTCCGTCAAGGCCGTCGCCGCCGGCACCGTCGTGACCGCCGGCTGGGGCGGGGCGTACGGCTACCAGGTGGTGATCCGGCACGCCGACGGGATGTACACCCAGTACGCCCACTTCTCGTCGCTCACCGTCCGCGCGGGCCAGACCGTGCGCGCCGGCCAGCAGATCGGCCGCTCCGGGTCGACCGGCAACACCACGGGCCCGCATCTGCACTTCGAGGTCCGTACGGGACCGTCGTACGGGTCGGACGTCAGCCCGCTCGCCTACCTCCGCAAGCACGGAGTGAGCGTCTAGACCCGGGTCCGGGTCCAGGTCATGGCACTAGCTCAGCGGCAGGGCCGCCCACACGGCGTGCCCGCCGCCGCCCGGCCGGTTCGACCCCGAGCCCCAGCGCACCGCGAGGTGCTCGACCAGCATCAGCCCGCGCCCGCACTCGTCGTCGACGGCGGCCTGCCGTGGCGTCGGCGCGTCGCCGCCGGTCGGCCCCCGGTCCGTGACCTCGACGTACAGCAGGTTCTCGGCCGTCCACAGGGCCACGTCTATCCGGTCGCCGCCGCTGTACCGGATGGCGTTGGTGAACAGCTCACTCACGATCAGGACCATGTCGTCGCCCCGGTGGTCCACGCCCCAGCCCCGCAGTATCGCGCGGACACGACGACGCGCCTCGCCCACGCGCGCGTCCTCGGCCGGCAGCTGGAAGGCGTCATGGCAGAGCCGGTGAGTCAAGCGCACATCGGGAGCCGGAGCCATGATGTCTGCCTTCCATGTGCCTGTGGGGGGACACGTCGACGGGAGTGCGGGCCGGGGCGGAGCCCAACTCCCGTGAATGCGCGGCCTCATGGGCTGGATCACTCCTCAACTATCGCTGCCGTCACCACCACCTGGCAAGAGACACTTTGCAGAATGCAGATATCGGGCTGCAGGATGTCTCCCGCAAGAGGGCCATGGCACACTGCTGGGGGATGAAGGCCGCCCCCGGCTGCCGCAGGACGAAGAGCAGGACGCAGAGGCAGAAGCAGAGGTAGACGGCATGAGTGAACCGCGGTCAGCTCCGACCGTCGGCCAGATCGTCCTCGGCAAGCGCCTGCAAGACCTGCGGGAGAAGGCCGGACTCTCCCCGGACCAGGCCGCCCGCGCGCTGCGGGTCAACCAGACCACCGTGCGCCGTATGGAGAAGGCCGAGGTCGGCCTCAAGCTCCTCTACGTCGAGAAGCTGCTTCAGACGTACGCGGTCGCGCGCGAGGAGATCGAGGCCTTCCTCAGCCTCGCCGAGGAGGCCAACCGCCCCGGCTGGTGGCACAACTTCCGCGACGTACTGCCCGACTGGTTCAGCGTCTACGTGTCGCTCGAAGGCGCCGCCAAGCTGATCCGGGCCTACGAGCCGCACTACGTACCCGGGCTGCTGCAGACCGAGGACTACGTCCGGACCCTGCTGAGCGTCGGCTTCCCCAACGCGACCTCCGACGAGCTGGACAAACGGGTCGCCCTGCGCATGGAGCGGCAGGCGCTGCTCACCCGCCCCGGCGACGCCCCGCACCTGTGGGCCGTCATGGACGAGACGGTGCTGCGCCGCAACGTCGGCGGCCCCCAGGTCATGCGCCGTCAGCTCGAACGGCTGCTGCGTGCCACGGAACTGCCCAGCGTGACCCTTCAGGTCCTGCCCTTCTCCACCGGCCCCCACCCGGGCACCTTCGGGCACTTCCAGCTCTTCCGCTTCGAGATTCCCGAGCTGCCGGACATCGTCTACACCGAGGGGCTCACCAGCGCCGCGTACCTGGACGAACGTGCCGACGTGGCCACGTACCTCCAGACCCTGGACCGGATGTGCGAGCAGGCGGCGACCCCGGAAGGCACGCAGGCCCTCCTCCACGCTCTGCTCAAGGAGATCTGAACGATGGATCGCGATCGCGATGAGAACCGCATACGCAACGGGATGCCGGCCCGCAACCTCGGCACCGAAGGCTGGCACAAGCCCTGGAGCGGCACCAACGGCGGCGCCTGCGTCGAGGCGAAGAAGCTCAACGACGGCCGGGTCGCCCTCCGGCAGTCCACCGACCCCGACGGGCCGGCGCTGATCTGCAGCAACCAGGACATGACCCAGTTCATCCTCGGCGCCAAATCAGGCGCCGCGGACTTTCTGATGGGAGATCTCGCATGACTCCGGGCCGTATCGACACGACCAAGCCGCACCCGGCCCGGATGTACGACTACTACCTCGGCGGCAAGGACCACTACGAGGTCGACGCACAAGCCGCCCAGCAGGTCCTGAATCTCAACCCCTACGCCGCCCACGGCGCCCGCGCGCTGCGGCTGTTCATGCAGCGCAGCACCCGCTACCTGGCCGCCGAGGCCGGTATCCGGCAGTTCCTCGACATCGGCACCGGCATCCCCACCGAGCCCAACCTCCACCAGATCGCCCAGGGCGTGCACTCCGACGCACGGATCGTCTACGCCGACAACGACCCGATCGTGCTCACCCACGCCCGCGCGCTGCTGCGCAGCGTCCCGGAGGGACGTACGGCCTATCTCGACGCCGACGTACGCGAGCCGGGGAAGATCCTCGACTCCGCCGAACTGCACGACACGATCGACCTTGCGCAGCCCGTCGCGCTGAGCCTCAACGCGCTGCTGCACTTCGTCCCCGACGAGTTCCACGCCTACGACCTCGTCCAGGCCTACGTCGACGTGCTCGCGCCGGGCAGTTATCTCGTCATCTCCCATGTCACCGGCGACTTCGACCCGGTGACCCTGGCCAAGGTCATCGAGGTCTACCGCGCGGGTGGCATCCCCGCGCAGACGCGCACCGAGGGCGAAGTCGCCCGCTTCTTCGACGGCCTCGAACTGGTCGAGCCGGGGGTCACGCCCGTCCACCGCTGGCGGCCGGAGGCCGGCGACGCGAGCAGCGGCTACACGGACGCGCAGGCCGCGAGCTGGGTGGGCGTCGCGCGCAAGCGTTGACGGGAGGCCGCGCGTGAGCGTTGACGGAGGCCGTGCGTCAGCGCTGACACGCCGTCTCGTCGGTTTTTACCAAGCTCGTTGAGTCCCTTGGCATGGGCACCGCGTATTTACCGGGTGAACCAGGCCGAGGGAGGTCTCAGTTGAGTCACGCAAGGCAACGCAACGTCCGCAGGATCGGCATCTTCGCCACCGCGGGCGGACTGGTCTGCGCCGGGGCGGTGGTCGCGGGAGCGTTCGCGAGCCAGCCGTCCCCGACCGCGCCGACCACGGACGCCGCCACGCTCGCCCGTACGCTGGTCACGCAGCTCGGCACCGACAACACGGCGGGCAGCTGGGTCGGCACGGACGGCAAGCCCGTCGTGGCGGTGACCGACGCCGACGCGGCCTCGGCTGTCGAGGCCGCGGGCGCCACCGCCAAGATGGTGACCCGGAGCAGCGATCAACTGGCCTCTGCCACCGCGGCGTTGAAGGCCGCACCGACGGTGGCCGGCACCGCGTGGTCCGTCGACCCCAAGACCAACCAGGTCGTCGTCCTCGCCGACAAGACGGTCTCGTCGGCCGACTGGACGACTCTGTCCGCCACGGCGGCCGCGCAGGGCGGCGCGGTCACGATGGAGCGCACGGCCGGCACCTTCACCACCCGGGCCGCGATATCCGGGGGCGACGCCATCTTCTCCGACGTCGCCCGCTGTTCACTCGGCTTCAACGTGACCGATGGGACCAGCAACTTCATCCTCACCGCCGGCCACTGCGGCGCGGTCGGCACCCCCTGGGCCGCCGACCAGGCCGGCGCCCAGACCCTCGGGTCGACGGTCAAGGACACCTTCCCCGGTGACGGCGACTTCTCGCTGATCGCGACCGACGGCACGGCGATCGACCAGCCCAGCCAGGTCGACCTCGGCAACGGCCAGGTCCAGGCCATCGCCGCCCCCGCCGAAGCCGTCGTCGGCGAGACCGTCACCCGTAGCGGCAGCACCACCGGCGTCCACGACGGCCAGGTCACCGCCCTCAACGCCACGGTCAATTACCCCGAGGGCACCGTCACCGGCCTCATCCAGACCACCGTCTGCGCCGAACCCGGCGACAGCGGCGGCCCCCTCTTCGACGGCGACGCCGCCATCGGCCTCACCTCCGGCGGCGACGGCGACTGCACCGTCGGCGGCACCACCTTCTTCCAGCCCGTCACCACCGCCCTGACCGCCCTCGGCGTCCAGATCCCGGGAGCGGGCGCCTCGGCCTCGGCTTCGGTCACCGATACGGCGACGGCGACCGATACGGCCACGGCGACCGATACGGCGACAGCCACTGACACGGCGACGGCCACGGATACCGCGACGGCCACGGATACCGCGACGGCCACCGACACCGCGGCCCCTACCGGCACCGCGCAGGGGCACCACCGCCGTCACCACTGACGCCCCGCCCTCCTGAACCGCCGCGCCCCGCCCTCCAGGCTGCGGGGCGCGGCATCACTCCGCCGGTGGTGCCGGTGGCGGCGCCTGGATCCCCAGGAGCTCCCGTACGTGTGCGTACTTCGCCGCGAGCCGCTCCCGGGTGGCCTCCGGGAGCACGGCGAGCCGCTGCGGATCGGCGTTGTGGGCCAGGTCCGCTTCCTTGATCAGCACCGCGCCGGGAGTGGCCAGAATCCGGGCCGTGTAGTCCTCGGGTGGCTCGCCGGGGTGTTTGGTGACGGCGAGGATCATGTCCTTGGTCGCCGGTGGCAGGTCGGACCCGGCGAGCCATTCCGGCGAGAGGACCCCGTCCTCCACGGCGTCGTGCAGCCAGGCTGCCGCGATCTGCTCGTCCGAGCCGCCGCGTTCGGCCACGCCTATGGCGACGGCCGCCAGATGCTCGGTGTACGGGCGTCCCGCCTTGTCGACCTGCGCGGAGTGGGCGAGGCGTGCGAGGGCTTCGACCTGGGCCAGGTTCAGAGACGTCACCGCTCAATGCTACGAGCCTGGGCGCGGCGCGCCGTCGTAGGCCGTCCGGGTGACTGGGCGGGCCGGGGGTGGACGACGGTCGTTGAGCAGGGCCCGTGCACTGACCAGGACAGGAAGATCCACGTGAACCGTATCGCCCGGGCGGTCGCCACGACCGTCGTGGCCGGCGCAGCTGTCCTCGGTGCGGCGGGCGGCGCCACCGCCCAGAACCAGGACCACGGCCAGGGCCAGGGTCACGGCCAGAGCCGCGAGCACGGCCACCGCCACGGCACCGAGGGCGGCGGGGTGTGCGCCTCGGCGCTGGTGCCGCTGGGGCTGGGCAACGGAGGGCTCGGCAACGTCTGCACGTAGCCGTACGGCCCTACGGCAGCCGGGCCAGGGTGGCGGCGGCCTCGGCCATGACGCGTTCGACCAGTTCGGCGCAGGACGGCAGGTCGTCGATCAGGGCGGCGACCTGGCCGGAGGCCATGATGCCCAGGTCGGGGCGGCCGTCGACCATCGCGGCCCGGAGCATCATGGGGGTGTTGGCGGCGAGCAGCACCTGGCTCCAGGTGAACTGCTTCCCGTGCTTGCCCTCCTTCCCGTGCTTCATGGCGAGGCCGTCGCGGACCATGGCGGGCCAGGTCATGCCGGACGTGCGCCGGAAGGCCGCCGCGTGCCGGACCGCGCGCAGCAGGGAGGCGGCCCGCCCGGAGCGTTCGAGCGCCGTGACCAGATCCGTACGCAGCATGCGGTGGGGGAGGCCGTCCACCCGGTCGGTGACGGTGATGTCCTGGCCGGTGGCGGCGAGGTAGCGGGCCTTGACGGCGTCCGGGACCGGGCTGTCGGAGGTCAGCAGGAAGCGGGTGCCCATGCCGATGCCGGCCGCTCCGAACGCGAGGGCGGCGACCAGGCCGCGTCCGTCGTGGAAGCCGCCGGCCGCGATGACCGGGATGTCGACGGCGTCGACCACCTGGGGGAGTAGGACGGTGGTGGCGACCTGACCCGTGTGGCCGCCCCCTTCCGCACCCTGGATGAGGACGGCGTCCGCGCCCCACGCGGCGACCTTCTCGGCATGGCGGCGGGCCCCGACGGAGGGGATCACGACGACACCGGCATCCTTGAGGCGCACGATCAGCTCGCGGGAGGGCGCGAGGGCGAAGGACGCGACCCGTACGCCCTCGTCGATGATGACCTGTACGCGCTCCGCCGCATCGGCCGCGTCGGCGCGCAGATTGACGCCGAAGGGGGCGTCGGTGCGGGCCCTGACCTCGCGGACCGCCGAGCGGAGCCGGTCGGGGGACATCGTGGCGGAGGCGAGGATGCCGAGCGCCCCGGCGTTCGCGGTGGCGGACACCAGGCGCGGCCCGGCGACCCATCCCATGCCGGTCTGGACAAGGGGATGGTGAACGCCGGTCAGTTTGGTGAGCGGCGTTTCGATCATGATATTACCTCGCGGTAACGCAGCCCCACCGGGTCCAGCACTTCGCGGATCAGGTGAAGTTCGGCTGGGGTGGGCTCGCGGGTGTACGGGACCGGGCCTTGCGGTGCGGCGAGTTCGAAGCCGGTGGCCTCGCGGACCTCGTCCAGGGTCACTCCGGGGTGGAGGGAGCGGACGCGCATCGTGTGGTCCGGGGTCCCGAAGTCGAAGACGCCGAGGTTGCTGACGACCCGGCGGATCTCGTGGAAGCGGGTCGCCGAGGGCCCGGCCTCGGCCGCGCGGGCGTAGCCGACCCCGCAGACCATGTCGACCTGCTCGACGAAGACCCGGGGGGAGTGCTTGGGGATCCAGTAACTGGTCGGGTTGTTGAGGGTGTTGACGGGTGCGCCGCGCACACCGAGGAGCTGGCGGGTGGGCCGGGCCCAGTCGCCGACGCAGGAGATGTTCTGGTTGCCGTGCCGGTCGAGCTGGCTCGCGCCCATCATCACGTGCCGCCGCCCACCGGTGACCAGCGCGAGGTGCCGGCGGTAGGGCAGCCAGCCCTCGACGGCGCCGTCCGCGTCGACCAGCAGCGCCTCCCCGTCGGTGAGCAGCAGATCCGGCGCGAAGGTGAGGCGCGCGAGGCGTGCGCCGATGGAGGGGACGGCGCCCATCGGGCTGGCCAGGATCTCCCCGTCGCCACGCCAGACGTCGGCGCAGGCTATGACGCAGTACGTGGCGCGGTCGGGGGAGTGGGGGGACTGCGAAGCGTCGGGAGCTTCCGGGGCTCGGTGGGCCGGGTCGGTGCCGTCTTTCTCCTTTTTTTGAGCGGCTCGGTTCGCCTCCGTTGCGCTGAGTCGCTGTCGACGGTCGATCGTGCTCGCCCGCTCGTTCCTCGCGGCCTGCGCGCGTTCTCTCCCCCAGCGCTTCCGCTGGGAGGTGCCCCCATTTCGACAGCGACCGCTCCACTTCGGCTCACTCGCCGGTGGGGCACCGGAGAGGAAGGGGGTGACGTCCTGGGTGTACGCGAGTTGGGCGGCTTCGTCGCGGTCGTAGTCGGGGGCGCAGGAGGTGAAGTGGGCGCCGCCGGGGGCTTCGATGACGCCGGTGACGAAGTGGCGCTTGACGAGCAGGGACTGGGGGGCGGCAGCCTTGAGGAGGTCGGCGGTGTCGACGACGCGTTCGCAGGAGACGTACGCGGTGTCCGCGGCCTCGCAGAAGAGGTCGTCGAAGTACGGGTCGGGGCCGAGGTATTGGCCGTTGCCCTGGGGGTCGGCGCGGTTGAGGTGGACGAGGGCGGCGTCGAGGTGCAGGGCGGGGACGGCGACCAGGTCCTCGGCGTCCTGGTAGGGCGAAGTGACAGTGCGGAGGTGGGGGTTGACGCGCATGACGTCGGAGCCGAGGCCGGCGCGGATCGGCATGAAGGGCAGGCGGTGGACGGCGGCGGTCAGGCCCCACATGATCATGGCCTCGTCCAGCTCGACGAGTTCGAGGGTGCCTGCCTGGCGGGCGGCGCGGAAGTGCGGCTCCAGCGGGATCGAGTCGAGGGTGACGAAGGCGGTGACCAGTTTGCGTATCCGGCCCGCTGCGGCGAGCAGGCCGATGTCCGGGCCGCCGTACGACACGACCGTCAGGTCCTTCACCTCGGAGCGGAGGATGGCGTTGACCAGGGCCATGGGCTTGCGGCGGGAGCCCCAGCCGCCGATGCCGATGGTCATGCCGGAGGTCAGGCGGGAGGCCACCTCGTCCGGGGTCATGAGCTTGTCCGTCACCGCTTCTCCTTTGTCGACACGAACGCGTCGCGGTGCTTGTCCGCCAGGCCGCTGAGGTTGGCCTCGAAGGTGAAGCCCTGCTCGAAGCGGTAGCTGCGGCGTACGTCCACCGGGTCGATGCCGTTGATCGCGGCCTTGGCCAGGCGGATCAACTCGCCGTCCTTCGCTGCGATTTCGCCTGCTACTTCCAGGGCGGCCGCTTCGAGCCCGGCGCGTGGCACGACCTGCCAGACCGAGCCGTGCCGGTGCAGCTCGGCGGCGGTGACCGTGCGGGAGGTGTAGTAGAGGGTGCGCATGAGGTGCTGCGGGACGAGGCGGGCCAGGTGGGTGGCCGCGCCGAGGGCGCCGCGGTCCAGCTCGGGGAGGCCGAAAGTGGCGTCGTCGGCGGCGACGATGACGTCCGCGTTGCCGACCAGGCCGATGCCGCCGCCCAGGCAGAAGCCGTGCACGGCGGCGACCACCGGGACCTCGCACTCGTACACGGCGGCGAAGGCCTCGGAGCAGCCCCGATTGGCCCCGATGAGCGCGGAGTGGCCGTGGCCCTCGGCGCGGGTGCGCTGCATCTCCTTGATGTCGACCCCAGCGTTGAAGCCCCGCCCGGCCGCCGCCAGGACCACGCAGCGCACCGCCGGATCGGCCCCGGCGGCGCGGACGGCGGCGGCCAGGTCGTACCAGCCCCGGACGGGGAGGGCGTTGACGGGCGGGAAGTCGACGGTGACGACGGCGATGCCTGGTTCGGGGTTCGAGGTGGAGACACCCATACGAGAATCAGCTACCTTTCCACCAAACGTTTGTTAGGGAATATGGGGAAGGTACTCCGTGTGGCTGTGACTGTCGATCTGTCAGAACGCGTCGCCGTCGTGACCGGCGGCACGCGCGGTGTGGGCGCCGGGATCACCCGCGCGTTCCTCGAAGCCGGCGCGCGCGTCGTCATCTGCGCCCGGCGGCCCCCGGAGAAGCCCTTCGGCGACGCCGAGTTCGTATCCGTCGACCTGCGCGATCCGGACGCGACCGGCGCCTTCTTCCAGCAGGTGGGGGAGACGTACGGCCGGCTTGACGTCCTGGTCAACAATGCGGGCGGGTCGCCCTATCGGCTGCTGGGCGAGGTGCCTGCCGTCCGGCATGCGCGGGTCGTCGAGCTCAACCTCATCGCGCCGCTCAACGCCTCGCTGGCCGCGTACGAGCTGATGAGCCGTCAGCCTGGTGGCGGGGCCATCGTCATGATCGGCAGCGTCAGCGGCACCCGGCCCTCGCCCGGGACGGCCGCCTACGGTGCCGCCAAGGCGGGGCTGGAGAACCTCGCCCGGTCCATGGCCGTGGAGTGGGCGCCGCTGGTGCGGGTCAACACCGTGGTCGTCGGCATGGTGCGTACGGAGCTGTCGCGCCTCCATTACGGCGACGAGGCGGGCATCGCCGCCGTCGGCCGCACCGTGCCGCTGGGCCGGCTGGCCGAGCCCGACGAGGTCGGTGACGCCTGCGTCTACCTTGCGTCTGACCGCGCGCGGTACATCAGCGGCGCCGCCCTGCAGGTGCACGGGGGCGGGGAGCGGCCGGCGTTTCTGGATGCGGCAACTGCCAACAAGGAGGCCTGAGATGACCGGTATCTGCGCCGGGCGCGTCGTCATCGTCACCGGCGCGGGGCGTGGCCTGGGCCGTGCACACGCGCTGGCCTTCGCCGCCGAGGGGGCCAGGGTCGTCGTCAACGATCTGGGGGTCGGGCCGGACGGCGGGGGAGGATCGGCGGGGCCCGCGCATCAAGTGGCCGAGGAGATACGTGGGTTGGGGGGCGAAGCCGTCGCCCACGGTGGGGACGTTGCCACCGCCGAGGGTGCCGCCTCGCTCGTCGCGACCGCCCTCGACACCTTCGGGCGGCTGGACACCCTGGTCAACAACGCGGGCTTCCTGCGGGACCGCATGCTCGTCACCCTGGAGGAGGACGACTGGGACGCCGTCATGCGGGTGCACCTGAAGGGCCACTTCCTCCCCCTCAAGCACGCCGCCGCGCACTGGCGTGCCGAGGCCAAGGCGGGGCGTACGGTCGACGCCCGCGTCATCAACACGACCTCGGGCGCCGGGCTGCTGGGCAGCGTCGGTCAGGGCAACTATGCGGCGGCCAAGGCCGGCATCGTGGGCCTCACCCTCGTCGCCGGCGCCGAACTCGCGCGCTACGGAGTCCGCGTCAACGCCATCGCCCCCGCCGCCCGCACCCGGATGACCGAGCACACCTTCGCCGCCGCCATGGCCGCCCCCTCCGGCGACTCCTTCGACGCCATGGCCCCGGAGAACGTCTCCCCCCTCGTCGTCTGGCTCGGCTCCGCCGCCTCCGCCGCCGTCACCGGCCGCGTTTTCGAGGCCGACGGCGGCCGCGTCACCGTCATGGAAGGCTGGCGCCCCGGCCCCACCGCGGACAAGGGCGCCCGCCTCACTCCCGCGGAGGCGGGGGAAGCGGCCCTGAAACTGCTCGCGGAGGCGGAGCCGGGGCTGCCGGTGTACGGGGCGCGTTGACCGCTACCAGATCGAGTCCACCCACTCGGGGTGGTCGATGAACGGGTTCCGGTTGTGCTGGTAGGTGTTGTATATGACGTCGTTGCGGTTCTCCTCGAAGGAGCTCGGCGGGTCCTCGTCGTTCCACTGCTTGAGTACGGAGAGCTTGCCGATGTACGGGGCGCTGCCGTTGCTGACCTTGTCGTTGGGCTCCAGGTCGGCGAAGCCGTCACCGCCGTCGTAGCGCACCGCCATGTAGAGGATCATGCGGGCCACATCGCCCTTGTCCGCGTCGCGGGGCTCGAAGGAGTCCGAGTCGGTGTAGCTTCCGGTCGCCCCGCTGACGGCGCTGCCGCCGTCGTCGAAGTCCTTGTCGCCGCGCGTGCTGTTGACCTGTACGTCCGCGGGGCGCAGGTGGTGCAGGTCGGTACCGGGGCCGGTCGCGGTGCCGAAGTCGCCGTGCGACTTGGCCCACACGTGCTCGCGGTTCCAGTCGCCCACGTCGCCGCCGTTGAGGGACTTGGCGCGCGAGGTGCCGCTGTAGAGCAGGATCACGTTGTTGCTGTTGTTCGGGTCCTGGTCGGTGACCTTCAGCGCGTTCCAGACCGCGTCGTACGAGATCTTGGTCTGGCTGCTGATGATCGTGTGCAGCGAGGACTTCAGGCTCGTGCCGGTCTTTCCGACCGCGTTCTTGTAGTACGTGCTGTCGTACGACGTGGTCGTCGCATCGGCGGCCGGCGGCATGACGACGCCGGTCAGCACGGCGACGGTGGCTGCTATCAGGGCCAGCGGTTTCCAGCGGCTTACGCGCGGGGCGGGCATGTGGGGGTCCTTTCCCGGAGGCTCGCGAATGGCGCATCAGCCCAAGGGGCCATGCGTTCTACGCGGGTTGATAAAGTGGCCTCCGGGAGCGTCGCACGGATGCGCTGGTGGCTGGGTGACGGTCGCGAGTCGGTTGTGTGACGTTGTCATGAACGCGACGACTTTACGCGGGATGCGGCGGGGGGTGCCGTGTGGCCCGTACGCCGCAGGTCAGAGCCGTTCGATGATGGTGACGTTGGCCTGGCCGCCGCCCTCGCACATCGTCTGCAGGCCGTAGCGGCCGCCGGTGCGCTCCAGTTCGTGGAGGAGGGTGGTCATGAGCTTGACGCCGGTCGCGCCGAGGGGGTGGCCGAGGGCGATGGCGCCGCCGTTGACGTTGACGCGGTCGGGGTCGGCGCCGGTGTCCTTGAGCCAGGCCAACACCACCGGGGCGAAGGCCTCGTTGATCTCGACCAGGTCGATGTCGCCGATCGACATGCCGGACTTCTTGAGCGCGTACGCCGTCGCCGGGATGGGGGCGGAGAGCATACGGATCGGGTCCTCGCCCCGCACCGACAGGTGGTGGACGCGGGCGCGGGGGGTGAGCCCGTGCTCGCGGACGGCGCGCTCGGAGGCGATGAGCATGGCGGAGGCGCCGTCGGAGACCTGGGAGGAGAGCGCGGCGGTGAGCCGGCCGCCATCGACCAGCGGCTTCAGCCCGGCCATCTTCTCCAGGGTCGTGTCGCGGCGCGGGCCCTCGTCGGTGGACACGTCGCCGTACGGGGCGAGTTCGCGGTCGAAGCGGCCCTCGTCGATGGCGTGGACGGCGCGCTGGTGGGAGCGGTAGGCGAAGGCCTCCATGGCCTCGCGGGTGATGCCCCACTTCTCGGCGATCATCTCGGCACCGTAGAACTGGCTGACGGGCCGGTCGCCGTAGCGGGCGGTCCAGCGCTCGGAGCCGGCGAAGGGGCCCTGCGTCATGCCGAGGGGTTCGACGGCCTTGTGGTTGGCGTAGCCGATGGGGATGGCGGACATGTTCTGGACACCGCCGGCGACGACGAGGTCCTGGGTGCCGGACAGGACGCCCTGGGCGGCGAAGTGCACGGCCTGCTGGGAGGAGCCGCACTGGCGGTCGATGGTGACCCCCGGGACCTCCTCGGGGAGGCCGGCGGCCAGCCAGGAGGTGCGGGCGATGTCGCCGGCCTGGGGGCCGACCTGGTCGAGGCAGCCGAAGATGACGTCCTCGACGGCGGCGGGGTCGACGCCGGAACGTTCCATCAGGGCGGAGAGGATGTGCGCGCCGAGGTCGGCGGGGTGGACCTGGGACAGACCGCCGCCGCGCCGGCCGACGGGGGTGCGGACCGCTTCGACGATGTAGGCCTCGGCCATGTGACGACTCCTTCGTAAGGTAGTTAACTAACTCGTAAGGTAATTAACTAACGAACCACGAACCACGAACTTCGAACCACTACGACTCGCTGACGGCGATGCCGTCCAGCACCATCGACAGATACTGCCGGGCGATCTCCTCCGCGCTGCGCTGCCCGCCCGGCCGGTACCAGGACGCGGCCACCCACACCGTGTCCCGTACGAAGCGATACGCGAGCCGCAGATCCAGGTCGGCCCGGATCACCCCGGCGGCCGCGCCCCGCTCCAGCGTCCCGAGCCAGACCCGCTCGAACCGCTTCTGCGAATCCGCCAGATAGCCGAACCGCGGCTGGGCGGACAGATGCTTGGCCTCCTTCTGGTAGATCGCGACGGCGGCGTGGTGCCGGTCGATCTCCCGGAACGACTCGGTGACGAGGGCCTCGATGGTCTCCCTGGGGCCCAGACCGCCCGCGAGCACGGCGTCGTACCCCGCCCACAGCTCGTCGAGGAAGGCCGACAGGATCTCGTCCAGCATCGACTCCTTGGAGTCGAAGTGGTAGTAGAGACTGCCCGCGAGCATCCCGCTCGCGTCCGCGATCTGCCGCACGGTGGTGGCGTTGTAGCCCTGCGCGGCGAACACCTTGGCGGCGGTCGCGAGGAGCTCGGCGCGGCGGTCGGGGGGCGGGCTCACCGCTGTCGTCTTCTTCGGCACGTTGCCCGGCACGTTGCCCGGCGCGTTCTTCGGCACGTTTTTCTGCACGGTCCCATTCTCGTCTCACGGGTGCTGGCTGCTGACGGAGACGATCTCCCCGGTCATGTACGACGAATAGCCCGAGGCCAGGAAGACGATCACATTGGCCACCTCCCACGGCTCCGCGTGCCGCCCGAAGGCCTCGCGGGCGGTCAGTTCGGCCAGTAGTCCGGGCGTGGTGACCTTCACCAGGTGCGGGTGCATGGCCAGGCTCGGCGCGACCGCGTTGACCCGCACCCCGTACGCGGCCGCCTCGAGCGCGGCGCACCGGGTGAGGGCCATGACCCCGGCCTTGGCGGCCGCGTAGTGGGCCTGGCCCGCCTGGGCGCGCCAGCCGATGACGGAGGCGTTGTTGACGATGACGCCGCCGCCCGTGCCGGCGGTTTTCATCCGCCGCAGCGCAGCCCGCGTGCAGCGGAAGGTGCCGTTGAGGGTGACGTCCAGGACCCGGTCCCACTGCTCGTCGGTCATCTCGGTGAGCTCGGCCGTGCCGCCCAGGCCGGCGTTGTTGACGACGACGTCCAGTCCGCCGTGCTGCTGCTCCGCGAGGTCGAGGAGGGCGCCGACCTGCCGTTCGTCGGTGACGTCGCAGGGCAGCCCGGCGACCCGCTCGGCGCCGAACTCGTCCACCAGCTCGGCTTCGTACTCCTTGAGGCGGCGCGCGTGGGCGTCGCCGATGACGACCCGGGCCCCCTCCTCCAGCAGGCGGCGGGCGGTGGCGCCGCCGATGCCCGCGCCGGCGGCGGCGGTGACGACGGCGCTGCGGCCGGAGAGGAGTCCGTGACCGGGGACGTACGAGGGTGGTGGAGTCACGACACCGACGTTAATCTACCAAACACTTGTTAGGGAAGGGGGTTCGGGTGGATCTTGACTTCACCGCCGACGAGGAGGCGTTCCGGCGCGACGCCCGTGCCTGGCTCGCCGCCAACGTCCCCGACGCCCCCCTCCCCTCCCTGGAGACCGGACCCGGATTCGCCGCCCACCGCGCGTGGGAGGCGCGGCTCGCCGCCGACCGCTGGTCGGTGGTCTCCTGGCCGGAGGCCTACGGCGGGCGCGGCGCGTCGCTCCAGGAGTGGCTGATCTTCGAGGAGGAGTACTACGCGGCCGGGGCGCCCGGGCGCGTAAGCCAGAACGGCATCAACCTGCTCGCGCCCACGCTCTTCGCGCACGGCACCGAGGAGCAGCGCGCCCGCGTCCTGCCGCCCATGGCAAGCGGCGAGGTCATCTGGGCCCAGGCCTGGTCGGAGCCCGAGGCCGGCTCCGACCTCGCCTCGCTCCGTTCCACCGCCCGGCGGGTGGACGGCGGCCGGCTGCTGAACGGCCACAAGACCTGGTCCTCGCGGGCCGCGTTCGCCGACCGGGCCTTCGGCCTCTTCCGGGGCGAACCGGGGAGCGAACGGCACCACGGCCTGACCTATCTCATGTTCCCCCTCGACGCGGACGGCGTGACCGTACGCCCCATCGGCCGCCTCGACGGCAAGCCCGCCTTCGCGGAACTGTTCCTGGACGACGTCTTCGTGCCCGACGCCGACGTCATCGGCGAACCCGGCCAGGGGTGGCGCGTCGCCATGAGCACCGCCGGCAACGAGCGCGGCCTCACCCTCCGCAGCCCCGGCCGCTTCACCGCCGCCGCCGGCCGCCTCGCGGAGCTGTGGCGTACGTACGGCGACCCGGCGGACACCGCGCTGCGCGACCGGGTCGCCGACGCGGTGATCGGCGCGCGGGCCTACCAGCTCTTCACCTACGCCAACGCCTCACGGCTCGCCTCCGGCCACCCGATCGGCGCCGAGTCCAGCCTCAACAAGGTCTTCTGGTCCGAACTCGACATCGCGCTCCACGAGACCGCCCTCGACCTCCTCGGCCCGGACGGCGAACTCGCCGAGGGGGAGTGGGCCGACGGCTACGTCTTCGCGCTCGCCGGCCCCATCTACGCTGGTACGAACGAGATCCAGCGCGACCTCATCGCCGAACGCCTGCTCGGCCTCCCGAAAGGCCGCCGATGAGATTCCTCCCGGACGACGAACAGCGCGAGTTCGCCCGCACCCTCGACCGCATGCTGACCGCCGCCGACACCCCCTCCGCCGTACGCGCCTGGGCCACCGGCGACCACACCCCCGGCCGTGCCCTCTGGACGCGCCTCGCCGACGCCGGCGTCCTCGCCCTCGCCGTCCCCGAGGCGTACGACGGCGGACTGGGCCCGCTGCCTGTCGAACTCGCCCTGGCCTTCGTCGAGTTGGGCCGCCACGCGGTGCCCGGGCCACTGGTCGAGACGGTGGCCGCGGCCGCCCTGCTGGACGCACTCGGCGACCCCGGCGACCCCGGCCTGGCCAAGGAGTGGCTGCCGCGCATCGCCTCCGGCCGGGCCATGGTCACGCTCGGCTCCGGCCCGTACGTCCTCGACGCGGACGCCTCCGACGCCGTCCTCGTCGTCGACGGCGACCGGCTGCTGCTCGCCGGCGCCCCCGGCCCCGTACGCCCCGGCCTCGACCCGGCGCGCCGCCTCTTCCGCCCCACCGGAGGCACGGTCCTGGCCTCCGGCCCCGCAGTCCTGGCCGCCGCCGACCGCGCCGCCGACCGGGCCGCCCTCGCCACCGCCGCCCAGGCGCTGGGGGTGGGCCTCGCCCTGCTGGCCCGCACCGTCGAATACGTCAAGCAGCGCCGCCAGTTCGGGGCCGCCATCGCGTCCTTCCAGGCCGTCAAGCACCGCCTGGCCGACACCCTCCTCGCCCTCGAATTCGCCCGCCCCCTCCTCCACGCCGCCGCCCTCACCGGCACCGCCCCCGACCTCGCCGCCGCCAAGGCCGCCTGCTGCGACGCCGCCCACGCCGCGGCCCGCACCGCCCTCCAGCTCCACGGCGCCATCGGCTACACCGCCGAGTACGACCTCTCCCTCTGGATCACCAAGGCCCGCGCCCTCCGCTCCGCCTGGGGCACCCCGGCGCAATGCCGCGCGCGGGTGCTCGGCGGGCCGCGTACGGGCTGAGCGTGCTCAAAAACACTCCCACGCCTGCCGGTGGCAGACCCCGATCCGCTAAATTGGTCTACACCACCACACGCACTCCTTCAGATCGGCAGGCCCAGCGTGGAAGTTGTCATCGTTCCGGACGCCGCCACCGCCGGCGAACTCATCGCCGACACCATCGCCGCCCTCCTGCGGCGCACCCCCGACGCCCTCCTCGGTGTAGCCACCGGATCGACCCCGCTGCCCGTCTACCAGGCCCTGGCCGCCAAGGTCCGCGCCTCCGCCCTCGACGTCTCCCGCGCCCGCATCTGCCAGCTCGACGAATACGTGGGCCTCCCCGCCGGCCACCCCGAGTCCTACCGCTCCGTCGTCCTCCGCGAGGTCGTCGAGCCCCTCGGCCTCACCGAAGGCTCCTTCCTCGGCCCCGACGGCTCCGCCGCCGACGTCCCCGCCGCCTGCGCCGCCTACGACCGCGCCCTCGCCCAGGCCGGCGGCGTCGACCTCCAGCTCCTCGGCATAGGCACCGACGGCCACATCGGCTTCAACGAGCCCTGCTCCTCCCTGGCCTCCCGCACCCGCATCAAGACCCTCACCCCCCAGACCCGCCAGGACAACGCGCGCTTCTTCGACACCCCCGACGAGGTCCCCCACCACGTCATCACCCAAGGCATCGGCACCATCCTCGACGCCCGCCACCTCATCCTCCTGGCCACCGGCGAATCCAAGGCCGAAGCCGTCTCCCTGGCCGTCGAAGGCCCCCTCTCCGCCCTCGTCCCCGCCTCCGCCCTCCAGCTCCACCCCCACGCCACCGTCATCCTCGACGACCCCGCCGCCTCCAAGCTCAAGCTCGCCGACTACTTCCGCACCACCTACGCCTCCAAGCCCCTCTGGCAGGCCCTCTAACCCCCACCCCGGCCCGGAAACCCTGTACGCCCCCACCCTCCCCGAGCTGGTAGTGTTTCCCCCGTCGCCGCCACCGCGGCCGACACGCCCCCGTAGCTCAGGGGATAGAGCAACGGCCTCCGGAGCCGTGTGCGCAGGTTCGAATCCTGCCGGGGGCACTCACCGGGAACCAGCGAAAATAGGTCGCTGACCTGCGAAAGTGCCACACATGAAGAGCCGGGCTCAGTCCCACTGAGTCCGGCTCTTTGTCATTGCTACGCACTGATCCCGTGTGAGGAGCGTGTGAGCCACACGGGCGGTTTACGGGCCTTCCTGCTCCCACCCCCTCGCCTTTTCGATCTTCTTGTTGTTCAGCTCCTCGTGACCGTCGATGCAGCCCTCATAGCGGCGGTGGATGACCTCGGGAGAGTTGCCCGCGCGGCGTGCCACCTCAGCTACCGGAACGCCGGCCTTCAGCCAGTTGGTGACGCAGGTGTGCCGCAGGTCGTACGGCCGGTGCGCGAGTGGAGAGTCCACCCTGTCCGGAGGGATCGCGATGGGCCGCGCTTCCCGCCACACCCGCCAGTAGCTGGAAGTACCCAGCACGTCCCCACGCTCGTTGGCGAACAGCCTCCCGTCCTTAGCCGTGCTGAACTCCTTCAGGTGCGCCAGGAGGATCGCCACGAGCAGCGGCGGGAAGCGGACCGGGCGGTCCGTATTCGCCTCTCTCGCCTTCAGCCCCCGCTTGTCGTGACGCTGCCCCGAGTCGGTCCACTTCTTACCGGAGACAGGGCGCGTCTCGCGAAGGGTGAGCGTGCCCCAGCCCTTCTCAGGCAGGTAGCAGTCCGCTCCCTTCAGGCCGACGGCTTCCGTCGGCCGCAGTGCGGCGTACAGCTGGCAGGCGAAGAACGCGACCAACCGTCGCCCACCGTTGCGGTGGACAGAGCCGACGTAGGAGACGGCGGTGAGGAGCTGGGTGCACTGTATGGAGTTGGCCAAGACCCGGGAATCCACCTTGTCGCCGGTGTTGGACGCGGTCCGTTTCACCCCGGCGAGCGGGTTCTCGTCCAGGTATCCCTCCTCAATGGCGTACTCCATCGCCGTGTTGAATCCACGGCGCCGCCGCTTGTACGTCGCGGGAGAACAGCCAGTTTGCCGTGGTGTCACCCAGCTCCATCGCTGCCTCGTACCGGCCGTTGGCAAGCAAGGCGTGCGTTCCGGAGCGCGCGGCAGACGCCAGTACGAGGGGGTCATCGGACGCGTCCGCAGCTTGCATGGCTCGCTCTGCCGCAAGCCATGAGATGTCTGACTCCCCGATTTTCGCGAGGGTTGTAGCCGCAAGATGGAGCGTCCGGGCCGACACTGCCCAACAGTCGTGCCGATCCTCTTCGCGACGTGCCGCGCGATCCTCCAGCTCTTGTGCGGTCTGGAGAAGCGCCGGGAGTGCGGCAATCACGCTGCCGAGCCGACCGCCCTGATAGTCGTTCCATGCCTTCTCGATGCGCACTGCGGCCGGGGCCGGGGCGGGAGCTGAGCCTCCACCTCCGATCCGAAGAGGAGACGGGAGAGCCCCCGCGGGCTCATGAGCGTGTCACGCACCGCCGACACGTCGTCCTGCTGCTTCTCGTCCTCGACGAGCACGGACTACTGACCTTGAATGCGTGGTGTCGTGGGGGCTGACGGGTGGTGATCCCTGCGGTATGCCGTGTGTATGAGGTACGCGCAGGGCGGTGGCTTGAC
>NZ_JBHYXC010000021.1:35807-133002 GCF_042751495.1 Streptomyces sp. NPDC059373 | reverse complement strand
CGCCCGGTTACATTCCGAACCCGGAAGCTAAGCCTTTCAGCGCCGATGGTACTGCAGGGGGGACCCTGTGGGAGAGTAGGACGCCGCCGAACAATTCTTCATAAAGAGCCGTATCCCGGGACTTCGGTCCCGGGATGCGGCTCTTTGTTTTGTCATAACCGTATGTTCATGCTCCGCTTAGCCGCTCATCATGCAGGGTCGCGATGCTGATCCCGTCGGCTAGTGGAGGTGCGGCGGCATGCAGCAGACCATGCTTCAAGGCGCGGAAGTGGCGGCCCTGGAGACGGAGTTCTCGTCAGGGGCCGGCAACCGGCATTGCGTGGCGGTGGATTCGGGCATGGCTGCCCTGCGGCTGTCGCTGCAGGCGCTGGGAATCGGCGCGGGGGAAGAGGTCATCCTCCCGTCGTTCGCGCCGACCACGACGGCAGAGGCCGTCCGGGCGGTCGGGGCGATACCGGTGTTCGCGGACATCGATCCGCTGACCTTCTGCCTGGACCCCGAGGCTGTTGCCGCGGTCATCACGCCGCTCACTGTGGCTGTTCTGCCCGTTCACCTCTTCGGTCACCCGGCGGCCGTGGACACGCTCTCCGGGCTCGCGGAGCGGCACGGCCTGGCGATCGTCGAGGACGCGACCCAGGCGCAGGCCGCGGCGCTGGCGGGCCGCAAGGTGGGGACGTACGGGGTGATGAGCGTGTTCGCCGTCGAGAACGGGGCGATGGTGTCGACGGAGCACCCGGAGTTGGCGCGTACGGTGAGGAACTTGAGGTCATCCGGTCACGGCGACGTGCGGATGTCGGACGATTGTGCGGCCGGCGGGCGGGCCGGGCTGACCAAGCTGGCCGGTGCGGTGGCGCGGCAGCGGGCGAGCTGCCGGTATCTGGATTCGGCGCTGACCGGGGTGGTGGTGCCGCATGTGGAGCCGGGCGCTCATCACGTCTATCACCGCTACACGGTGCGGATACCGGGTAATGGCCGGCCGGACCGGGATGCCTTCGCGCTCGCGCTGGAGTCGAGGGGCGTACGGGCGCGGGTGAGCATCCCGACGCCGCTTCATCGCATTGCCGCCAACCGGGCGAGGGTCTCGGGCGCCTATTTGCCGCGTACCGAGGCGGCGGCGGGGGAGACGTTGTCGCTGCCGGTGCACCCGGGGCTCACCGAAAGGGAGTTGGAGCGGATGGCGTCGGCGTGCAACAGCCTCGGCGGAGTGCTCTGATCTGATTTTCAAACGCGCGCGTGGATGGGTTAAGATCCTTCACGTCGAGCGCGCCCCAATAGCTCAGTCGGTAGAGCGTCTCCATGGTAAGGAGAAGGTCTACGGTTCGATTCCGTATTGGGGCTCAGACACAGAAGGCCCCCGCCTCATGGCGGGGGCCTTCGTCATTCCTGGGTCATTCCGGTACGCGCATCGCCAGGATCGCCATGTCGTCGGACGGGGCGTCGGAGGCGAAGCGTTCCACGGCTCGCTGGATGCGGGCGGCGACGGCGCCGGCGTTGAGGCCCGTACAGGTGGCGAAGACATCGGCGAGGCCGTCGTCACCGAGCATGCGGGAGCCTTCGCGGCGCTCGGTGACGCCGTCGGTGACGCAGAGGAGCACGTCGCCGGGAGCGAGCTCGATGGTCTGCTCGACGAGTTCGAGGTCCTCGATGACGCCGAGCAGTGGCTGCGGGTCGGCGGCAGCCTCCACGGTGCCGTCCTGGCGCAAACGCAGCGGCAGGGGGTGGCCGGCGCAGACGACCTTGAGGATGGCGCTGCCGTCGGGCTGCGGCCACAACTCGCCGTACAGTAGCGTGAGGAAGCGGCTGCGGGCGCCCTCGTCGAGGATGGCGGCGTTGAGCCGCTCCAGGACGCTGGGGCCGCTGAAGCCCTCGCGGGCCAGCAGTCGCAGGGCGTGCCGGGCGAGGCCGGTCACGGCTGCCGCCTCGGGGCCGGTGCCGCAGACGTCGCCGATGGCGAAGCCCCAGCAGCCGTCGCGGATGGGGAAGACGTCGTAGAAGTCGCCGCCGACCTCGTTGCCCTCGCCGGCGGCGCGGTAGACGACCTCGACCTCGACGCCGGGGATGACGGGGAGGCCTGGGGGCAGCAGGCTGCGCTGCAACGACTGGCTGATGGCGGTCCGCTCGCTGTAGAGGCGGGCGTTGTCCAGGGCCAGGGCGGCGCGACGGGACAGGTCCTCGGCGAGTTCCAGGATCTCCTGGCGGAAGCGCTCGTCGGAGGGCTTGCCCAGCGTCAGCATGCCGATGACGCGGTTGCGGGCCACCAGCGGCAGGACGACGGTCTCGCCGCCGACCGCTGCCGCTGTGGCCAGTGCCGTGCCGGGCCCGGTGGCGGGCCGGCCGGGCTCCCCGAGGCCGAGGCTGCGCAGGGAGGCGCGCAGGGCGGTGGAGTGGGCGGCGTCGGAGGGGGCGGTCCAGATGCGGGCGCCGGGGGTGGGGTCCGGGGCCGGCGGCTGGACCTTGCTGAGCAGTGCCTTGATGCCGTCGATGCGGTCCTCGTCCTCGTGGAGTACGAAGGCGAGTTCGGGCTCGGACTGCTCGGCGATGGTGTAGACGGCGCACCAACTGGCCAGCGTGGGCACGGTCATCTGGGCCATCAGCGCCAGCGTCTGGTCCCGCTCCAGCGTTCCGGCCAGCAGGTCCGAGGCCTCGACCAGGAAGGACAGCGAGCCGCGCCGCAGCCGCTCCAGCTCGGTCAGGCGGGCGCTCTCCACGGCCAGGGCGATGCGGTCGGCCGCGAACTGCAGGCGCAGCGCCTGCTCGTTGGAGTACCGGCCCGGGGCCTCGGCGGCGACCCCCAGCGATCCGGTGAGCCGCCCTTCGACCTTCAGCGGCACGGTGACGATCGACCGCATCCCGGTCCCCGCGAGCAGCGGCACGGCGCCGGGGACGGCGGTGAGGTCCTCGTGGACGGCGGGCATGCGGGCGCTGCCGTAGCGGCCCGTACCGGCCTCGACGGGGACCCGGGCGAAGCGCTGGCGGGCCGAGGGAAGTCCGGTGGAGGCGCGGACCTCCAACTCCGTCTCGTCGTCGGTGGCGAGCAGCAGGTAGGCGGCGTCGCCGTCGAGCATGTCGCGGGCGCGCTCGACGGTGCGCTGGAGCAGGCCGTCCAGGTCATCGGGCGCCGGGGACCCGATGAAGGTCTCGAACGGGTCGACGGCCTTGGCGCGTTCGGCGCCCGACGCGTCGAGGGAGACGCTGCCGCGCACCGGGTTCTGCAGGATGGCCCGTTCGTCCTCGCGGACCAGCAGGCATACGGTCGACGGTTCGCCGGAGGTGTCGCGTACCCGCAGATGGGATCCGTACACCGGCTGGACGCGGCCGTCGGCGCCGCGGATTCCGTAGCTGCCCTCCCAGCGGGACAGCAACAGCGCCTCGGCGATGCCGTGGCCGGTGCCGGGGGTCTGGGGCCAGGCGGCGAGGTCGCCGAGGGGTTTGCCGACGACCTGGTCGGAGGGGTGGCCGAACAGTTCGGCGGCGTCGTCGTTCCAGCGGGTGAGGATACCGTTGCGGTCGACCTGGATGACGGCGACGCGGACCCGCTCGTCGGCGAGCGGCAGGGCCGAAATCGGCAGGACGGGGCCGGCCGAGCGGGTGCCGGCGGGGCGCTGGGGGAGGTCCAGCTGGAACCAGACCTGCTTGGTCTCGGGGCTGTACTGGACGCCCCAACGGGTCGCCAGGGCCGAGCAGAGGATCAGCCCGCGGCCGCCCTCGTGGTCGGGGTGGGCCTGGCGGTGGGCGTCCTGGAGCGGGACCTCGCGCTCGGGGTAGCGGTCGGAGACCTCGACCCGCACCGCGGCCTCGTAGCGCAGGCACTCGACGTCGGCGGCGGTACCGGCGTGGACGACGGCGTTGGTGACCAGCTCGCTGGTGAGGACGACTGCGTCGTCCACCACATCGGAGAAGCCCCACCCCTGCAGGGTGTCGCGGACGAATGCGCGCGCGGTGGCGACCGAACGCCCGACCGGGTCGAAGGTGGCCGCTGCCCGCGCCGTGATCACAGATCTCCTTGTTTGTCCTGGGACGTGTACGTCCTCGGTCCGCTGTACCTGCACCGTCAGCCCCCATGAGGTGTACGCCCGGTTCCTGGCGGGCAGCCGGATGCCAGGTTACTTACCCCTGTCGGTCGCGCGTGCGCCGGTTGCGGGTGTTTCTGCCCCGATCATGACGCCGGTCATATGCGATGCTGCCGAACTGTTATGGCCGGGCGCGGGCATGGTGAAACACTGGGCATGCCCTATACAGGCACATGCAGGTCGGTCGACCCTCTGGGAGGGACACGGTGGAGTCTGGCGCATCGGCGCGAGGCGGCGTGACAACCGCTTCGACGCGGGGCAATTCCGCGCGGGCGAAAAACACACGAGCCCGGGCGAACGGGACCGTCGAGGTGGATACGGCTGCCCTGCACAGAATGTTGGCGGCGCTGTCCTCCATGCGGGACGGCAACTTCCGCAAGCGGCTGACCGTGTCCGGCGACGGCGTGATGGCGGAGATCGCCGCCGTCTTCAACGAGGTCGCGGACCGCAATCAACACCTCACCGGCGAACTGGCCCGCGTACGCCGCGTGGTCGGCCGGGAGGGCAAGCTGACCGAGCGTCTGGAGACCGGCGCCTGCGAGGGCGCCTGGGCTGCGGCGATCGACGCCTCGAACGCCCTGGTGGAGGACCTGGTGCGCCCGGTGTCCGAGGTCGGCCGGGTGCTGTCGGCGGTGGCGGAAGGCGACCTGGAGCAGCGGATGGACCTGCGCTCGCAGGGCTCCGACGGCTCGGCGCACCCGCTGCGTGGCGAGTTCCTGAAGGTGGGTCGGACCACCAACGGGCTGGTCGACCAGCTCTCCGCGTTCACCGACGAGGTGACCCGGGTGGCCAGTGAGGTCGGCACCGAGGGCAAGCTCGGCGGGCAGGCGCGGGTGCGCGGAATGTCGGGTTCGTGGAAGGATCTCACGGATTCGGTCAACACGATGGCGTCCCGGCTGACCGCCCAGGTACGTGACATCGCTCTCGTTACGACGGCCGTGGCGAAGGGTGATCTGTCCCGCAAGGTCACGGTTCATGTGGCCGGCGAGATGCTGGAGTTGAAGAACACCGTCAACACGATGGTCGATCAGCTCTCTTCCTTCGCCTCCGAAGTGACCCGTGTCGCACGCGAGGTGGGCACCGAGGGTGAACTCGGCGGCCAGGCACAGGTGCCCGGTGTGGCCGGCGTGTGGAAGGACCTGACGGATTCCGTAAATCTTATGGCCGGCAATCTGACGGCCCAGGTGCGCGATATCGCCCAGGTGACGACGGCGGTCGCGAACGGCGACCTGTCGCAGAAGATCACGATCGGCGCGCGCGGCGAGGTCGCGCAGCTCGCCGAGACCATCAACGCGATGACCGAGACGCTGCGTACGTTCGCCGACGAGGTGACCCGGGTGGCGGGCGAGGTCGGCGCCGAGGGCCAGCTCGGCGGTCAGGCGCAGGTGCCGGGGGCGGCGGGCATCTGGAAGGACCTCACCGACTCGGTGAACACCGCCTTCCGCAACCTGACGGCCCAGGTGCGCGACATCGCGCAGGTGACGACGGCGGTGGCCAACGGTGACCTGTCGCAGAAGGTCACCGTGGACGTCTCCGGCGAGATGCTGGAGCTGAAGAACACCGTCAACACCATGGTCGACCAGCTGTCCGCCTTCGGTGCGGAAGTGACCAGGGTGGCCCGTGAGGTCGGTGTCGAGGGTGAGCTGGGCGGCCAGGCGCAGGTGCCCGGCGCGGCCGGTACCTGGAAGGACCTGACGGACTCCGTCAACACGGCCTTCCGCAACCTCACCGGCCAGGTCCGCAACATCGCGCAGGTCACGACGGCGGTGGCCAACGGTGACCTGTCGCAGAAGGTCACGGTGGACGTCTCCGGCGAGATGCTGGAGCTGAAGAACACCGTGAACCGGATGGTGGACCAGCTGTCCTCCTTCGCCGCCCAGGTGACCCGGGTGGCCCGCGACGTGGGCACGGAGGGCCGGCTGGGCGGCCAGGCCCGCGTGGACGGCGTCAGCGGCGTCTGGAAGGACCTGACGGACTCCGTCAACTTCATGGCGGGCAACCTGACCTCTCAGGTCCGCCAGATCGCCCAGGTGACCACGGCCGTGGCGCGCGGCGACCTGTCGCAGAAGATCGAGGTCGACGCCCGGGGCGAGATCCTGGAGCTGAAGAACACCCTCAACACGATGGTCGACCAGCTGTCCGCCTTCGCCGACCAGGTGACCCGCGTCGCCCGCGACGTGGGTACGGAGGGCCGGCTCGGCGGCCAGGCGCAGGTGCCGGGCGTGGCCGGTGTGTGGCGGGATCTGACGGATTCGGTGAACGGCATGGCCGGGAACCTGACCGCCCAGGTCCGTAACATCGCGCAGGTCGCGACCGCCGTGGCGCGCGGTGACCTGTCGCAGAAGATCGACGTGGACGCCCGGGGCGAGATCCTGGAGCTGAAGAACACCCTCAACACGATGGTCGACCAGCTGTCGTCCTTCGCCGAGCAGGTGACCCGGGTGGCCCGCGAGGTGGGCACCGAGGGCATCCTCGGCGGCCAGGCCGAGGTCAAGGGCGTATCGGGTACGTGGAAGGACCTCACCCAGTCCGTCAACTTCATGGCGACCAACCTGACCAGCCAGGTCCGCACCATCGCCGAGGTCACCACGGCGGTCGCCCAGGGCGATCTGTCCAAGAAGATCACCGTCGACGCGAAGGGCGAGATCCTCGCCCTGGTCACCACCGTCAACACGATGGTCGACCAGCTGTCCGCCTTCGGTGACGAGGTGACCCGGGTGGCCCGCGAGGTGGGCACCGAGGGCCAGTTGGGCGGCCAGGCCCGGGTCCGCGACGTGTCGGGCATCTGGAAGGACCTGACGGACAACGTGAACCTGATGGCCAACAACCTGACGAGTCAGGTGCGGTCCATCTCCTCCGTCGCCACCGCCGTCGCCAACGGCGACCTGACCAAGAAGATCACCGTCGAGGCGCGCGGCGAGATCGCGCAGCTCGCAGAAACGATCAACACGATGGTCGACACGCTGTCCGCCTTCGGTGACGAGGTGACCCGGGTGGCCCGCGAGGTGGGCACCGACGGCATCCTCGGCGGCCAGGCCCGCGTGCCCGGCGTCTCGGGTACCTGGAAGGACCTCACCGAGTCGGTGAACTTCATGGCGTCCAACCTGACCGGCCAGGTCCGTAACATCGCCGAGGTCACCACCGCCGTGGCCCGCGGTGACCTGTCCAAGAAGATCGACGTGGACGCGCGCGGCGAGATCCTGGAGCTGAAGACCACGGTCAACACGATGGTCGGCCAGCTGTCGGCCTTCGGTGACGAGGTGACCCGCGTCGCCCGTGAGGTGGGTACGGAGGGCCGGCTCGGCGGCCAGGCCCGGGTGCCGGGGGTCTCCGGCATCTGGAAGGACCTCACCGAGTCCGTGAACCTGATGGCCAACAACCTGACCCGCCAGGTCCGCAACATCGCCCAGGTCGCCACCGCGGTGACCCGTGGCGACCTCAACATCCGCACCGACGTGGACGCGGCGGGCGAGATCCTGGAACTCCAGGACTACATCAACACCATGATCGTGCGTCTGCGCGAGACCACCCTCGCCAACAAGGAGCAGGACTGGCTCAAGGGCAACCTCGCCCGCATCTCCGGCCTGATGCAGGGCCGCCGGGACCTCAACGACGTGGCCGCGCTCATCATGAGTGAGCTCACACCGGTGGTCTCCGCGCAGCACGGCGCCTTCTTCCTGGCGGAGGAGATCGAAGGCGGCGAGAACCCTGTCGACGGGGCGGGGTACGAGTACGAGCTGCGGCTCATCGGCTCGTACGGGTTCTCCCGGCGGGCCATGCCGACCACCTTCCTGCCCGGTGACGGGCTGATCGGCACGGCGGCCGTGGAGAAGCGGACGATCCTGCTCGAGAACGTCCCGCCCGGCTATCTCAAGATCGCCTCCGGGCTCGGTGAGGCACCCCCGGCGCATGTGATCGTGCTGCCGGTGCTCTTCGAGGACCGGGTGCTCGGCGTGATCGAGCTGGCCTCCTTCCAGCCCTTCACCCAGATCCAGAAGGACTTCCTCGGCCAGATCACCGACATGATCGCGGTCAGCGTCAACACCATCGGCGTCAACACCAAGACCGAGGGGTTGCTCAAGCAGTCGCAGGAGCTCACCGAGCAGCTCCGGGAGCGAAGCGACGAGCTGGAGAACCGGCAGCGGGCGCTGGAGGTGTCCAACGCCGAGCTGGAGGAGAAGTCCGACCGCCTCGCCCGGCAGAACCGGGACATCGAGGTCAAGAACACCGAGATCGAGGACGCCCGGCAGGTCCTGGAGGAGCGCGCCGAGCAGCTCGCGGTCTCGATGCGCTACAAGTCCGAGTTCCTGGCCAACATGTCGCACGAGCTGCGGACCCCACTCAACTCGCTGCTGATCCTGGCCAAGCTGCTCGCCGACAACGCCGAGAGCAACCTCTCGCCCAAGCAGGTCGAGTTCGCCGAAACGATCCACGGCGCCGGCTCCGACCTGCTCCAGCTGATCAACGACATCCTGGACCTGTCGAAGGTCGAGGCGGGCAAGATGGACGTCACCCCGACCCGGATCGCCCTGGTCCAGCTGGTGGACTACGTCGAGGCCACCTTCCGGCCGCTGACCGCCGAGAAGGGCCTGGACTTCTCCGTACGGGTCTCGCCGGAGCTGCCGGTGACGCTGCACACCGACGAGCAGCGGCTGCTCCAGGTGTTGCGCAACCTGCTGTCCAACGCGGTGAAGTTCACCGACAGCGGCTCGGTGGAGCTGGTGATCCGGCCGGCCGGGCCCGAGGTGCCGCAGTCGATCCGCGAGCAGTTGCTGGAGTCGGGCGCGCTGCGCGACGCGGACCAGCCGCTGATCGCGTTCTCGGTCACCGACACCGGAATCGGGATCGCGTCGAGCAAGATGCGGGTGATCTTCGAGGCCTTCAAGCAGGCGGACGGCACGACCAGCCGCAAGTACGGAGGCACCGGCCTCGGGCTGTCCATCAGCCGCGAGATCGCCCGGCTGCTCGGCGGCGAGATCCACGCCGACAGCCAGCCCGGCCGCGGTTCGACGTTCACCCTCTACCTCCCCCTCAGCAGCGGCGAACTGCCCCCGCAGGGCTACCCGGCGCTGCCCGCCGCCGCCGAGGACGAGGCGGGCACCGACCACCCTCTGCACGGTCTGTACGCCGGCCACGCGTTGCCGCCCGGCGCCCGGGGCCGGGGCGCGGGCAGCAGCCTCGCCAGGCTGCGCCGCCGCTCCACCTCCGCCGCCCCGACGGTCAGCCAGGCCCCGCCCGGGCAGCCCCCGCAGCAGCTCGCCGACTCGTGGGTGGGCGGCGCCCACAGCGACGCGTACACCGGCTTCGCGGGCGGCTTCAGCGGCGAGAAGGTGCTCATCGTGGACGACGACATCCGCAACGTCTTCGCGCTCACCAGCGTCCTGGAGCAGCACGGGCTGACGGTGCTGTACGCGGAGAACGGCCGTGAGGGCATCGAGGTGCTGGAGCAGCACGACGATGTGGCGATCGTGCTGATGGACATCATGATGCCGGAAATGGATGGATATGAGACGACTGCCGCGATCCGCCGGATGCCTCAGTTCGCCAACCTGCCGATCATCGCGCTCACCGCGAAGGCGATGAAGGGCGACCGGGAGAAGAGCATCGAGTCCGGCGCGTCGGACTACGTCGCCAAGCCCGTCGACACGGACCACCTGCTCGCGGTGATGGAACAGTGGATGCAAGCCCGTTGAACGCCTTCCTGCCCGCCTCGTCGGAGCTCGTGATCGACATGACTCGCCGTGGTCAATCAGGTGTGAGAACACGGGATTCGGGGAACCTTCTGGTCTCCGCTTGCGTTTCTGCTACGTGCACAGTGACATGGCGGTGACAGGGTGTGGCGGACAGCGGGGTGCGGCTACCATGACCGGCACAAGGACGGGCGACGTACAGAAGTCGTCCATGGGGGCGGCACCCGGTGCAGTGCCGGGGCGAGGAGGGCGGGCCATGGTGCAGAAGGCCAAGATCCTCCTGGTCGATGACCGGCCGGAGAATCTGCTGGCGCTGGAGGCCATTCTCTCGGCGCTCGATCAGACGCTGGTGCGGGCATCGTCCGGGGAGGAAGCGCTCAAGGCGCTGCTCACCGACGACTTCGCGGTGATCCTGCTCGATGTCCAGATGCCGGGGATGGACGGATTCGAGACCGCCGCGCACATCAAGCGACGTGAGCGGACACGGGACATCCCGATCATCTTCCTCACGGCCATCAACCACGGCCCGCACCACACCTTCCGGGGATACGCGGCCGGAGCCGTCGACTACATCTCCAAGCCCTTCGACCCGTGGGTGCTGCGGGCCAAGGTCTCCGTCTTCGTCGAGCTCTACATGAAGAACTGCCAGCTGCGCGAGCAGGCCGCGCTGCTGCGGCTCCAGCTCGAGCAGGGTGGCGGCCAGAGCGGCTCCAACGGCACCAAGGAGGCCGTCGGACTGCTCGCCGAACTCTCCGCCCGGCTCGCGGCCGTGGAGGAGCAGGCCGAGGCACTGTCCAAACAGCTGGACGAGTCCTCGGACGCGGCAGCCGTCGCCACCGCCGCCCACCTGGAGCGCAAACTCACCGGCCTGCGCCGGGCGCTGGACGCCCTGGAGCCGGGCACCGGCGCCGGCGACGCCGGCAAGGTCCCGTCGCAGGACTGAACGCGCCGTAAGGCGCCGTGCGGTTCGTGGCCGGCGGCCGTTGACGTCCTGTCACCCGTGCTGTGCCAAGGGCGCGACACGAACGGGGGTATCAATGGGCACGCGTGTCCCTTACGGTCTTCGGCGGTAACCTCAGCATCATGGCCTCACGTTCGTCCGGCACCGCCAAGAAGGCTGCCGCCAAGCCTGCGGCCAAGAAGCCCCCGGCGAAGCGGCCCCCCGCCAAGAAGCCGGCGGCCAAAGCCGCACCTAAGCCTGCCGTCAAGGCCGCACCCTCGCCGACCGGCGGGGTCTACCGGCTCGTACGGGCCCTGTGGCTCGGCCTCGCCCACACCGTCGGCGCGCTCTTCCGCGGCATAGGGCGCGGCGCGCGCGGCCTCGACCCGGCCCACCGCAAGGACGGCCTCGCGCTGCTGCTGCTCGGCCTCGCGCTGGTGGTCGCGGTCGGTACGTACTCCGATCTGCAGGGCCCGGTGGGCGACCTGGTCCAGATACTGGTCACGGGCACCTTCGGGCGGCTGGACCTGGTGGTGCCGGTCCTGATCGGGATCGTCGTCGTACGGCTCATGCGGCACCCGGAGGAGGGCGACGCCAACGGCCGCATCGTCATCGGGCTGTCCACGCTGGTCGTGGGTGTGCTCGGGCTGGTCCACATCGGCTGCGGCTCGCCCGGGCGCGGCCAGGGCGCCGAGAAGATCCGCGACGCGGGCGGGCTGATCGGCTGGGCCGCCTCGGCGCCGCTGGAGTACACGGTCGGCAAACCGCTCGCCGTGGCGCTGCTGGCCCTGCTGAGCTTCTTCGGGCTGCTGGTCGTGACCGCCACCCCGGTCGCCGCCATCCCGCAGCGGCTGCGGGAGCTGGCCATGTGGCTGCGGCTGCTCGAAGCGCCCGAGCCGGTCGGCGACGACGTGGCGCTCGGGGACCTGTTCGAGGACGAGCCGAGGCCGCGCCGGCGCACGAAGCGCCGCTACGAGCCCAGGACGGACCCCTCGGACGACAGCGGAGTACTCCGTCTGGACGCGGTCGACGTGGCCGCCGCCGCGGCCGCCGACCTGGACGGCGCCGTGATGTACGGGGTACAGCCCTCGGCGCTGGTCGCCGGGCTGATCAAGTCCCCGGTGCCGGCGGCCCGGGACGAGGAGCCGGAGCCGCCCGCGGCCACCGGCGAGGACACCGGGTCCGTACCCGACCTCACCAAGAAGCCGGGGCCCGCCGAGGGCGCGCCGCTGCCGCCGCGCGCCGAGCAGTTGCAGCTGTCCGGCGACATCACCTACGCCCTCCCGTCGCTGGACCTGCTGGAGCGCGGTGGCCCCGGACGCACCCGCACCGCCGCCAACGACGCGGTGGTCGCCCAGCTGACCGATGTGTTCTCCCAGTTCAAGGTGGACGCCCGGGTCACCGGCTTCACCCGGGGCCCGACGGTCACCCGCTATGTGGTCGAGCTCGGCCAGGCCGTCAAGGTCGAGCGGATCACGGCGCTGGCCAAGAACATCGCGTACGCCGTCGCCAGTCCGGACGTACGGATCATCAGCCCGATCCCCGGCAAGTCGGCGGTCGGCATCGAGATCCCCAACAGCGACCGCGAACTGGTCGTCCTCGGCGATGTGCTGCGCTCGGCGGAGGCGGCCGGCGAGGAACACCCGATGACGGTGGCCCTCGGCAAGGACGTGGAGGGCGGCTATGTGATGGCCAACCTCGCCCGGATGCCGCACATCCTGGTCGCGGGCGCCACCGGCGCCGGCAAGTCGTCCTGCATCAACTGCCTGATCACCTCGGTGATAGCGCGCGCCACGCCCGACGAGGTGCGGATGGTCCTGGTCGACCCCAAGCGCGTCGAGCTGACCGCGTACGAGGGCATCCCGCACCTGATCACGCCGATCATCACCAACCCCAAGCGGGCCGCCGAGGCGCTGCAGTGGGTGGTCCGCGAGATGGACCTGCGCTACGACGACCTGGCGGCGTACGGCTTCCGGCACATCGACGACTTCAACGCGGCGGTGCGCTCCGGCAAGGCCAAGACGCCCGAGGGCAGCGAGCGCGAGCTGGCCCCGTATCCGTATCTGCTGGTGATCGTGGACGAGCTGGCGGACCTGATGATGGTGGCGCCACGCGATGTCGAGGACGCGATCGTCCGCATCACGCAGCTCGCCCGCGCGGCCGGCATCCACCTGGTGCTGGCGACGCAGCGGCCGAGCGTGGACGTGGTGACCGGTCTGATCAAGGCCAACGTGCCGTCGCGACTGTCCTTCGCGACCTCCTCACTCGCCGACAGCCGGGTCATCCTCGACCAGGCGGGTGCCGAGAAGCTCATCGGCAAGGGTGACGGACTGTTCCTGCCGATGGGCGCGAACAAGCCGATCCGTATGCAGGGCGCCTACGTCACGGAGGCCGAGATCGAGGCGGTCGTCGGCCACTGCAAGAACCAGCTGACGCCCGCTTACCGCGAGGACGTGGTGGTCGGCAGCGGTCCGAAGAAGGAGATCGACGAGGAGATCGGCGACGACCTCGACCTGCTCTGCCAGGCCGCGGAACTGGTCGTGTCGACACAGTTCGGCTCCACTTCGATGCTTCAGCGCAAGCTGCGTGTGGGCTTCGCGAAAGCGGGCAGGCTGATGGATCTGATGGAATCGCGCGGGATCGTCGGTCCGAGTGAGGGCTCGAAGGCCCGCGATGTTCTGGTCAAGCCCGATGAGATGGACGGAGTCCTCGCCGTTATCCGCGGCGAGACTCATTCGTAGCTCACTCGTAAGAGGGGCGGGGGCAACCGTTTCTCCTGCCCGTACGTCAAGTTATTGCAGGAGGAAGGCGCATGTCCGCGTGTCAGAGGCACCGGCCGGGTGACAGTTCCGTCCGGCAATCCTGATGGCGGACAAAGAACGGCCGTCCGCTTGCCCCACCTTTTCCGACCCCCCCTAGACTGAGTCTCCAGCAGGTGGCTACACGCTCGAAAGGCGCCCCCGTGTCCATCGGCAACCCGCCATCCGACGACCGTCCCCCGGTCGCCGACGACCGGCCCCCGGTCGGTCACGCCCTCGCCCAGGCACGCCTCGCCGCCGGCCTGACCGTCGACGAGGTCAGCAGCAGCACGCGTGTCCGCGCGCCCATCGTGCACGCCATCGAGCAGGACGACTTCTCCCGCTGCGGTGGCGACGTCTACGCCCGTGGCCATATCAGGACCCTCGCCCGCGCCGTCGGCCTCGACCCCGAACCGCTGGTGGCGCAGTACGCCGCCGAGCACGGCGGCATCGGCCCGACCCCGACCCCGACGGCCCCGTTGTACGAGGCCGAACGGATCCGCTCCGAGCCGCGCCGCCCCAACTGGACCGCCGCGATGGTCGCGGCGATCGTCGCGGTCGTCGGCTTCGTCGGCTTCACCATCTTCAACGGCGGCAGCGACGGGAGCCAGCCGGTGGCCGGCAAGCCCACCGTGGTGGCCACCACCAAGAGCGCCAGTCCCTCGCACACAACCGCCACCGACACCAAGCCCGACCCGACCGAGAGCGCGATCGCCGCGGCCCCGGCCGACAAGGTCACCGTGAAGATCACCGCCGACGGCGCCAAGAGCTGGGTCTCGGTGACCGACAGCAACGGCCGCTCCCTCTTCCAGGGCAACCTCCCCGCCGGGCAGTCCATGTCCTTCACCGACGAGAAGAAGATCAACCTCATCGTGGGCAACGCCGGCGCCGTCAAACTGTTCGTCAACGGCAAGGACATCGGCAGGGCCGGCACCCCCGGCCAGGTCCAGCGGCTCAACTTCACGCCGGGAGATCCGCAGGCGGGCTGACCCGGGAGCGCCGCGAGTGATCGCCCCCGACCCCTCGGGGGCGGGGGCACGGGCCGGACAAAGTACGCTGAGGTCATGCCCGAACCCCGTACCGTCGCCCTTGTCACGCTCGGCTGCGCCCGCAATGAGGTGGACTCCGAAGAGCTCGCCGGCCGTCTGGCGGCGGACGGCTGGCAGCTCGTCGAGGACGCCACCGACGCGGACGTCGCCGTCGTGAACACCTGCGGCTTCGTCGAGGCCGCGAAGAAGGACTCCGTCGACGCCCTCCTCGAGGCCAACGACCTCAAGGGGCAGGGCCGCACCCAGGCCGTCGTCGCGGTGGGCTGCATGGCCGAGCGGTACGGCAAGGAGCTGGCGGAGGCGCTGCCCGAGGCCGACGGGGTGCTCGGCTTCGACGACTACGCGGACATCTCCGACCGCCTGCAGACCATCCTGTCCGGCGGTGTGCACGCCCCCCACACCCCGCGCGACCGGCGCAAGCTGCTGCCGATCAGCCCCGCCGAGCGCCAGGACACCGCGGGCGTGGCGCTGCCGGGACACGCCCAGGCGCCCGCCCCCGCACCGGAGGACCTGCCCGACGGCCTCGCGCCCGCCTCCGGGCCCCGCGCGCCGCTGCGCCGGCGCCTGGACAGCAGCCCGGTCGCCTCGGTCAAGCTCGCCTCCGGCTGCGACCGCCGTTGCTCCTTCTGCGCCATCCCGTCCTTCCGGGGCTCCTTCATCTCCCGCCGTCCGTCGGATGTGCTGGGCGAGACCCGCTGGCTGGCCGAGCAGGGCGTCAAGGAGGTCATGCTGGTCAGCGAGAACAACACCTCGTACGGCAAGGACCTCGGCGACATCCGGCTGCTGGAGACGCTGCTGCCCGAGCTGGCCGCCGTCGAGGGCGTCGAGCGGATCCGGGTCAGCTATCTGCAGCCCGCCGAGATGCGGCCCGGCCTGATCGACGTACTGACCTCGACGCCCAAGGTCATGCCGTACTTCGACCTGTCCTTCCAGCACTCCGCCCCCGGCGTGCTGCGTGCCATGCGCCGCTTCGGCGACACCGAGCGTTTCCTGGAGCTGCTGGACACCATCCGCTCCAAGGCCCCCGAGGCGGGTGTGCGCTCCAACTTCATCGTCGGCTTCCCCGGCGAGAGCGAGGCGGACCTGGAGGAGCTGGAGCGCTTCCTGACCGCCGCGAGGCTCGACGCGATCGGCGTCTTCGGCTACTCCGACGAGGAGGGCACCGAAGCGGCCACGTACGGCGACAAGCTCGACGAGGACGTGGTGGCCCAGCGCCTGGCCCGGGTCTCGCGGCTCGCCGAGGAGCTGACGGCGCAGCGCGCCGAGGAGCGGCTCGGTTCGGCGGTCGAGGTGCTGGTGGAGAGCGTCGAGGACGACGAGGCGATCGGCCGGGCCGCGCACCAGGCGCCGGAGACCGACGGCCAGGTGATTCTCACCTCGTACGAGGGCCTCGCACCCGGCATGATCATCACCGCCAAGGTCGTCGACACCGAGGGCGTCGACCTGGTCGCCGAGCCGGTGACGTCGCTGTGTACGGAGCCGGAGGAGGCGGGCAGATGACCGGAGTCCCCGCACCCGCCGCCGGCAACCACCGCCCCGCGGCCGTTGTTCCCACGGCCCCGCAGGCAGGGCTGTGGAACATCGCGAACATCCTCACGATGGTGCGGCTGGTGCTGGTGCCCGGCTTCGTCCTGCTGCTGGTCCACGACGGCGGCGACGACCCCGCCTGGCGCTCCTTCGCGTGGGCGGCCTTCGCCGTCGCGATGATCACCGACCTCTTCGACGGCGAGCTGGCCCGCCGCTACGGCCTCGTCACCGACTTCGGCAAGATCGCCGACCCGATCGCCGACAAGGCCATCATGGGCGCCGCCCTGGTCGGGCTCTCGGCGCTGGGCGACCTGCCGTGGTGGGTGACCGTCGTGATCCTCTTCCGGGAGATCGGCATCACGGTGCTGCGTTTCTGGGTGATCCGGTGGGGCGTCATCCCGGCCAACCGGGGCGGCAAGCTCAAGACGCTCACCCAGGGCATCGCCGTCGGCATGTACATCCTGGTCCTCACCGGGCCGCTGGCCACGCTGCGGGCCGTGCTGATGGGCGCCGCCGTGATCCTGACGGTCTGGTCCGGGCTCGACTACGTACGACAGGCCCTGGTGCTGCGCCGGGCGGGGCTGGCCGCCGCCGCGCGGGAGTCGCAGGAATGACCGCAGCTGCCCGGGTGTTGCGGATGCTGGACGAGCGGGGTGCGACCCTGGCGGTCGCCGAATCCCTGACCGGCGGGCTGCTTGCCGCCGAGCTGACCGGGGTGCCGGGCGCCTCACGGACCTTCCGCGGCTCGGTCACGGCGTACGCCACCGAGCTCAAGGCACGGCTGCTCGGCGTGGACGCGGTTCTGCTGGCCGAACGCGGCGCCGTCGACCCGGAAGTCGCCCGCGCCATGGCGGAGGGCGTACGGGCCGCCCTGAGCGCCGACTGGGGGCTTGCCACCACCGGCGTCGCCGGTCCCGACCCGCAGGACGGCAAACCGGTGGGGACGGTGTACGTGGCCGTGGCGGGCCCCGGGGCCTCCGCGCGGGCCCGGGACCTGCGGCTGGAGGGCGACCGGGCGGCGATCCGGGGGGCGGCGGTGGGCGCCGCTCTGGCCCTGCTGGAGCAGGCGTTGGAGCAGGCGCCGGAGCAGGCCATCGAGCAGCCGCTTGTGTCGGGCTCGAGAACTTCTCGCAAATCGGCGGAGGCGAAGGATAGGGAAGATGGTGGGGGGAAGGGATGTTTGCAGCCCTGAGTGAACACGTCATCGCTCCCCGCACGGCCGAGGCCCGAGGCGGTACGGTGGGGCGAGAAGGTTGCGATTTCGCGGTCCGAGGAGGGAGCCACCGATGATCCTGCTCCGTCGCCTGCTTGGTGACGTGCTGCGTCGGCAGCGCCAGCGCCAGGGCCGCACCCTGCGTGAGGTCTCCTCGTCAGCCCGGGTGTCCCTGGGATATCTGTCGGAGGTCGAACGGGGGCAGAAGGAGGCATCCTCCGAGCTGCTCTCGGCGATCTGCGACGCTTTGGACGTCCCGATGTCCGAGGTGATGCGGGAGGTCAGCGACGATCTGTCGCTTGCCGAGCTGGCGGAGTCGGCGGCTTCCGAGTCCGCTGCCGCGCCTATGCGGCCGCTGCTGGGCGCGGTCACGTCCGTACCGCACGGTCCGGACGAACGGGTCACCATCAAGGCGCCGAAGGCGCCCGCCGAGGCCGTGGACGTCGTCGCGGCCTGAGCGACACATGGGTTTTCCGTATGGAGCCCCGGTCGGCACCACGCCGACCGGGGCTCCGGCTTTGTTGCGTTTGGGACCAGTGGAACGGGAAGGCGTGAAAGGGGACGACCGGCTCGTTCCTCGCACGGTTTCACAAGGAGGCAACAGCATGGCTGTCGTTACGAGCACGCTGACCGAGGCCGCCCGCAAGGTCACCGGTGATGCGCTGCAGGGTGTTCTGGCGGATCTGATCGACCTCTCGCTGGTGGCCAAGCAGGTCCACTGGAACGTCATCGGCCCGCGCTTCCGCTCGGTCCACCTCCAGCTCGACGACGTGGTGGCCACGGCCCGTACGTACGCCGACAGGGTCGCCGAGCGGGCGTCCGCCATCGGTGTCACCCCGGACGGCAGGGCGGGCACCGTGGCCAAGAGCAGCGGCATCGACACGGTCACGGACGGCTGGGTCAAGGACTCGCAGGTCGTGGAGATCATGGTCGAGGCGCTGGGACAGGCGATCAAGCGGGTGCGTGAGGGCATCGAGGCCACCGACGAGCCGGACCCCGTGACTCAGGACATCCTGATCGGCCTGGCCGGCGATCTGGAGAAGCACCACTGGATGTTCCAGGCGGAGAACGTCTAGAGCGGTCTGGAGAAGTCCGGAGCGGTCTGGAGCGGTCTGGAGCTGGATTCCGGGGCGCCGTGTAGCGCGTCCTGCTGGCGTTGTCGCAGGTAGCGGCCGGTTTTTAGCCCGATCGAGTGAAGGATGGGGTGGATCTGGCCGCAAGGGTCTAGCGATCTTGAAGGCCGGGGATCGAATCAGGGTACGGGGAACTCTTCACGGGTTCCCCGCCGCAACCTCGGGGCTCCGAAGGAGGCGGCCATGTGCGTTCTCCGGAAGATCTGGGTCCAGCGGCCGGTCCGCTGGACGATCGCGCTCGTCGCGGGCGCGTTCTGGTGGTGGGCCGCCCTGCGGCTCGCCGTGGTGCCGGCCCGGACCGGCCCGGTCGAGGGTCTGGTGGCGGCAGGTGGCTGGGGCCTGAGCCTCATCCCGCTGCACTCCGTGACCCGGACAGGGTCCCGCCGATCAGGGTCGTCGGCTCCCGCGATCCCGGCTGCCCGGCGCGGCGCGGGCCTGCCGGGGCCCCGTAGGCCTCTGACGTGCCTACCAGGGCATGGCGATGCCGCCGTTGGGGCGCAGGATCTGGCCGGTCATAAAGGCTGAGCGGTCGGAGGCCAGAAAGAGCACCGTGTTCGCCACGTCCCCTGGGTCGCCCACGCGGCCCAGGGGCGTGGCGCGTGCCATCGCCTCCTCACCGCGGGCCTGAGCGCCCTCGTCGTCGCGGGCGGTCATGGGGGTACGGATGAAGCCGGGGGCGATGGCATTGGCGCGCACGCCGTAGGGGCCGAGTTCGGTGGCCAGGGTCTTCGTCAGCTGGACGACGGCGGCCTTGGAGACGCTGTAGCAGAGCAGCCCGCTCATGCCGGTGTCGATCGCGCCGGAGGCCATCGTGATGACGGACCCGGAACCCTGCTCCTTCATCGCACGGGCCGCCTCGCGGGCGCTGTGCAGGACGCCCTTGAAGTTGACGGCAAGGACCCGGTCCAGGTCGGCCTCGTCGGTCTCCAGGACGGGGCTGCGGTGCATGATCCCGGCGATCGCGGCGAGGACGTCCAGCCTGCCGTGGGTGCGTACGGTCTCGCGGACCGCCTCGGCGGTGTCGGCGCGGTCGGTGACGTCGAGGGCCCGGGCGTACGCGGTGCCGCCCGCCTCGCCGATGAGCTTCACGGTCTGCTGGGCGCCGGGCTCGTCGCGGTCCGCGCAGACGACGGTGGCCCCGGCCTCGGCGAGGAGCCGGGCCGAGGCCCTTCCTATGCCGCTGGCGGCGCCCGTGATCAATGCGGTACGTCCGGTGAGGTCGGCCATGCGGTGACCGTACGGCCGGATCTGACGGTACGTCAATTACTTTGCCGGAGCCGGACCCCGCTGGCAGCTCGGGCACCAGTACGTCACGCGCTCCTGGCCCGCCGGTCCCAGGTCCGCGACCCGGATCATGGTCCCGCAGCGCAGACAGGGGCGGTCGGCCCGCCCGTACACCCAGTGCGTCCGGCCGCGCCGGGTGTCACCGGTGGTGATGTGCCCCGGGCGGGCTTTGTTGGCTTCCAGCAGCCGCTTGGCCAGGGTCACGACGCGCTCCGGGGACGGGACTTCACCGGTGGGTGTCCACGGGGTAACCCCGCGCAGGAAGCACAGCTCCGACTTGTAGACATTGCCCAGGCCCGCGAGATTCCGCTGGTCGAGCAACGCCTCGCCGACCGCCCGCCCCGGCTCCGCCGTCAGCCTCCGCACCGCCTCACCGGGATCCCAGTCCGGCCCCAGCAGATCCGGCCCGAGGTGGCCCACCGCCTTCTCCTCCTCGGCGGTCGGCAGCAACTCCAGCACCGGCAACCGGTACCCCACCGCCACCCGGTCCGCGCTGGCCAGCACCGCCCGCACCTGGTGCTGCGGACCGCCGCGCCACCGCTCGCCCGGGGCGTACAGATGCCAGGACCCGTCCATCATCAAGTGCGAGTGCAACGTCACCCCGCCCTCGAACCGCGCCAGCAGATGCTTACCGCGCGGGACGACCTCCTCCACCCTCCGCCCGCCCAGATCCGCCGTCGCCAACTGCGGCACCCGCAGATCACACCTGACCAGCACCTTTCCGGCGAGCGCCTCATGCAGCCGCCGCGCGGTCAGCCAGACCGTATCCCCTTCAGGCATGGAGCCATTTTGCCGCGCGCGCGTGCGGCCCGCCCGAACCGGGGGCGCTGCCCTCCGGTTTTGCGAAGGCGCGGGGTGGGGGAGGGCGCAGCCCCTAGGCCCGCAGGCGCAGGCCCCGGGGGGTGGCGTGGAAGCCGGCGGCTTCCAGGGCGCGGCCCAGGGGCGAGGTGAGCGCGGACTCGCCATTCGTGCGCTCGACCGTGAGCCGCCCGAGGGCGCCCTCGCGGACGGCGAGGGCGAGCGCGTCGGCGGCGGCCTGGAGCCGGTCCTCGTCATCGGGGAAGGCGAGTAGGGTCTTGCCGCCGCGCTCGACGTAGAGGGCAAGCTCGCCGTCGACCAGGACGACCAGGGCGCCGGCCTTGCGCCCGGGGCGGTGGGTGACGCCGGCGGGCTGCTCGGGCCAGGGAAGAGCCGCACCGTAAGCGTTGGCGGGGTCGGCGGCGGCCAGGACCACCGTGCGGGCGGCGGGGACCTGGGCGTGGCGGCCCTCCTCGCGGTCGCGGGCGGTGCTGATGGCGCGCAGGCGGTCCACGGCGCCGTCCATGGCGAACTGGGCGGCGCCTAGCCCCTCCACCACATATCCACGGCGGGCCTGACCGGTCTCCTCGAAGGCGGAGAGCACGCGGTACGCGGCCGAGAAGCCGCCCTCGACGCCCTCGGCGGCGACCGCGCCACGGGTCACGACGCCGTGCCGGTCGAGCAGCGTATGGGTGAGGGCGTGGGCGCGATGGGTGACGTCCGTCTCCAGGGGCGGGACCAACGACCACCGCCCTGCCGTCGTGGGCGGCCCCGAACGGGACGCCGTGGCGCGCGGCGCCCGCCCGGTCAGCGAACCGTAGCGACCGCGAGGCACGGCGCGCGGTGCGCGGTGCGCCGTGGAACCCGCGGTGCGGCCGGAGCCGAGGAGGGCGCGCAGCGGGGCGAGCGTGTCGTTGGTGAGCCGGCCGGACCAGGCCAGGTCCCAGACGGCGTCGGCCAGTTCGGGATCGGAGGGACTGAGCCCCGCGGCGCGCACATGGTCGGCGATCTGCCGGAAGAAGAGCCCGTAGCCTCCGCCGAGGGCATCCAGGACGGCCCGGTGCAGTGGGGACAGCTCCAGCGGCTGCGGCGGGGGGAGCAGCAGCGGCGCGGCGTCGGCCAGATAGAGCGAAACCCAGCCGTCCTTGCCCGGCAGTGCCCCGGCTCCCGACCAGAGGATCTCGCCGGACGCGGTCAGCTCGTCGAGCATGGCGGGCGCGTATCCCGTGACGCGGGCCGGCAGGACCAGCTTCTCCAGCGCCGACGCGGGCACCGACGCCCCCTGCAGCTGCTCGACGGCCCGTACGAGACCGTCGATGCCGCGCAGGCTGTGGGTGCCCACGTGCTGCCACTGCGGCAGGAACGTGGCCAGGGTCGTGGGCGGCACCGGCTCCAGCTCATGCCGCAGCGCGGCCAGCGAGCGCCGCCGCAGCCGCCGCAGCACCCCGGCGTCGCACCACTCGTGGCCCGCCTCGCCGGGCCGGAACTCGCCCTGGACCACCCGGCCCGGTGCCGCCAGCCGGTGCAGGGTGCCGTCGGCCACGGCCGTGCCCAGGCCGAAGCGCTGGGCCGCCTCGGCGGAGGTGAAGGGGCCGTGGGTGCGTGCGTACCGGGCGAGGAGATCGGCCAGCGGGTCCTTGACCGGCTCGGTGAAGGCCTCCGGCACCCCGACCGGGAGCGCCGTGCCGAGCGCGTCCCGCAGCCGTCCGGCGTCCTCGACGGCCGCCCAGTGCTCCGCACCGCCCAGCCGGACCCGGATCGCCCGCCGGGTCGCCTCCAGCTCCCGTACCCACGCCGGCTCGGCGCCCCGGGCGATCAGCTCGGCGTCGGTCAGCGGCCCGAGCAGCCGCAGCAGATCGGCGACGCTCTCCACGTCCTTGGCCCGGCGGTCCTCGGTCAGCCACTGCAGCTCCCGCTCCAGCTCGACCAGCACATCGGCGTCCAGCAGCTCGCGCAGCTCCGCCTGGCCCAGCAGCTCGGCCAGCAGCCGGGAGTCCAGCGACAGTGCGGCGGCGCGCCGCTCGGCGAGCGGGGAGTCGCCTTCGTACAGGAACTGCGCGACATAGCCGAAGAGCAGCGAGCGCGCGAAGGGCGACGGCTCGGGGGTCGTGACCTCGACCAGCCGCACCCGGCGGGCCTCGATGTCGCCCATCAGCTCGACGAGCCCTGGCACGTCGAAGACGTCCTGGAGGCACTCGCGGACCGCTTCGAGCACGATCGGGAACGAGCCGAACTCCGAGGCGACCTGCAGCAGTTGGGCCGCCCTCTGGCGCTGCTGCCACAGGGGTGTGCGCTTGCCGGGACTGCGGCGCGGCAGCAGCAGCGCGCGGGCCGCGCACTCGCGGAAGCGCGACGCGAAGAGCGCGGAGCCGCCGACCTGGTCGGTGACCAGCTGCTCGACCTCGCCCTTGTCGAAGGCGACATCGGCGGCCCCCACCGGCGACTGCTCGGTGTCGAACTCCGCGCCCTGCTTGACCGGATCGACGTCCAGTAGATCCATACCCAGCAGATCGGCGTCGGGCAGCCGCAGCACGATGCCGTCGTCCGCGTGCATCACCTGGGCGTCGAAGCCGTACCGCTCGGCCAGCCGCGCCCCCAGCGCCAGCGCCCATGGGGCGTGCACCTGGGCGCCGAAGGGCGAGTGGACCACGATCCGCCAGTCGCCCAGCTCGTCCCGGAAGCGCTCGACGACGATGGTGCGGTCGTCCGGCACATGGCCGCAGGCCTTGCGCTGCTCGTCCAGATACGCCAGGACGTTGTCGACGGCCCAAGGGTCGAGCCCGGCCGCCGCCAGCCGCTCCCGGCCCTTCTCGGGGGCCAGCCGGCCGACCTCGCGCAGGAACGCGCCCACCGCCCGGCCCAGTTCGAGCGGGCGGCCCAGCTGGTCGCCCTTCCAGAACGGCAGCCTGCCCGGCACCCCGGGCGCGGGGGAGACCAGGACCCGGTCCCGGGTGATGTCCTCGATCCGCCAGGAGCTCGTGCCCAGCGTGAAGACGTCCCCGACCCGGGACTCGTACACCATCTCCTCGTCGAGCTCGCCGACCCGGCCGCCGCCCTTCTTGGGGTCGGCCCCGGCCAGGAAGACCCCGAACAGCCCCCGGTCCGGGATCGTGCCGCCCGAGGTCACCGCGAGCCGCTGCGCCCCCGGGCGGCCGGTGACGGTGTTGGCCACCCGGTCCCAGACCAGGCGCGGGCGCAGCTCGGCGAAGGCGTCGGACGGATAGCGCCCGGCGAGCATGTCCAGGACCGCGGTGTACGCGGAGTGCGGCAGCCCGGCGAAGGGCGCGGCACGCCGGATGACGGCCAGCAGCTCGTCGACGTCCCAGGTGTCGAGGGAGGTCATGGCGACCAGCTGCTGCGCCAGGACGTCGAGGGGGTTGGACGGGACGCGCAGCGACTCGATGGCGCCCACGCGCATCCGCTCGGTCACCACGGCCGACTGCACCAGGTCGCCCCGGTACTTGGGGAAGACCACGCCCGTGGAGACCGCGCCCACCTGGTGTCCGGCCCGGCCCACCCGCTGCAGCCCGGAGGCGACGGACGGCGGCGACTCCACCTGGACGACCAGGTCCACAGCGCCCATGTCGATCCCCAGCTCCAGGCTGGAGGTGGCCACGACGGCCGGCAGCCGCCCCGCCTTCAGATCCTCCTCGACCAGTGCCCGCTGCTCCTTGGACACCGACCCGTGGTGTGCCCGTGCCAGCACCGGAGGAGCGCCCTGTGCCGCCCCGGACTGCGCCATGATCTCGGCGGGCGGCCCGGACTCGGGCATCGGCTCGCCCGTGGCACGCTCGTACGCGATCTCGTTGAGCCGGTTGCACAGCCGCTCCGCCAGGCGCCGTGAATTGGCGAAGACGATCGTGGAGCGGTGCGCCTGCACCAGGTCGGCGATCCGCTCCTCCACATGCGGCCAGATCGACGGCCGCTCGTCCCCGGCCGCCGCCGCTCCGCTGTGGTCGGCCACAGGCGAGCCGCCGAGCTCGCCCAGATCCTCGACCGGGACGACCACCGAGAGGTCGAACTCCTTCTCCGAGGGCGGCTGGACGATCGTCACCTTGCGCTGCGGGGACAGGAAGCGCGCCACCTCGTCCACCGGCCGGACGGTCGCCGACAGCCCGATCCGCCGCGCGGGCCGGTCCAGGAGCTCGTCCAGCCGCTCCAGCGACAGGGCGAGATGAGCGCCCCGCTTGGTCCCGGCGACCGCGTGCACCTCGTCGAGGATCACCGTCTCGACGCCGCGCAGCGCGTCCCGCGTCGCCGAGGTGAGCATCAGGAACAGCGACTCGGGTGTGGTGATCAGGATGTCCGGCGGCCTGGTCGCCAGCGCGCGCCGCTCCGCCTGCGGGGTGTCGCCCGAGCGGATGCCGACCCGCACCTCCGGCTCCGGCAGTCCGAGCCGTACGGACTCGTGCTTCAGCCCCGTGAGCGGGCTGCGTAGATTACGCTCCACATCCACCGCGAGCGCTTTCAGCGGCGACACGTACAGCACCCGGCAGCGCCGCTGGGCCTCGGCCGGCGGCGGGGTGCTGGCCAGCCGGTCCAGGGACGCCAGGAAGGCCGCGAGGGTCTTGCCGGAGCCGGTCGGCGCGACCACCAGGACGTCGGATTCCTCGGCGATCGCCCACCACGCCCCGGCCTGCGCGGCCGTGGGCGCGGCGAAGGCCCCCGTGAACCACGCGCGGGTGGCGGGGGAGAAGGCGTCCAGGGACGACGCCGGGTCCTCCTCCGGCGTGTTCCTAGTGCTCCGTCGCGACATGTCATCCATCCTGCCTCGACCCACTGACAATCCGGTTCCGGCGGTCCCGAGAGGCGGCCCACAATGGACCCATGGCACCACAGGAGCGCGCACGCCACTGGCAGCACCCGGGCATGCCCGGCGTGGATCTGCTGCGCGCCCACTACATCCGGCACACCTTCCCGCGCCATGCCCACGACGGCTACGTGATCGCCGCCGTGACCCGGGGCATCGAGGTGGTGGGCCTGCCGCAGGGCGTGCAGCGGGCCGGGGCCGGCAGCGTGGTGCTGATCGACCCGGAGACCCCGCACACCGCGCACGCCGGGACCGGCGAGGGCTGGAGCTACGACGTGCTGTACCCGACGGTCGACGTGATCGCCGAGGTCGCGCGGGAGATCTCCGCGATCCGGGGCACGCCGTCCTTCACCGCCTCACTGGTCGACGATCCCGAGGCGGCCCGCCTCATCGCCGACGTGCACCGCGCGGCCGAGTACGACAACGCGCTCGCCGCCGATTCCACCCTGCGCCTCGCCGCCGCCCGGCTGCTGCGCCGCTGGGGAGCCGCGCCCGCGTCCCGGCGCCCGGCCGCCGCGGGCACCCTCGCCGTCCGCCACGCCCGGGACCTGCTCGCCGGCCGGCTCGCCGGGCCGCCCTCCCTGGACGAGCTGGCCGCCGAGGTGGGCACCAGCCCCTTCGCGCTGCTGCGGGCCTTCCGGCAGGCATACGGGCTGCCGCCGCACGCCTGGCTGACCGGTGAGCGGGTCCGGGCGGCGCGCCGGATGCTGGAGGCCGGCATACCGCCCGCCGAGGCGGCCACAGCCGTGGGCTTCAGCGACCAGCCGCACCTGAACCGGCACTTCACGCGCATCGTCGGCGTCCCGCCCGGCGCCTACCAGCGGGAGCGCAAAAACGTACAAGACCGGGAGCTCGGCCTTCCTTAGGGTCTGCTGTGTGACCGCAACACCCATAGAGACCGATCAGCAGCACCCATCCACCCCCAAGCCCCGCTCCGCCGTGATCCGGGACGCGCTCGGCGTCGGGATCGCCGTCGGGCTGTCCGGCTTCGCCTTCGGGGTGACCTCGGCCGGAGCGGGGCTCAGCGTGGCGCAGAGCTGCGCGCTGAGCCTGCTCGTCTTCACCGGAGCCTCGCAGTTCGCCCTGGTGGGCGCACTGGGGGCGGGCGGCAGCCCGTTCGCGGCGGCGGCCGGGGCGTTCTTCCTGGGCGTACGCAACGCCTTCTACGGGCTGCGCCTGTCGGAGCTGCTCCGGCTGCCGCGCGCCGTGCGGCCCCTGGCGGCGCAGTGGGTGATCGACGAGACCTCGGCCGTCACCCTGGCCCAGCCCGACCGGCGCAGCGCGCGTCTGGGCTTCACCGTCACCGGCGTAAGCCTGTACGTGCTGTGGAACCTCACCACCCTGCTCGGAGCCCTCGGCGCCGCCGCGCTGGGCGACCCCGCCGCCTGGGGTCTGGACGCGGCCGGGCCCGCCGTCTTCCTGGCGCTGCTCGCCCCCATGCTGCGCGGTCGCGACGAACGGGCGGTGGCGGGGCTCGCGGTTCTGCTTGGGCTGGTCTGCCTGCCGCTGCTGCCGTCCGGCGTGCCGGTCCTCGTCGCGGCGCTGGCCGCGCCGGTCGTCCTGGCCGTCACCCGTCGCAAGCGGGTGCAGCGATGAGCACCTGGATCGCCATCGGCATCACCGCCTTCGGCTGCTACGCCATGAAGCTGCTCGGCCTCTCCGTCCCCGCCGGCTTCCTGGAGCGACCGGTCGTCCGTCGGCTCGCTGCCCTCCTCCCCATCGCCCTGCTGGCCGCGCTCACCGCCATCCAGACCTTCGGCACCGGCGACCGCACCCTGGTCCTGGACGCCCGAAGCGCGGGCCTGGCAGCGGCGGCCGTCGCCCTGCTGCTGCGCGCCCCCTTCCTGGTGGTGGTCGGGGCGGCGGTGTTGGTGACGGCCGTCGTACGGGCCCTGGCGGGCTGACGGCGGACTGGCGCGTACGGCCTGGCCCCTAGAGACGGCCGTACGCGCGCAGCGTCCGCAGCGCCTCGATCGTCACGATCGGCCGGGACTCCAGCCGGGTGCCCGGCGCCCACTCCCGCCATCGGATCGGCCAGCCACCGTCCTCCCCCTGCTCCGCCGCCAGGAAGTCCAGGGACCGTTCGAGCTCCGCCTCCGAGAACCACCGCCGGCCCAGGGACTCCGGTGCGCGTGCGAAGTCGTACGCGAAGTGGTGCTCGCCCGGCGCATAACCCGGCGGCACCGCACGGTCGTCGGCACGGGCCGGGTCGAGAACGACGAGCCGCTGCTCCCGGACCAGCCGCCCCAGGCGGTCCGCGGCGGCCCGCGCCCGCGCCCGGTCCGGCGCCGAGTCGAGGAACGCGAGGGCGGCCATGGCCTCGTAAGGATGGGTCTTCTCGAGGGACTCGGCCACCTCCCAGCAGAAGTCCGTGGCCCGGAACAGCCAGGCGTGCCACACCTCGTTGCGGTGCAGCAACCCGACCACCGGCCCGGTGGCGAGCAGATCCCCCGGCGGATCATCCGTCACCGGGATCCACGGCGCCGCCGGATACCCGCGCAGCGACGGATGGACCGCCGGCAGCGAGCCCTCGGGTGTGGAGACCTCCGTGAGGTACTGGCACACGCGTTCCGCGCGCTGTCCGCCGCAGCGCCCGATCTCGTCGAGCACGCGCAGCGCGAACGCCGTGTGCAGGGGTTGGCTCACCGGCCCCCGCAGATCCGGCTCGAGGGCGTGGCCGTATCCGCCGTCGTCATTGCGGTACGCGCCGAGCGCGGTCTCCACCGCGTCCGGCGAGCCCTGCAGGAAGTGGTAGGCGAACCTGCGCTGCTCAAGCACGCGGGCAGTGAGCCACACAAAGTACTCGGCGCGCGCTAGCGGGGTAGCTGGCATGTGCGCACCCTAGGACGCGCCGCCCGCCCTGCCTACGGCAATGACGCCTCAGCACCCGGCCGTGCGACCATGCGCCCCCCAGGACGGGATACTGGGGTGCATGAAGTTGACGGTCTTCTGGGAGCGGATGCGCGCTCACTTCGGCGATACGTACGCCGACTCGTTCGCCCGCGATCATGTGATGTCCGAACTGGGCGGGAGGACCGTGGTCCAGGCGCTGGAGGACGGCTGGGAGGCGAAGGACGTCTGGCGTGCGGTGTGTGCGGCTGTTGACGTGCCCGCTTCGAAACGCTGATCCATAGGCGAGACTTGGGCTGTGTCAGCAAACGTAGGGAACACGGGGAACGACGGCGGCGACGCGGAGGAACCGCCCGAGCAGGCGTCGTCAGAGGCAACGGTGGCGGGTGGGCGGATGCCGACGTGGTTGCCGCGGGCCATGGTGCTGGCACTCGCGCTGTTCGGTGCCTTCCAGTTGGCGAACTGGGCGTTCCACCAGGTCATCGGGCTGCTGGTGAACATCCTGATCGCCTTCTTCGGTGCGTTGGCCATCGAGCCGGCAGTGGACTGGATGGCGGCCCGGGGGGTGCGCCGGGGGATCGCCACCGGGCTGGTCTTCATCGGAGTGCTGGCGGCCGGCGGGCTGTTCGTGGTGTTGCTGGGTTCGCTGCTGGTCGACCAGGTGACCATGATCGGCCGGAATCTGCCCAACTACGTCGAAGATGTCGTGGTCTGGCTGAACCAGACCTTCGGCACCAACCTGTCGGTGGGCAAGCTGCAGGACAACGTCCTGCACTCGGACTGGCTGCGCAATTACGTGCAGAAACAGGCCAGCAACGTGTGGGGGCTGTCCGGTGCCGTCCTGGGCGGTGTCTTCCAGGCGTTGACCATCGCCCTGTTCAGCTTCTACTTCGCCGCCGACGGCCCCCGGCTGCGGCGCACGCTGTGCTCCGTACTGCCGCCGGCGCGCCAGGCCGAGGTGCTGCGGGCGTGGGAGATCGCGGTGGCCAAGACCGGCGGCTATCTGTACTCGCGGGCGCTGATGGCGCTGATCTCGGCGGTCGCGCACTATGTGCTGTTCCAGGTGCTGGCCGTGCCGTACGCGCCGGCGCTGGCGGTGTGGGTGGGGGTGATCTCGCAGTTCGTGCCGACGGTCGGCACGTATCTGGCGGGTGCGCTGCCGATGCTGATCGCGTTCACCGAGGACCCGTGGGACGCGGTGTGGGTGCTGGGCTTCGTGGTGATCTACCAGCAGTTCGAGAACTACGTGCTCCAGCCGCGGATCACCGCCAAGACCGTCGACATCCACCCCGCTGTCGCCTTCGGGTCCGTCGTCGCGGGCACCGCGCTGCTGGGGGCGGTCGGCGCGCTGGTCTCGATCCCGGCCACGGCGACGCTGCAGGGCTTCCTGGGCGCGTATGTGAAGCGGTACGACGTGACCGATCCGCGCGCCCACGGGCCGCAGCGGCGGCGGGGGGCCTCCCTGGTGGCGAGGCTCCGGCGCTGGGCGCGGCGAGGTTGACACAAAATTCGAACATCCATTCTCATGGATGTGTGCGGGCAGGTTATCCACAGCCCGGAGCGACGTCAGGGCGCATTGTCAGTGGCAGGCAGTAGCGTCATGGACGTGAAGCGATCGACTCAGACATCCCGGGTGGAACCCATGGCAGCAGGAAACGACCGCGAGAAGGCGTTGGACGCCGCGCTCGCACAGATTGAACGGCAGTTCGGCAAGGGCGCCGTCATGCGCCTCGGCGAGCGCCCGAACGAGCCCATCGAGGTCATCCCCACCGGGTCGACCGCCCTGGACGTCGCCCTCGGCGTCGGCGGCCTGCCGCGCGGCCGGGTGGTGGAGGTCTTCGGTCCGGAGTCCTCCGGCAAGACGACCCTGACCCTGCACGCGGTGGCGAACGCGCAGAAGGCCGGCGGCCAGGTGGCCTTCGTGGACGCCGAGCACGCCCTCGACCCCGAGTACGCCAAGAAGCTCGGCGTCGACACCGACGCCCTGCTGCTCTCCCAGCCGGACAACGGCGAGCAGGCGCTCGAGATCGTGGACATGCTGGTCCGCTCCGGCGCGCTCGACCTCATCGTCATCGACTCCGTGGCGGCCCTCGTGCCGCGGGCCGAGATCGAGGGTGAGATGGGCGACTCGCATGTGGGTCTGCAGGCCCGCCTGATGAGCCAGGCGCTGCGCAAGATCACCAGCGCGCTCAACCAGTCCAAGACCACGGCGATCTTCATCAACCAGCTCCGCGAGAAGATCGGCGTGATGTTCGGCTCGCCGGAGACCACGACCGGTGGCCGCGCGCTGAAGTTCTACGCCTCCGTCCGGCTCGACATCCGCCGGATCGAGACCCTCAAGGACGGCACCGACGCGGTTGGCAACCGCACCCGCGTCAAGGTCGTCAAGAACAAGGTCGCACCCCCCTTCAAGCAGGCCGAGTTCGACATCCTCTACGGCCACGGCATCAGCAAGGAGGGCGGCCTGATCGACATGGGTGTCGAGCACGGCTTCGTCCGCAAGGCCGGCGCCTGGTACACGTACGAGGGCGACCAGCTCGGCCAGGGCAAGGAAAACGCGCGCAACTTCCTGAAGGACAACCCCGACCTCTCCGACGAGATCGAGAAGAAGATCAAGGAGAAGCTGGGCATCGGCGTCAGGCCGGAGGCCCTGGGCGAGCAGCCCGGCGCGGACGCCGTCACCTCGGCCGTTCCCGCCAAGGCCGCGTCCGAGACGGTCCCGGCACCTGCCAAGGCAGTGAAGGCGACCAAGGCGACCGCAGCCAAGGCCTGAGCCGGTGGCACGCGGACGCCGATACACCGACCGCGGCGGCTCTTCCTCGTCGAGGGCCGAGAAGGAGCCGCCGCCCGAAGAACCGGCCGACCCCGAGGAGCGGGCGCGGGCGCTGTGCCTGCGCCTGCTCACCGGGACGCCCCGGACCCGTAAGCAGCTCGCCGACGCCATGCGCCGCCGGGAGATCCCGGAGGAGGTGGCCGAGCATGTGCTGGAGCGGTTCCAGGACGTGGGGCTCATCGACGACGAGGCCTTCGCCAACGCCTGGGTGGAGTCCCGGCACCGGGGGAGGGGGCTCGCCCGGCGGGCGCTCGCCCAGGAACTGCGCACCCGGGGGGTGGACGCCGAGCTGATCGGCCGCGCCGTCGAGCAGCTCGACCCGGAGCAGGAGGAGCGGGCCGCCCGCGCCCTGGTGGACCGCAAGCTCGCCTCGAGCCGTGGGCTGGAGCGCGACCGGCGTATCCGTCGCCTCGCCGGGATGCTGGCCCGCAAGGGCTACTCGGAGGGGGTCGCGCTCCGGGTGGTCCGCCGGGCCCTGGAGGAGGAGGGCGAGGATCCGGAGGTCCTGGAGCACTTCCTGGGGGAGTAGGCCATTTCGTTGGGGAGCAGGTCGGGTGAGTCATCGAATACGTCCCCGAGTGAGCGTCACCGGACCGCGCGGTGACCGCTTCCTTGACCGTGTCTGTGAGTCGACCTAGCCTCACAACGGGTGAGGGGAAGCGTCCTCAGAGACACGGGAGTTGGTGCCATGGGCATCGCGCTGGGGACCGGATCCTTGCTCTCCCTCGTGTCCGTGGTCATCACGGTCGCCGTGGCGGTAACCGCAGGTGTGCTGCTGCACAGGCTGCGCAATGAGCGCGAGCAGCTGAGGACCGCCGCCGAACGTGAGGCCAGGGAGATCCGGGCCACGGCCAAGGACGAAGTGCGGGAGATCCGGTCCGACCTGGAGCGACGTGAGCAACGGCTCGCCGACCGCGAGGCCCGGATCGACGCCGAGTCCGAGCATCTGCACCTCCGCCGACGGGAGTTGGCCGAGGAGCGCGAGGCCCTGGAGCGCCGGCGGGCCGAGGCGATCCGGCTGGAGGACGAGCGGCGCGACATCCTGGAGCGGGTCGCCTCCTACACCGCCGTCGAGGCCCGCACCGACCTCGTCCGCTCCGTGGAGCAGCAGGCCAAGCGCGAAGCGGCCGTCATCGTCAGGGACATCGAGCGGGCCGCCCGCGAGCGGGGCGAGGAGCGAGCCCGCCGCATCGTCTCCACCGCCATCCAGCGGGTGGCCGGCGAGCAGACCGCCGAGTCCGTGGTCTCCGTCCTGCACCTGCCCAGTGACGACATGAAGGGCCGCATCATCGGCCGCGAAGGCCGCAACATCCGGGCCTTCGAATCCGTCACCGGCGTCAACCTCATCATCGACGACACCCCGGAAGCGGTGCTGCTGTCCTGCTTCGACCCGGTGCGCCGCGAGGTCGCCCGGCTGACCCTGGACGCCCTGGTCGCCGACGGCCGGATCCACCCGCACCGCATCGAGGAGGTCTACGAGCGCAGCGTCGCCGAGGTCGACCAGCTCTGCGTACGGCACGGCGAGGACGCCCTCACCGACACCGGCATCACCGACATGCACCCCGAACTGGTCGCCCTGCTCGGCCGGTTGCGCTACCGCACCTCCTACGGGCAGAACGTGCTCGGCCATCTGCTGGAGTCCGCGCATATCGCCGGCATGATGGCCGCCGAGCTGGGCGTCGAGCCCACCCCCGTCAAGCGCGGCACCCTGCTGCACGACATCGGCAAGGCCCTCACCCACGAGGTGGAGGGCAGCCACGCCCTCATCGGCGCCGACCTCGCCCGGCGGCACGGTGAGAGCGAGGACGTGGTGCACGCCATCGAGGCCCACCACAACGAGGTCGACCCGCGCACCGTCGAGGCCGTCCTCACCCAGGCCGCCGACGCCGTCTCCGGCGGCCGGCCCGGTGCCCGCCGCGAGTCCCTGGAGTCGTACGTCCGCAGGCTCAAGCGGCTCGAGCAGATCGCCGCCGCCCACGCCGGGGTCGCCAAGGTCTTCGCGATGCAGGCCGGCCGCGAGATCCGGGTCATGGTGCGCCCGGAAGACGTGGACGACATCCAGGCGCAGGTCATCGCCCGCGACGTGGCCAAGCAGGTCGAGGAGGAGCTGACCTACCCCGGGCAGATCCGGATCACGGTCGTCCGGGAGTCCCGGGCTACCGAGTTCGCCCGCTGACCGGCTCGGAAGGTTCCGAGGGCTCGGAGGGCTCGGTGGGCTCCGAGGGCCCATCGGCCGGCTTCGCCGGCTCCGTCGGCCCGTCCCCGGCATCCGGCAACGGCGGTCCGCCGCGCGCCAGATCGGCGTACGAGTAGAGCTCGGCCGGGCGGCAGCCCGTCATCACCGTGACCAGGTGACCGTCGGGGCGGATCAGCAGCACGCTGTGCGCCGTCGACCCCGGATAGGCCTCCGCGACCAGCAGTTCCGCGCGGGTGGGCAGCGCCGCGACCGCCTTGGCCAGGCGCGGCATCAGCCCCGCCGTCAACCAGTGCCGGCTCTCCCACACCCCCGTGCCGGGCGCGATCAGCACCACCAGCAGGTTGTATCCGAGCCGGTCGTAGAGCCACGCCCGGGAGCCGTCCAGGGCGGTCACCTCGACGTCCGTGACCGCCGCGCCCGGCGGCGTGGCGCACGAGGCCACCAGCGGGGACACCGCCGACGACCCCCCGCGCGGCGCCGGCAGCGCCAGCGGCGACCGCGCGTACACCGGCGGCGCCCCCAGCGGTCCGCGCCCCAGGTGGCCGTCGGTCAGCAGTTGGGCGTACCGGCGGCCGGATCCCGACAGCCCCGACAGCATCGAACGCCGCAGTGAGTGCCAGACCCCCTCCGCCCGCAGCAGCGGCAGCACCTGGTCGGTGGCCCGCAGCCGGGCACCCACCGCCCCGCGCCGCTCGGCCTGGTAGCTGTCGAGCAGGGTGTCGGAGGCGCCGTAGTGCCAGGCCAGCGACAGCTTCCAGGCGAGGTTGCCGGCGTCCCGCAGGCCCTCCTCCAGGCCCTGCGCACCCAGCGCGCCCACCAGATGCGCGGCGTCCCCGGCCAGGAACACCCGGCCCGCCCGCCAGCGCCGCGCCAGCCGCTGGTGCACCGGATGCTCCGCCGAGCCGAGCAGCTCGTACGGCGGCACAGCGCCGGAGCCGCTCCAGGCCGCCAGCGTGCCGCGGATCCGGGCCACCAGGTCGTCCGAGGTCAGTGGGCCGCCCTTGGCCGGCAGCAGCCAGTCCAGCCGCCACACGCCGTCCGGCAGCGGACGCGCCGTCACCTCGGGCCCCAGCCCGGCACCCGGGGGATCGCGGTGCAGCAACGCCTCGTCCGGCCACGGCAGTTCGACCCGCAGCGCCGCCACCGCGTACCGGTCCACCGCCGTACGCCCGGGGAAGCGCACCCCCAGCAGCTTCCGTACGGTCGAGCGCGGTCCGTCGCAGCCGACCAGATAACTCCCGCGCCACCACGTGGCATCCGCGCCCCGCGTGTGCACGGTCACTCCGGAGCCGTCCTGCTCCAGGGTGTCCAGCCGCGCCTTCGGCACGATCCGTACCAGGTCCTCGGCCGCCGCCGCGGCCCGCAGCCCGCGCTCCAGCCGGGCCTGCGAGATGTGCGTCGGTGCCTCGGAGCCGGCGCCGAATTCGACCCGTACGGCCTCCTGCCGGCGCCGCATGGTCCGCCACGCCGTCCAGGCCGTCCCGTCCCCGTAGACCCCCGGGTAGCCCAGCCGGGCCACCAGCCCGGCCGTCACCGGCCCCAGTACAGCCGTCCGCTCGGCCCCGGGAAGCACCTGCCCGTCGTTCTCGTCCAGCACGATGCTCGGCACGCCGTGCCGGGCCAAGCCAAGCGCGAGGGCGAGTCCCACCGGACCCGCCCCCGCGATGATCACCGGGTCCACAGCGCGGTCCCCGGAAGTTGTGCAGTCACATTGCGTATGCAACCCACTGCGGGTGCGTGCGTCAAGTGACGTCCGCTGGTCGGCGCGGTGCGCGGGCGTGCGGACTGATCCGCCGTCACTCCGCGGCGGCCTCCACGGCCTTGGCCTCGGGCGCCGCCGGAGGCGCGCCCTTGGGGCTGCGGCGGCCGCGTCGCTCGATCCAGTTGGCGAGCGAGCTGAGGGCGAGGCACATCAGGATGTAGATCGGCGCGATGATCATCACCAGCGGGACGTACGGGAAGCCCTGGCTCGTCGCGGCGATGAGCCGGCCGTTGTAGAGCAGCTCCTCGTAGGTGATGATGAAGCCCAGTGACGTGTCCTTGAGCGTGACCACGAGCTGGCTGATGATCGACGGCAGCATCGCCCGGACCGCCTGCGGGATCAGCACGAAGACCATGACCTGCGTCTTGCGCAGGCCGACCGCGTACGCGGCCTCGCTCTGGCCCTTGGGCACGGCGTTGATACCGGCCCGGAAGATCTCGGCCTGGACCGAGCCGTTGTACAGGGTCAGACCGATGACCAGGGCCCACAGCGGCGTCGAGGTGAACACCCCGACGTAGAGGGCGAAAATCATGATCAGCAGCGGCATGGCGCGGAAGAACTCGACGACGGCCGAGGCCACCCACCGCACCGGCGCGTGATCGGAGAGCCGGCCCGAAGCCAGCAGGGCGCCGAGGAGGAGCGAGAGAACCGAGGCGAGAGCGAAGGCCTTGAGGGTCGCGACGATGCCCTCGCCGATGCGCTGCTGGATCTCGCTGTACTGGAACGGCTGCCAGAGGTAGCCCGCGAACTGCCCCTTGGCGTCCAGCTGCCGGTAGACGAAGTACAGCAGGGCGAGGATGGCCAGGGAGGCCACCGCGCCGATGATGTTGTTGCGGGTACGGGCCTTGGGGCCCGGGGCGTCGAACAGGACGTTTGCGCTCATCGGGCCACCGCCAGCCTGGTCTCGAGGAAGCGGAACACCGCGCTGATGAACAAGGTGATGATCAGGTAGGCGATCGCCACCCAGAGGAAGAGCAGGAAGATGTTGTATCCCTGCTCGCTGAGGGTCTTCTGCACGCTGAACAGCTCGAAGACGCTGAAGCCGCCGGCGATCGCCGAGTTCTTGGCGAGCGCGATCAACAGGCTGCCGATCGGCGGCAGTACGGTCCGGGTGGCCTGCGGCAGGATGATCAGCCGCAGGGTCTGCGTAAAGGTCATCCCGAGGCTGCGGGCCGCCTCGGCCTGTCCGAGAGCCACGGTGTTGATGCCGGAGCGGACCGCCTCGCAGATGAACGCCGAGGTGTAGCAGCTCAGCGCGAGGATCGCGAGCTGGAAGAAGCTCCAGGTGTTCATGCCCAGGCGGGGCAGCACCAGCACGGCGATGAAGAACAGCAGGGTCAGGGGAGTGTTGCGCAGCAAGGTGACCCAGGCGGCGCCGAAGTAGCGCAGCGGCGGCACGGGGGAGACCCTGAAGGCGGCTATGACCACCCCGAGCACCAGGGCGATCGCCCCGCTGAGCGCGGTCAGCTCGACCGTGCCGAGGAACCCCTCGCGAAACAGCGCGAAGTTGTCCAGCAGTACGTTCATCGATTCTCCAAATGACGATGCGCCGGCGGCCGGGAAGCCGCCGGCGCATCAGTCACGGTCGGAGCCGGGCCGGGAGAGGCCGGTCAGGAGCCGGTCAGGACGAGGAGTCGAGCGGGGGGATCGTGGCGGTCACGCCGGACTTGCCGAGCGTGGCGTCGTACGCCTTCTGCCAGTCGCCGTTGTCCTCGTGGTTCTTCAGGGCCGCGGTGACGGCGTCCTGGAAGGCGGTGTCGCCCTTCAGCAGGCCCACGCCGTACGGCTCCTCGGAGAACGGCTTGCCGAGCACCTGGATCTGGTCCGGGTACTGCGCGGCGAAGCCCTTGAGGATCGCGTCGTCTGTGGTCACCGCGTCGACCTGGCCGGAGAGCAGGTTGTCGACGCACAGCGAGTAGGCGTCGTACGCGACCGTCTTGGCGCCGTAGGGGCCGTTCTTGATGCGCTCCAGGGAGGTCGAGCCGGTCGCCGAGCAGACCGTCTTGCCCTTGAGGTCGTCCTTGCTCTTGATGGAGCTGCCCTTCTTCACCAGCAGGTCCTGGCCGGCGACGAAGTACGGGCCGGCGAAGGAGACCAGCTTCTTGCGCTCGGGGTTGATGGTGTACGTACCGACGTAGTAGTCCACCTGGCCGCCGGCGATCGCGGTCTCACGGTTGGCCGACTGGATCGTCTTGAAGGTGATCTTGTCCTCGCCGAAACCGAGGTCCGCGGCGACCATCTTCGCGATCTCGATGTCGAAGCCGGAGTACTTCTTGGTCGCCTGGTCCTGGAAGCCCAGGTTCGGCTGGTCGGCCTTCACACCGATGGTGATCTTGCCGTTCTTCTCGATCCGGTCCCAGGTCTTCGAACCGCTCAGCTTCACGCCGGTCTTGACCGTGTACGTCGGCAGGGCGGCGGCTGCGCTGGAACCGCCGGCCGACGGGGTGGTGGAGCCGGAAGGGGAGCCGGACTTGCCGCAGGCCGTGGCGGACGCGGTGAGGGCCACGACGGCGAACGCGGCGGCGGCGGTCTTGCGGAGATTCATGGGAAGTCCCTTTGTTGTCAGGTCGTCGTCAAGGTCAGTCGTCAAGATCATCTCAGTGGTGGAGGATCTTCGACAGAAAGTCCTTGGCCCGGTCGCTCCGGGGGTTGCTGAAGAACTGGTCCGGGGTCGCCTGCTCGACGATCCGGCCGTCCGCCATGAACACCACGCGGTTGGCAGCGGACCGGGCGAAGCCCATCTCGTGGGTGACCACGATCATCGTCATACCGTCCCTGGCGAGCTGCTGCATGACCTCCAGCACCTCGTTGATCATCTCAGGGTCGAGTGCGGACGTGGGCTCGTCGAAGAGCATCACCTTCGGATCCATCGCCAATGCCCGCGCGATCGCCACACGCTGCTGCTGGCCGCCGGACAACTGCGCCGGGAACTTGTCCGCCTGGTTGCCCACGCCCACCCGGTCCAGCAGGGTGCGGGCCTGTGCCTCGGCGGCCTTCTTGTCCGTCTTACGCACCTTGATCTGCCCGAGCGTGACGTTCTCCAGCACGGTCCGGTGCGCGAAGAGGTTGAACGACTGGAACACCATGCCGACGTCGGCGCGCAGCCGCGCCAGCTCCTTGCCCTCGGCGGGGAGTGGCTTGCCGTCGATGGTGATGCGGCCCGAGTCGATCGTCTCCAGGCGGTTGATCGCCCGGCACAGTGTGGACTTGCCGGACCCGGAGGGCCCGATGACGACAACGACCTCGCCGCGGGCGATGGTCAGGTCGATGTCCTGAAGCACGTGCAGAGCACCGAAGTGCTTGTTGACGTCCTCCAGGACGACCAGGTCGGTCGCCGAGACTTCGGTCATCGGTGGGCGCTCCATCCTCATCGGCTCAGGGCGGTTGGGACGACCCTATGGATGATCGCCACGCCCGGTCATCACATCTGAGCGGAACTTGAGGGTTACGATCCGATCACGCACCGGCACGCTGGGTGAACGGGTTTCCGCGCCGCGTACCGGCTGCGTAACAGTCACCCGAACGGCGTGGACGGCCCTTGACGCACATGATGATCATCCGCCTGTATTCCTGGTAAGGGCATCATTGCGGGAGTGTGAAGGGAGGGAGATCCGATGCGACTGCTGCTGGTGGAGGACGACGAACGGGTTGCCGCCGCGCTGTCGGCCGTGCTCCGTAAGCACGGCCTGTCGGTGACCCATGCCCGCAACGGCGAGGAGGCGCTCCGTGCCCTGCTGCCCGACCCCGGGCCCGCCTACGACGTCGTGCTGCTCGACCTCGGCCTGCCCGACCAGGACGGCTTCGAGGTGTGCAGCCGCATACGCCGCCGGGCTGCCATCCCCGTGATCATGGTGACCGCCCGGGCCGACGTACGATCCCGGATCCATGGTCTCAATCTCGGCGCCGACGACTACGTGGTCAAGCCGTACGACACCGGGGAGCTGCTGGCCCGCATCCACGCCGTCGCCCGCCGCCACGCGCAGGAGGCCGCCGAGGCGCTCCCGGCCGCCCAGGACCCCGTACTGCGGCCGCAGCCCGGCGCGCTGCGGCTCGGACCGGTCTCCGTGGAGCTGCCGACCCGCAGGGTCACCGTGGAGGGCGAGGACATCGCGCTCACCCGCAAGGAATTCGACCTCCTCGCGCTGCTCGCCCAGCGGCCCGGCGTGGTCTTCCGCCGCGAGCAGATCATCAGCGAGGTCTGGCGGACCAGCTGGGAGGGGACCGGCCGCACCCTGGAGGTGCACGTCGCGTCCCTGCGCTCCAAGCTGCGGCTGCCCGCCCTGATCGAGACCGTGCGCGGGGTCGGCTACCGCCTCGTCGTCCCGGTCTAGGGTCGCCGCCTTGCGCTCACGCCTGCTCCCGCTGCTCATCGTCCTGATGGCCGGAGTCCTGCTCGCCCTCGGCTTCCCGCTCGCCGCGAGCCTGGCCGCCGCCCAGCAGCAGCGCGTCGTCGTCGACCGGATCGACGACACCACCCGCTTCGCCGCGCTCGCCCAGTACGTGACCGGCACCGCCGACAGCGAGCGGCGCGGCACCCTGCAGTCCGAACTGAGCCGCTACCAGGAGGTCTACGGGATCCGGGTCGGCGTCTTCTACCGCAAGCGCGACCTGCCCGCGATGGCCGCCGCACCCGAGAAGTGGCAGGTCCCGGCGAAGGGTGAGGCCTACACCGCCTACACCGAGGCGCTCGCCAGCCGCCGCAGCCACGACCCCCCGCAGGTCTGGCCCTGGCAGCGCCGCACCCTAGCCGTCGCCTCGCCCGTCGTACGCGACGGGGATGTGATCGCCGTCGTCCTCACCGACTCGCCCACCGGCGCCCTGCGTTCCCGCATCCTGCGCGACTGGCTGCTGCTCGCCGCCGGCGAACTCGCCGCCATGGTGGTCGCCGTCATGGCCGCCTTCCGGCTGGCCGGCTGGGTGCTGCGGCCGGTGCGGATCCTGGACCGGGTCACCCACGACATCGCCACCGGGCGGATGAAGTCCCGGGTCGCGGCGGCCGGCGGGCCTCCCGAGCTGCGCCGCCTCGCCCGCTCCTTCAACGAGATGGCCGACAACGTCGAGGAAGTCCTCGACCAGCAGCGCGCCTTCGTCGCCGACGCTTCCCACCAGCTGCGCAACCCGCTCTCCGCCCTGCTGCTGCGGATCGAGCTGCTCGGCCTCGAACTCCCCACCGGCCACGAGGAGGTCGGCAAGGTCCGCGAGGAGGGCAAGCGCCTCGCCTCCGTCCTCGACGACCTCCTCGGCCTGGCCCTCGCCGAGCACGCCGAGGCCGACCTGGCCCTCACCGACATCGCCGCCCTCGCCGCCGAGCGGGTCGAGGCCTGGCTGCCGGTCGCCATCCGGGAGGGAGTGGAGCTGGACTACACGGGCGTGGCCGCCGCGACCGGCTGGGCGGACCCGGTCGCCCTGTCCAGCGCACTGGACGCCATTGTCGACAACGCCCTGAAATTCACCGCTCAGGGAGACTCCGTCTACGTTTCAACCGAAGTCCGTGGCGAAAGTGTCGCCGTGACCGTCACCGACGGCGGCCCCGGCCTCACCGACGACGAGATCGCCCGCATCGGCGACCGCTTCTGGCGCTCCCCCCGCCACCAGAACATCGACGGCTCCGGCCTCGGCCTGTCCATCGCCCGCGTCCTGCTCGCCCAGGGCGGCGGCTCGCTCTCTTACGCGCCCAACGACCCGCACGGCCTGCGCGTGACGCTCACCGTGCCGCGCACGGCGCCCTAGGGGCGTGTCCGGCGACAGGCGTTAGCCGCACTCCGTCAGGTCGGGCGGTCGCTGGTCGTTCAGTTCCTTGTCCGTCAGCGGCTTCAGATGCTTGGCGTAGGACGTCTTCCAGCGACCCGAGGAGATCTCGCCCCTTATGGCGTCGCAGACGGCGCTCTTCAGCGCGGCGTCGCCCTTGTAAAGCCCGACCCCGTACTCCTCCTCGCCGAAGGGGACACCCAGCAGCTTCAGCTGCTTCGGATGCTGGGCCCGGTAGCCAGCCAGGATGATGTCGTCCGTTGAGACCGCGTCGACCTTCCCCTCCAGCAGCTGAGCCACGCACTGGCCGTAGGAGGGCCGCAGTTCGGTCCTTATCTGCGGGTACTGCGTACGCAGCCGCTCGGCGGGCGTGGAGTCGGTCACCGTACAGACGTCGTGGCCGTACAGATCCTGCGTCCCGTCCACACCCTTCTCGTCGGCCCGGATGAGGAAATCCTGCCCGGCGGTGTAGTAGGGACCGGCGAAATCGACCGACTCCTTGCGCTGCTTGGTGATGGAGTAGCTGGCCACTATCAGGTCGACCTGCCCGGAGCTGAGCCGGTATTCGCGGCTCTGTGTGTCGACGACCCGGAAGTGCACCGTGCTGAATCCGAGCTTCTTGGCGATGGCCCAGGCCAGGTCGATGTCGAAGCCTTCGTAGCCGCCCTTGGCGGTGGTCGAGCGCTCGCTGAGGCCGGGCTGGTCGCTCTTGACGCCGATGACCAGGTAGCCGCGCTGCTTGGCCGCCCGGTACGTCGCCGAGCTGGACAGCGACGTACCGTCCGGCGCGCGCAGCCGGTCCACCGCGAACCAGCCTGCGGACGCCAGCACCGCGAGCCCCACGGCGCCGGCCGTGGCCGCTACCCAGCGCCGCCGCGACCACGGGGGCCTCGGGGGGTGCGGGGGATCGGGCGTCGGGTCCGGCCGCAGGGGCGGCGAGGTGACCTGGGTGGCCTGGGGGTCGTAGCCGGTCGGATAGCCCGCCAGCGGATGCGGGGTCTCCTGCGCCACGTGCTGCAGCAGCTGCTCGGCGCGCTCCGCGGTCAGCCGCGCCGTCGGCTCCTTGACCAGCAGCCCCTCGATCAGCGGACGCAGCGGCCCGGCGTGCTCCATCGGCGGCGGCTCGGTGGTGCGTACCGCCTCCAGCACCTCGTACGGTGTCGGTCCCCGGAAGGGCGCGCGGCCCTCGACGGTCTCGTACAGGGTTACACCCAGCGACCACAGATCCGCCGCCGGCGTCGCCTCACGCGGGGTCCGAGAGGCTGGCTCCGAGAGCTCGGGGGCCAGATACTGCGGGGTGCCCACCGTCTCGTGCAGCCGGGTCACCTGGGCCGCGCCCTCGAAGGTCGCGATCCCGAAGTCCATCAGCACCGCCCGGCCGTCCCGCCGGAACAGGATGTTGTGCGGCTTCACGTCCCGGTGCAGCACCCCCGCGGCGTGCACCGCCCGCAGCCCGCGCAGCACTTCGAGCCCGATCCGGGCCGCGTGCAGCGCCGGCAGCCGCCCCTGCTCGCGCAACTGGTCAGCCAGCGAATGCGGGTTGACCTGTTCCATCACGATCCAGACCTGGCCCTCGGCCTCGATCACGTCATGGACCGCGACCACATGCTCATGCCCGATCCGCGCGATGGCCTGTGCCTCGCGCCGCGCGCGCTCCACCCACTGCGCCTGCGTGTCCGGGTCCAGGGCGCCGCGGAACAGCAGCTCCTTCACCGCGACCTGCCGGCTCAGCCGGTTGTCGTACGCCTCCCACACCACGCCCATACCGCCGCGGCCGAGCTGGCGCTGCAACTCGTAGCGCCCATCGATGAGGGTGTGCGGCATTCCCCCAGAACTCATGCGTGTGCCCCCATTGGTACGTGGTCGGCAACAGGTTAGGGGGCCTCGGCCCCGAAGAACATCGGCCCCGGGGTGGGTGATGATCACATGTCGGGGCGCAACGCCCGTACCGGACCGCCGATTCCTTACGGTTTAACCGATCGGTAATAGCGCAGGGCGCCTTCGTGCAGTTCCAGCGGATCCGTGAACACCGCCGTCCGCAGATCCACCAGCTGCGCGGCGTGCACGCGGGCGCCGATGCTGTCCCTGCTGTCGATCACCGTGCGGGTGACCCGCTCCACCAGCCCCGCGTCCGCCCGGTCGGTCGTCACCAGAAGGTTGGCCACCGCCAGGGTCTTCACGGCCTTGCCGCCCTGGATGTCCGGGTACGCGTCGGCCGGCATCACCGCCTGGCGGTAGAAGTTCGGGTAGAGCGTGTGCAGCTTGCCGACCAGATCGCCGAGCTGCACGAGCTTGACGTCCATCGTCTTCGCCAGATCCGTCACGGCCTGCGTCGGCAGCCCGCCCGACCAGAAGAAGGCGTCGAGCTTCCCGGCCCGCAGCAGCCCCGGCGACTCGTCGATCCCCGCCGTCTTCGCCGTCAGGTCCTTCGCCTCGTCCAGCCCGGCCGCCCGCAGCAGCCGCCCGGTGATGAGGTTGACCCCGGAGTTCTTCTGCCCTATCCCCACGCGCTTCCCGCGCAGGTCCGCCACCGAATCGATCGACGAGTCCGCGGGGACCACCAGCTGCATGTAGTCGTCGTACAGCCGCGCACACGCGCGCAGCCGCGACTTCCCGGCCCCGTCGTAGTCCGCCACCGCGTCCGCCGCCGCGATCGCGAAGTCGGCCTTGCCCGTCGCGACCCGCTTCACGTTGTCCACCGAGCCCTGCGACGGCAGCAGATCCACCCGCACCCCCGGCAGATCCGTGTCCAGGTCCTTGCGCAGCAGCTTCCCGTACGTGTCGTAGACCCCGTTGCGCACACCCGTCGAGAAGGTCACCGTGCCCTGCGGGTACGACGGCCCGCGCGCCGGCAGCAGCCACCACAGCAGCAGTGCGAGCGCAGCCGCCACCGCGAATGCCGCCTGCACGGCGCGGCGCCTGCCGACGTGGGGGATCTTCATGCCTGGGGATCCTGCCAGGCACCGCAGGCGGGCGAAAGGGCGATCGACCGCTCGGGGACCACGTACTCTGGTTGATTGATATGAGCGCGCGTACTTACGAGGTCCGCACCTACGGGTGCCAGATGAACGTCCACGACTCCGAGCGGCTGTCAGGCCTGCTGGAGGACGCCGGCTACGTCCGCGCGCCCAAGGAGGCCGACGGGGCGGATGTCGTCGTCTTCAACACCTGCGCGGTGCGGGAGAACGCCGACAACCGGCTCTACGGCAACCTCGGACAGCTGGCGCCCAAGAAGGCGGAGCGGCCCGGCATGCAGATCGCCGTCGGCGGCTGCCTCGCCCAGAAGGACCGCGACACCATCGTCAAGCGGGCGCCATGGGTCGACGTGGTCTTCGGCACGCACAACATCGGGAAGCTGCCGGTGCTGCTGGAGCGGGCCCGTATCGCCGAAGAGGCGCAGGTCGAGATCGCCGAGTCGCTGGAGGCCTTCCCCTCCACGCTGCCGACCCGGCGTGAGTCCGCGTACGCCGCCTGGGTCTCGATCTCGGTCGGCTGCAACAACACCTGCACCTTCTGCATCGTCCCGGCGCTGCGCGGCAAGGAGAAGGACCGCCGGCCCGGCGACATCCTGGCCGAGGTCGAGGCGCTGGTCGCCGAGGGCGTCTCCGAGATCACCCTCCTCGGGCAGAACGTCAACGCGTACGGCTCCGAGATCGGCGACCGCGAGGCCTTCAGCAAGCTGCTGCGCGCCTGCGGGCGGATCGAGGGCCTGGAGCGGGTCCGCTTCACCTCGCCCCACCCGCGGGACTTCACGGACGACGTGATCGCGGCCATGGCCGAGACACCGAACGTGATGCACCAGCTGCACATGCCGCTGCAGTCCGGCTCGGACACCGTGCTCAAGGCGATGCGCCGCTCGTACCGGCAGGACCGCTACCTGGGCATCATCGAGAAGGTGCGCGCGGCCATGCCCGACGCCGCCATCTCCACCGACATCATCGTGGGCTTCCCCGGCGAGACCGAGGAGGACTTCGAGCAGACCATGCACGTCGTGCGCGAGGCGCGCTTCGCGCAGGCTTTCACCTTCCAGTACTCCAAGCGGCCCGGCACCCCGGCGGCCGACATGGACGGGCAGATCCCCAAGGCGGTCGTGCAGGAGCGCTACATGCGCCTTGTCGCCCTCCAGGAGGAGATCTCCTGGGAGGAGAACAAGAAGCAGGTCGGGCGAACCCTCGAGATCCTGGTCGCCGAGGGCGAGGGGCGCAAGGACGACGCCACCCACCGACTCTCGGGACGGGCCCCGGACAACCGGCTCGTCCACTTCGAGAAGCCCGCGGAGGCCGTCCGCCCCGGCGACGTCGTCACCGTCGGGATCACCTACGCCGCCCCGCACCACCTCCTCGCCGAGAAGCCCGCGCCGGCCGTACGGCGTACGCGGGCGGGCGACGCCTGGGAGCTGCGCAACGCGGCCCCGGCGGCCAAGCCGGCCGGGGTGATGCTGGGCCTGCCGACGATCGGCGCCCCGGCGCCCGCGCCCGCGGCGGCTCCCGGCTGCGGCTGCGACTGATCGTTTCTGTGCTGGACCGGGATTGAGGGGCAGGGGGAGCACGTGGCTTGGTGGGGGCTCTTTGTCGAGGAGAGCGTGGGCAGTGGGGACAGCATGCGCTGGGAGGTCGAGCTGCTCGGGCATGTCGACGGCACCCGTGAGGACGCGCTGCGCGAGCTGGAGAACCGCGCGCTGCGGTTCAAGCCGGCGAAGCCGTTCAGCGTTCGGCGCAGTCGGCTCTACCGCACGGGGGACGGCTTCCTGCAGGCCAACGAGGGCATGACCACGACCTATCACTGCCGCTTCTCCATGGCCGAGATGGTCCGGGACAGCAAGGATCCCTCCGTGGCGGCCCGCTTCAGCGGCCCGAAGGACCGCGTCCCCGACGGATCCTGAGCCGGGTAGGGTTCCGATCATGCTGGTCGCCGCTGCTGTCTGCCCCTGCCCACCGCTGCTGGTGCCCGAGGTGGCCGCCGGCGCCGCTCCCGAGCTGGACCCGCTGCGCACGGCGTGCGCGGACGCCATCGGGGTGCTCGCGGCCTCCCGACCCGACCTGCTGGTGGTGGTCGGCGCGGGCGAGCGCGGCCACGTCTGGGAGGGCGGCGGCGAGGGGTCGCTGCGGCCCTACGGCGTGGACCGCACCCTGCGGCTCGGCACGGGCGAGGACGCGGTGCCGCTGGCGCCCTCCCTGACGGTCGCGGCGTGGCTGCTGGAGCGTACGACCATCGCCGCACCGCTGCACGCGGCGGCCGTGCCCGCGGACGCGCCTGCCGAGCGGATGGTGGGCCTCGGCCGGGGTCTGGCGGACCTCGCGGAGCGGGTGGCGCTGCTGGTGATGGGCGACGGGAGCGCCTGCCGGACGGTCAAGGCCCCCGGGTATTTGGACGAGCGGGCGGAGGCGTACGACGCCGCCGTCGCGGCTGCGCTGGGCGGCGCCGACACCGCCGCGCTGGCCGCGCTGGACGCGGAGCTGTCCGCCGCGCTGAAGGCGTCCGGCCGCGCCCCCTGGCAGGTCCTCGCGGGTGCCGCCGAGGGCGCGGACGTGGGGGGCGAGCTGCTGTACGACGAGGCGCCGTACGGGGTGGGGTACTTCGTGGCTGCCTGGTCCTAGCCGTAGCCGTAGCCGTAGCCGTAGCCCCTAGTCCCGGCCCTGGCCTGCGCCGGGGGTGGGGCCCTCGCCCTGGTGCTTGAGGTGCTCCAGCGCGTCCTTCGCCTTGCCGACGCCGGATCCGAGCTTTCCGGCGTACTTGCCCTTGGTCCGCTCGTCCACCTTGTGCGCGGCCTTTTCCAGCCGGGACTCGATCTTGTCCCCGTGCTGGACGGCGAAGTCGCCCGCCTTGGTCCTCACCTGCCCGGCCTTCGCCTTGAGGGTGTCCTTCAGACTCATCGATCACCGCTCCTTCCAGTGGAAAAACGTCACAAACAGCCCATATACGCCAAGACCCTACCTGCACGCGAGGAAGTCCGCCCTCGCGGTTTGGGAGACTGTGCGCGTGAACAACGACGCACCCCGCGTGATCGCCGTCGTCGGTCCCACCGCGGCCGGCAAGTCCGACCTGGGAGTGGCCCTCGCCCAGGCCCTGAACGGCGAAGTGGTCAACGCCGATTCCATGCAGTTGTACCGCGGCATGGACATCGGCACCGCCAAACTGACCACCGATGAACGGCGGGGCGTCCCGCACCACCTCCTCGACATCTGGGACGTCACCGAGGCGGCCAGCGTCGCCGAGTACCAGCGCCTCGCCCGCGCCGAGATCGACCGGCTGCGCGCGGCCGGCCGCACCCCCGTCCTGGTCGGCGGCTCGGGCCTGTACGTACGGGCCGCCATCGACGCCCTGGAATTCCCCGGCACCGACCCGGACGTACGCGCCCGCCTCGAAGCCGAACTCGCGGCGGACGGCACCGGTCCGCTGCACGCCCGGCTGGCCGCCGTGGACCCGGAGGCGGCGCGCGCGATCCTGCCCAGCAACGGCCGCCGGATCGTCCGTGCCCTGGAGGTCGTCGAGATCACCGGGCGCCCCTTCACGGCCAACCTGCCGGGCCACGAGGCCGTGTACGACACCGTCCAGATCGGCGTCGACGTCCCCCGCCCCGAGCTCGACGAGCGCATCACGCTCCGTGTCGACCGGATGTGGGACGCCGGGCTCGTCGGCGAGGTCGAGGCCCTGGAGAAGACCGGTCTGCGGGACGGCAGGACGGCCTCCCGCGCCCTGGGGTACCAACAGGTACTGGCCGCACTCGCGGGGGAGTGCACCGACGCCGAGGCGCGCGCCGAGACCGTACGCGCCACCAAGCGCTTCGCGCGCCGTCAGGATTCGTGGTTCCGCCGTGACCAGCGGGTGCACTGGCTCTCGGCGCGCGGCACGGAACTGACGGAACAGGCGCTGGCGTTGCTCGGCCACGCGGTCACAGCCTGATCACGTGATGGCATCGGGACGCTCCAGCGGCACTTGACGCCTCCGTGCCCGTGCCATCATCGAGCATCGGGCTACGGTGTCGGACGTTTGGAGGGCGCGTGGCGATGGAGGCCGGCCCTCGCGACAGACCGCAACCGGACCACGGGCACGGGACTTCCGGCGATGTGCCGGAGCTGGTCGTCGACGGGCCTCTGGACGAGCAGCTCGAGGGACCACTTGACGGACCCCTCGGCGGGGCTCTCGACGTCCCTCTCGACGAGGAGCCGGACGGATCGGACGGCGCCGCCGAGGGCGAGGAGTCCTTCCGCGAACTGCGCCCCCAGCGCCGCCTGAGGATCTGGCAGCTCACCCCGATCATCGCGCTCGCCACCGTCGGCTCGCTGATGTTCGCCTTCCCGCTCGCCTTCGAGTTCGGCGACAGCGGCGCCGTCGTCGCCATGCTCGGCCTCCTGCTCTGCTGCTGCGCCGCCGGCTGGGGCATCATGGCCGCCCGCCGCGTCGGCCACACCTGGCCCGGGCTTCCCGCCCGAGGCTCAGGAAGCCGCCCCGACTGGCGCTTCGTCGTGCTCTACGCCGCGATCACCGTTCTGCTCGCCGTCCTGGCCTTCTGGCGGGTCGCCCGGCTGCGCTGACGGCCGCGTACGATCGGATCGTGACCACCGCAGCGCAGGGCCTGCCTTTCCTCAAGGGCCACGGCACCGAGAACGACTTCGTGATCGTCCCCGACCCGGACGGGCGGATCGAGCTGTCCCCGGAGGCCGCGGCGCGGCTGTGCGACCGGCGGGCCGGGATCGGCGCTGACGGGGTGCTGCGGGTCGTACGGTCGGCGGCGCACCCGGAGGCGGCGGGGATGGCCGACGAGGCCGAGTGGTTCATGGACTACCGCAACGGCGACGGCAGCATCGCCGAGATGTGCGGCAACGGCGTCCGGGTCTTCGCCCGCTATCTGCAGCGGGCCGGGCTCGCCGAGGCCGGGGACCTCGCGATCGCCACCCGCGCCGGGGTCCGCCGGGTGCACATCGCCAAGGGCGGAGACGGTGACATCACCGTCGAGATGGGCAGCGCGCTGCTCCCGCAGGGCGACGTGACGGTCAGCGTCGGCGACCACAACTGGCCCGCCCAGAACGTCAACATGGGCAATCCGCACGCCGTGGCCTTCGTCGCTGACCTCGCCGAGGCCGGCGACCTCTTCACCGCCCCCGCCGCGGTCCCGGCGGAGGCCTATCCGGCAGGCGTCAACGTGGAGTTCGTGGTCGACCGCGGCCCGCGCCATGTGGCGATGCGGGTCCATGAGCGCGGCTCCGGCGAGACCCGTTCGTGCGGCACCGGTGCCTGCGCCGTGATGGTGGCGGCCGCGCGCAGGGACGGCGCGGACCCGGCGGTGACGGGACGTCCGGTGACGTACACGGTGGATCTGCCGGGCGGGCGGCTGGTGATCACCGAACGGGTCGACGGCACGGTGGAGATGACAGGGCCCGCGGTGATCGTGGCCGAGGGCGTGATCGACCCCGCCTGGCTCGGTGCCGGGAGCGATACCCCGGCCGGGGACGCAAGCACGTAAACCCGCAAAACGCGCCACTCAAACCGCACGCGTTCCCTCGAACGGGTGATGACGATCACTCTGGGCGAGAGCGCGGCAGCCGCACGTGGTGGGCTCGGTAGCATCAAGCACCGGCACGGATGTGTTCCCGCCGCCGGTCGACGCTGCCGGAGGTGCGATATGAGCGCAGACAACGCAGTGGATGCCGTGTCCAGTGGGGGCGGGCGCGGCCGGCTCATGCTCCGCGGGGCCGATCTGCGCAGACTGGGCCGGGCCGCACTCCTCGGGCCGGGCAGCGGCCGCAGCCGGGTGCCGGACGCCATCGAGCACATCGCCAAGGTGCACCGGGCGCAGCATCCCGGCGCCGACATCGACATCCTGCGCCGCGCCTACGTCCTGGCGGAGTCCTCGCACCGCGGCCAGATGCGCAAGAGCGGCGAGCCGTACATCACCCACCCCCTCGCGGTCACCCTCATCCTCGCCGAACTCGGCGCGGAGACCACGACGTTGACGGCGTCTCTGCTCCACGACACCGTCGAGGACACCGAAGTGACCCTCGATCAGGTCCGCGAGGAGTTCGGCGAGGAGGTCCGCTATCTCGTCGACGGCGTCACCAAGCTGGAGAAGGTCGAGTACGGCGCCGCCGCCGAGTCGGAGACCTTCCGTAAGATGCTGGTCGCCACCGGCAACGACGTACGGGTCATGTCGATCAAGCTCGCCGACCGGCTGCACAACATGCGCACCCTCGGTGTCATGCGCCCCGAGAAGCAGGCCCGCATCGCCAAGGTCACCCGCGACGTCCTGATCCCGCTCGCCGAACGGCTCGGCGTGCAGGCGCTCAAGACCGAGCTGGAGGACCTGGTCTTCGCGATCCTGCACCCCGAGGACTACGACCGGACCCGCGAGTCCCTCATCGCGCACGCCGCGCTCCCCGACCCGCTCGAGGCGGTCGCCGTCGACGTACGCGGCGTGTTGCGCGAGGCCGGCATCGCGGCCGAGGTGCTGGTCCGGCCCCGCCATGCCGTCTCCGTGCACCGGGTGCGCGTCAAACGCGGCGGGATCCGGCCCGGCAGCTGCGAATTCGGCCGGATCCTGGTGCTCGTCGGCGAGGACGCGGACTGCTACGCGGTGCTGGGCGAGCTGCACACCTGCTTCACGCCGGTCATCGCGGAGTTCAAGGACTTCATCGCGGCCCCGAAGTTCAACCTCTACCAGTCGCTGCACACCGCCATCGCCGACGGCAAGGGCGAGATCGCCGAAGTCCTGGTCCGTACGCGGCAGATGCACAAGGTCGCCGAGGCCGGCGTCGTCGCGCTCGGCAATCCGTACGCGGTGGGCGAGGCCCCGGTGACGACCGACGGCGAGCGCGTCGACCCCACCCAGCCCGGCTGGCTCTCCCGGCTGCTGGACTGGCAGCGCGACGCCCCCGACTCCGACACCTTCTGGAGCGCGCTGCACGACGAGCTCGCCCAGGACCGCGAGATCACCGTCTTCTCCGCCGACGGCGGCACCGTCGGCCTCCGCGACGGCGGGACCTGCGTGGACGCCGCGTACGCGCTGCACGGCGAGGCCGCCCACGCCTGTGTCGGCAGCCGGGTCAACGGCAGGCTCGCCCCGCTGAGCACGGTGCTGCGCGACGGCGACACCCTGCAGCTGCTGATGGGCGCCGAGGGTCCGGGCAGCGACGTGTACGGCCCCTCGCCGGACTGGCTGGAGCACGCCCGCACCCCCGCCGCCCGGATCGCCATCACCCGCTGGCTGGACGCCCACCCCGCCTCGGCCGCGGAGGCCGCCCCCGCCGCCCCCGCCGTGCGCACCGCGGCCGCCGTCACGTCCCGGGCCGCCGACCCCGTCGCCGAGACCGACCTGCCGGGGGCGGCCGTGCGGCTGGCCCGCTGCTGCACCCCGGTTCCGCCGGACGACGTCACGGGCTTCGTCATCCGGGGCGGCACGGTCGCCGTGCACCGCGGCGAGTGTCCGACCGCCGACCGTATGGCCGCCGCAGGCCGCGACCAGGTCCCCGTGCGCTGGCGCATCGGCACCGCCGGCTCCGGCTACCGCGCCACCCTGCTCGCCGAGGCACTCGGCCGCCCCCGCCTGCTGGCCGACCTCACCGAGGTCATCGCCGGCCAGGGCGTCGGCATCGTCTTCGCGGCCGTCGAGCCCCCGCAGGAGCACCGCGTCCGCCACACCTACACCGTCGAGCTGCCGGACGCCGAGGCGCTGCCCGCCCTGATGCGCGCGATGCGGGCGGTCCCGGGGGTCTACGACGTCTACCGGGCGCAGCGTCAGGTGGCCGCGGTCCGGGCGTAGTCCGCCGTCGGGCAGCCGGATCTCCTGCCGGACCGGTGGGCAGGTGGACCGGTGGCCAGGGGACTGCTGCCACCCGTTCGGGTGGGATGCGGACGCGCCGCCACCGTTGTCGTACGGCCTGCTGATAGCCGTATTGCATGATCGGACCCTTTGCGCGCCGAGGTACTCTCACCGCCGTCGCGGTGCTCGTCCTGACCGCCGCGGCCCTGCCCGGTGGCGCCTCCCCCGCAGGGGTGGGCGACCGGCTGTACCCGGACCTGGGCAACGCCGGATACGACGTCTTCAACTACGACATCTCTCTCGACTACCACGGCAACGACAAGCCGCTCGATGCCGTCACCCGCATCGACGCCCTCGCCAAGGACAACCTCACCCGCTTCGACCTCGACTTCGCCCGCGGCACGGTCCGCTCGGTCCAGGTCAACGGCCGCCCCGCCACGTACTCCACCGTGCGCGAGGAGCTGGTGATCACCCCGGAGATGCCCGTACCGGCCGGCAGCCCGCTGCGGATCACCGTGGCCCACACCAGCGACCCCAAGGCGGGCGACGACGGCGGCTGGATCCGCACCCCCGACGGACTCGCCATGGCGAACCAGGCCGACGCCGCCCACCGGGTCTTCCCCTGCAACGACCACCCCTCCGACAAGGCCCGCTTCGCCTTCCACGTCACCGCCCCCAAGGACCTCACCGTCGTCGCCAACGGTCTGCCCGAGTCGCAGGTGACCCGGGGGCCCGCCACCACCTGGACGTACCGCACCAGCCACCTCATGGCCACCGAGCTGGCCCAGGTCTCCATCGGCCACTCCACCGTCCTGCACCGCACCGGCCCGCACGGCCTGCCGCTGCGCGACGTCATCGCCGCCGCCGACAAGGACAAGGACAAGCTGGACAAGCGGCTCGCCCTGACCTCCGGGCAGATCGACTGGATGGAGAAGCAGGTCGGCCCGTACCCCTTCGAGACGTACGGCATCCTCAGCGTCAACACCACCACCGGCTTCGAGCTGGAGACCGAGACCCTCTCCCTCTTCGAGCGCCGCGTGCTGCTCGCCTCGGAGGCCGACACCGCGCCGGTCATGGTCCACGAGCTGGCCCACCAGTGGTTCGGCGACAGCGTCACCCCCGAGTCCTGGTCCGACGTCTGGCTCAACGAGGGCCACGCCACCTGGTACCAGTGGCTGTACGCCGCCGAGAAGTACGGCCTCAAGCTCGACGACCTGGCCCGCACCGTCTACCGGGTCGACCGCCAGGTCCGCGACGCCGGCGGGCCGCCCGCCGCCCCGCTGCCCCCCGGCGCGAACGGCAAGCTCGGCATCTTCCGGCCCAACATCTACGTCAGCGCCGCCCTCGCCCTGTACGCGCTCCGCACGGAGATCGGCCCCGCCGCCTTCCAGCGCCTGGAGCGCGCCTGGGTCTCCCGCTACCGCGACGGCAACGCCTCGACCAGGGACTTCATCGCCCTGGCCTCGCAGATCAGCGGCCGCGACCTGACCGGCTTCCTGGACGCGTGGCTGTACGGCAAGGACACCCCGCCGATGCCGGGGCACTCCGACTGGAAGAGCGACGGCCCGGCGCCCACCAAGAGCAAGCCGCGCGGCGCTGGCACCGCAAAACACACGTGACGCGGGGTGAGCGCCCGTGCGACCATCGTGGGAGGGGAATCCTCCGGGCCCGCCCGGCGTTGAGACTCCAGGACATCTGTCTTCCACCGAGCAAAGGATCCAATGACCTCCTCCACTTCTTCTTCTCCGGAAACCCGTGGCCTTCGGGCCGAAGCCCTGATGGAAGAGGACGCCGCCTGGGGCTACGAGATCGACGGCGAGCGTGACGGCGACCAGTTCGACCGCTCCGACCGTGCCTCGCTCCGCCGCGTCGCGGGACTTTCCACCGAGCTCGAAGACGTCACCGAGGTCGAATACCGTCAGCTTCGCCTGGAGCGGGTCGTCCTGGTCGGCGTCTGGACGGACGGCACGGCGGACGACGCCGAGAACTCGCTGGCCGAGCTCGCGGCCCTCGCCGAGACAGCCGGCGCCCTCGTCCTCGACGGCGTGATCCAGCGCCGCGACAAGCCCGACCCGGCCACGTACATCGGATCCGGCAAGGCGCAGGAGCTGCGGGAGATCGTCGTGGAGTCCGGCGCCGACACCGTGGTCTGCGACGGTGAGCTCAGCCCGGGCCAGCTCATCCACCTGGAAGACGTCGTCAAGGTCAAGGTGGTCGACCGCACCGCCCTGATCCTCGACATCTTCGCCCAGCACGCCAAGAGCCGTGAGGGCAAGGCGCAGGTCTCGCTCGCGCAGATGCAGTACATGCTGCCGAGGCTGCGCGGCTGGGGTCAGTCGCTGTCCCGGCAGATGGGTGGCGGTGGCTCCGGATCCTCGGGCGGCGGTATGGCCACCCGTGGTCCCGGTGAGACCAAGATCGAGACCGACCGGCGGCGTATTCGCGAGAAGATGGCGAAGATGCGCCGGGAGATCGCGGAGATGAAGACCAGCCGCGACCTCAAGCGCCAGGAGCGCAAGCGCCACAAGGTGCCCTCGGTCGCGATCGCCGGCTACACCAACGCGGGCAAGTCCTCGCTGCTCAACCGGCTCACCGGCGCGGGCGTCCTGGTGGAGAACTCGCTGTTCGCCACCCTCGACCCCACCGTGCGCCGGGCCGAGACGCCCAGCGGACGGCTCTACACGCTGGCCGACACCGTCGGCTTCGTGCGGCACCTGCCGCACCACCTCGTCGAGGCCTTCCGCTCGACGATGGAGGAGGTGGGGGACGCCGACCTCATCCTGCATGTGGTCGACGGCTCGCACCCGGTGCCGGAGGAGCAGCTCGCGGCTGTGCGCGAGGTCTTCCGCGATGTCGGCGCGCTCGACGTGCCCGAGATCGTGGTGGTCAACAAGGCCGACGCCGCCGACCCGCTCGTACTGCAGCGCCTGCTGCGCAACGAGAAGCACGCCATCGCGGTCTCCGCGCGCAGTGGCCTGGGCATCCAGGAACTGCTCGAGCTGATCGACGAGGAGCTGCCGCGCCCGGCGGTCACGATCGAGGCACTCGTGCCGTACACGCACGGCGGACTGGTCGCCCGGGCGCACGCCGACGGCGAGGTGCTCTCCGAGGAGCACACCGGCGAGGGCACGCTGCTCAAGGCGCGGGTCCATGACGAGCTGGCCGCGGACCTGGAGCCGTACGCGCTCGTCGCGCGCCGCTGATTCCGGTCGTCGTACGACGAAGGCCCGCCCCATGGATGCAGGGGGCGGGCCTTCGTCATCAGCTATGACGAGCGGACCTTGTCGAAGAGGGACTTGGCCTGGGAGCCCAGATGCGGTCCCGCCAGCCAGGTGTGGGCGTCGGCCGGGCCGATCGAGGTGTTGCTGACCAGCGCGGTCGTGCCGTCCGGCTTCCTGGCGAACCAGCCGCCGCCCGAGGCGCCGGCGGTCATGGTGCAGCCCAGCCAGTTCATCGTCGGCGAGTCCGAGGTCAGCTTCAGCCGGACCGGGTCGGCGGTGCAGCTGTACTGCTGGTAGCCGTAGCCGTCGAAGGGCGCGGCGGCCGGGTAGCCGTCCGCCCGGAGGCTGTTGATGCCGTCGGCGGAGGGGGCGTCGAACCACACCGGGACGGAGGCACCGACCGTCTCCTCCAGGGACTTGCCGGAGTCCGGATTGGTCACCTTGAGCACGGCGAAGTCGTACGGATAAGCGGTGCTGGTCGCCGAGGACTCGCCGCCGCCGTCGATCCACTGCTGCGAGGTGCCGGCCTTCTGCGCCCACCAGGTGCCGTACGGGGCGAGTTGCTCCTTGGTGGCGGTCTTCAGCGCGGAGCCGGTCAGGCCCTTGTCGTTGAAGGACGGTACGAAGACGATGTTGCGGTACCAGCCGCCCGAGGCGCCGGCGTGCACGCAGTGCCCGGCGGTCCACACGAGGTTGCTCTTGCCCGGGTGGGCGGGGTCGCTCACGACGGTGGCGGAGCAGACCGCCTGGCCCTTGGGCATGTCGAAGAGCAGCTTGCCGGTCGCGGGGGAGGCGCTGTGGTACGGCGTGGACAGCTGCTTGGCGTGGACCGCCGACGGCTGAGGGTCGGTGGTGCCGTTGTCGGCGCTGGAGACGTCGGAGGTGTCCTGGTCCTCGGCCGGGGTCTTGTCGGCGTGGCGCAGGCGGTCCGCGTCCCAGAGGTTCTTGATGATCGGGTTGATGAAGTCGGCCGCGTCCCGCAGCCACTTCTCCTTGTCCCAGTTCTTCCAGCCGCCCTTCTTGAGGGCGTCCTTCCACTTGTCCAGGTCATCGACACTGGTGGGGAGGGAGCTGGGGAGCTTCAGGCCGCTGGTGCCCGAAGTGGTGGCGGACGGGCTCGGCTTGTTGTCCGCTGTGTTGTCGGACGGCCCGCAGGCGGTGGCGGTCACCGCGAGCAGCGCGGCGACCGCGGCCGCGGCGACGGCTGGCCGTATGGATGGCATGGGTGGATCCCCCTGTTGTGAACATGACTTCCGCCCGGTGACGGGCAACGCCCAACTATGCCGGTGTGGTTGAGGACGGCCAGGGGCGGGTCTGTGGTTCCGTTGTGAGGATCTTGAGCGCAGGCAGTTGCCCGCGAGCGCGGCCGGTCGTTGGAGGTGGCGGGGGGAGCCGCCGCCGATGCCGAGGAGTGAGTACGTGGCCGCCATTTCGAGCGCGCCGGAGCGACCGCCGGGCCAACTGGCCGGGCCGGCCGACGACTTCGCCGAGGGGGACGGCATCCTGCGGCGCCAGTCGCTGCGCGAGTCCGGGGCCAGGACGTACGCCCGTTCGCTGCCCGTCGTCCCGGTCCGGGCCCGTGGCATGACGATCGAGGGTGCCGACGGGCGCCGCTACCTCGACTGCCTCTCCGGCGCGGGCACGCTGGCGCTCGGCCACAACCACCCGGTCGTGCTGGAGGCGATCCGCGAAGTCCTCGACTCCGGGGCGCCGTTGCATGTGCTCGACCTCGCCACCCCGGTCAAGGACGCCTTCACCACCGCCCTGTTCGAGACGCTGCCCCGGGAGCTGGCCGAGCGCGGGCGCGTCCAGTTCTGCGGACCTGCCGGCACGGACGCGGTCGAGGCAGCCATCAAGCTCGTACGCACCGCCACCGGGCGCAGCGGCCTGCTCGCCTTCTCCGGCGCCTACCACGGCATGACCGCCGCCGCGCTCGCCGCGACCGGCGACACGGCGGTGCGGGGCGCGGCGGGCGAGGCCGCCGGGGCACTGGTGACCCGGCTGCCCTACCCGTACGACTTCCGGTGCCCCTTCGGCGTCGGCGGCGACCGGGGCGCGGAGCTGGGCGCCCGGCTCACCGCGAACCTGCTGGACGACCCCAAGGGCGGCATCCAGCCGCCCGCCGGCATGATCCTCGAACCGGTCCAGGGCGAGGGCGGGGTCATCCCGGCGCCGGACTCCTGGCTGCGCCGGATGCGGGCGATCACCGCCACCCGCGGCATCCCGCTGATCGCCGACGAGGTGCAGACCGGCGTCGGCCGCACCGGAGCCTTCTGGGCCGTCGAGCACAGCGGCATCGTCCCGGACGTGATGGTGCTGTCCAAGGCGGTCGGCGGCAGCCTCCCACTCGCCGTCATCGTCTACCGCGAGGAGCTCGACACCTGGCGCCCCGGCGCCCACGCGGGCACCTTCCGGGGCAACCAGCTGGCGATGGCCGCCGGCGCCGCCACCCTCACGTACGTACGCGAGCAGGGCCTCGCCGGTCGCGCGGCCCTGCTCGGCGACCGGATGCTCGCCCGGCTGCGCGGCCTCGCCGCCCACCACCCCTGCGTCGGTGACGTCCGGGGGCGGGGCCTCATGCTCGGCCTCGAACTCGTCGACACCGCCGGTGAGCCCGACGACCACGGCTCGCTGCCCGCCGCCCCCCGCCTCGCCGCCGCCGTCCAGCGAGAGGCCCTCCACCGCGGCCTCATCCTTGAACTCGGCGGCCGGCACTCCGCCGTCATCCGCCTCCTTCCCCCGCTCACCATCACCGACGAACAATCCGAAGCCGTCCTCGACCGCCTCGCCGACGCCATCGCGGCGGCCGCGCGCGACACGCACGAGGGCGCGGCATGACCAGCGCACCATGGCGCGGCCCGGTGGCCCTGAACCCGCCCCGAACCGCTGCCGCAGGAACGGAGCGAAGCGATGACCGTGCTTCCGGGCACTGACAAACCGGCCGAAGCCGCGGACGCGGCCGGCGTGCCGCCGCAGGCACGGCGCGGGACGGCGACGGACGACCCGCGCGGGACGGCGACGGACGACCCGCGCGGGACGGCGACGGACGACCCGCGCGGGACGGCGACGGACGACCCCCTGGAGCAGGCCGACGCCTACGCGGCAGCCGACGCCGCCGGGGTCGAGGGCCTGCTGCGGTGTTGGGTGCGCGAGACGGGCTTGGCCGAGCCGCGCGACGGCGTGCTGCGGGTGCCGTTCGCGGCCAGCGGGACCGCGCTGTGGATCAGGGTGCGGCACTGGTCGGCCGTGGGCCACCACCGCTTCGGGACCGCGCGGTTCGAGGCCGGCGGCCCACCCGTGGACGCCGTGACCGTGGCGGCGCTGATCGCCCGGGAGGCGGCGGCCGGGGCCGAGCCGGTCGGGCCGGACGGGGCGGACCTGGTGGGCCGGGTGGTGGACTCCGTGCGCCGGACGGCCGTATTCATCACCGAACGCCGTGCCGCCCCCGCAGGGCCCGCCGATACGCACCCCTTCCTCGACGCCGAGCAGGCGCTGATCCTGGGCCACCCCCTCCACCCCACGCCCAAGGGCCGTGAAGGCCTCTCCGAAGCCGAGGCCCGCGACTACTCGCCCGAGCTGCGCGGCGCCTTCCCCCTGCACTGGCTGGCCGTCGACCGGTCCGTCCTGGCCATGGACTCCGCCTGGACCGAACGCGGCCGCCCGGTCGCCGCCGACCAGCTTCTCGCGGGACTCGCCGGACCGACCGGGCTCGCCGGCCCGGGCCTGCGCCTGCCCGAGGGCACCGCGCCGCTGCCGCTGCACCCCTGGCAGGCCAAGGACATCCGACACCGCCCCGACGCCCGGGCGCTCTTCGACGCGGGCCTGCTCCACGACCTCGGCCCCGCCGGGGACCCCTGGCACCCCACCTCCTCCGTACGCACCGTCTACCGGCCGGGCGCGCCCGCGATGCTCAAGCTGTCCCTGGGCCTGCGCATCACCAACTCCCGCCGGGAGAACCTCCGCAAGGAGCTGCGCCGCGGCGTCGAGGTGCACCGTCTGCTGCGCAGCGGACTCGCCGAGCAGTGGCGCGCCGCGCATCCGGGCTTCGACATCGTCCGCGACCCCGCCTGGCTCGCCGTCGACACCCCGGACAGCGGCGAACCGATCCAGGGCCTGGACGTCGTCCTGCGGCACAACCCCTTCGGCCCCACCGACGACGCCGCCTGCGTCGCTGGGCTGACCTCCCCCCGCCCCTGGCCCGGCGCACCGGACACCGCCCTGCGCTCGCGCCTCGGGCAGCTCGTCGCCCGCCTCGCCGCCCGCACCCGGCGCCCCGCGGCAGCCGTGGCGGCGGAGTGGTTCCTGCGCTACCTCGAAGCAGTCGTCCAGCCCATCCTGTGGCTCGACGGTGAGGCCGGCATCGCCCTCGAAGCGCACCAGCAGAACACCCTGGTCGTCCTGGACGCCGACGGCTGGCCCTGCGGCGGCCGCTACCGCGACAACCAGGGCTACTACTACCGCGAGAGCCACCGCGAGGCGCTCGACCGCCGCCTCCCCGGCATCGGCACCGAAAGCGACACCTTCGTCGCCGACGCCGTCGCCGACGAGCGCATCGCCTACTACGTCGGCATCAACAACGTCCTCGGCCTCATCGGCGCTTTCGGCTCCCAGCAGCTCGCCGACGAACAGGTGCTGATCGCCGCCTTCCGCGGCTTCCTGGCCAAGGCAGCCGCCACCGGACTCTCCGGCCTGCCCGCCCGGCTCCTGGAGGCCCCCGTCCTGCGCTGCAAGGCCAACCTCCTCACCCGGCTGCACGGTATGGACGAGCTCGTCGGCCCGGTCGACACCCAGTCCGTGTACGTCACCATCCCCAACCCCCTTGTGTGAATCACCCTGACAGGAGGCCGCCGCGATGCCGACCGCCGACGCCGGCCCTGACGACACCCTCGACCTCACGCTGCCGCCCGAGGTCCTCGTCCTCTTCCCCGACGACCCGGACGACCCCGCCGTCGGGCCGGGCCGGCCGACCCCGCTCGACGACCTGCTCGACGGCGTGGCCGACTGGAGCCCGGTCGACACTCCCGCCGGCACCTTCCGCCTCGTACCCGTACGCCCGGAACGCGACCTGCGGACCCTCACCCGCTGGATGAACGACCCTGCCGTGGCCGAATTCTGGGAACTGGACGGCCCGCCCGAGGTCACCGAGAAGCATCTGCGCGCTCAGCTCAACGGTGACGGCCGCAGCGTCCCCTGCCTCGGCGTCCTCGACGACACCCCCATGAGCTACTGGGAGATCTACCGGGCCGACCTCGACCCCGTCGCCCGCTACTACCCGGCCCGTCCGCACGACACCGGCGTCCACCTCCTCATCGGCGGGGTCGCCGACCGGGCCCGGGGCCTGGGCGCGACGCTCCTGCGAGCCGTCGCCGACCAGATCCTCGATCACCGGCCCGGCTGCGCCCGCATCATCGCCGAACCCGACCTCCGCAACACCCCTTCCGTCGCCGCCTTCCTCACCGCAGGCTTCCGCCTCTCCGCCGAGATCGAGCTGCCCGCCAAACACGCGGCCCTCATGATCCGCGACCGCGTACTACGTCACCTCCTCTGAACCTCCTCCGACTGGAGCCATGAACGTGCTGCACCTTCCCCAGGAACTCGACGAGGAGACCTGGCACCGCGTTGCCCGCCGCTTACTCGCCAAACTCCTCGCCGAATTCGCCTACGAAGAAGTGCTCACCCCTGAACCGGACCCCGCCCACGGCCCCGACGCCTACCGCCTCCCCCTCACCGCCGACCTCACCTACCGCTTCCACGCCCGCCGCGGCGCCTACGGCAGTTGGCGTGTCGACCCCGCATCGATCACCCCCACCGGCGACCCCTTCCACTTCGTCACCCATGCCCACGACACCGTCCTCGGCATCGACGGCGGCACCCTCGGCCACCTCCTGCGCGAGCTCAGCGCCACCCTCGCCGCCGACGCCCGCCTCGACCGCAACTGCGCCACCGCCGCCCAGCTCGCCGATCTCGGCTACGCCGCCCTCGAAGGCCACCAGACCGGCCACCCCTGGCTCGTTCTCAACAAGGGCCGCCTCGGCTTCTCCGCCGCCGACGCCGCCCGCTGGACCCCCGAGGCCCGTCACCCCCAGCCCCTGCCCTGGATCGCCGCCCGCACCGGGCTGGCCAGCTACCGAGGCACCGCCGGCCTCGAAGACCCCGCCCGGCTCTACGCACGCGAACTCGCCCCGGAAACTCTCCGGACCTTCGACACCGTGCTCAGGGACCAGGGCCTCGATCCCGCCGACTACCTCTATCTGCCCGTCCACCCCTGGCAGTGGGACGAAATCGTCGTACCACTCTTCACCCCCTCAATCGCGGACAGAAGCATCGTCCCACTGCCCACCGACAACGACCTCCGACTGCCCCAGCAGTCCATCCGCACCTTCCTCAACCTCACCCGCCCCGACCGCCACACCGTCAAGCTCCCGCTCGCCATCCTCAACACCCTCGTCTGGCGCGGCCTTCCCACCGAGCGCACCCTCGCCGCCCCCGCCGTCACCGCCTGGGTGCACGGCCTGCGCGACGCCGACCCCTTCCTCCGCGACGAGACCCGGGTCGTCCTGCTCGGTGAAGTCGCCTCCGTCACCGTCGAGCACCCCGTCTACGACCGCCTGGCCTCGGTCCCGTACCAGTACAAGGAGCTCCTCGGCGCGATCTGGCGCGAACCGCTCGCCCGCCACCTCGCCCCGGGGGAACGGGCCCGCACCCTCGCCGCCCTGCTCCACACCGACCGCGAGGGCCGCTCCTTCACCGCCGAGCTCGTCGCCCGCTCCGGCCTCGCCCCGCGCGTCTGGCTGCGCCGGCTGTTCGCGGTCCTGCTGCCCCCGCTGCTGCACTTCCTCTACCAGTACGGCACCGTCTTCTCGCCGCACGGTGAGAACGCCATCGTCGTCTTCGACGACCACGACATCCCGGTCCGCCTCGCCGTGAAGGACTTCGTCGACGACATCAACATCAGCGCCGAACCGCTGCCCGAGCACGCCTCGATGCCGGACGACGTAAGGGCCGTGCTGCTCACCGAGGAGCCCGCGTTTCTGACGCAGTTCATCCATTCAGGGCTCTTCATCGGTGTGTTCAGATACCTCAGCCCGCTCTGCGAGGACCAACTCGGTGTCCCCGAGCAGGAATTCTGGGCCCTCGTACGCGACGAGATCGTCCGTCACCAGGAACGCTTCCCGCACCTCAAGGAGCGCTTCGCCGCCTTCGACCTGCTGGTGCCGCGCATCGACCGGCTCTGCCTCAACCGCAACCGCCTCCACCTCGACGGATACCGCGACCGGTCCGAGCGGCCGCATGCCGCCGTCCACGGCACCGTCGAGAACCCCCTGCACGCTCTGTGACGGCACCCGCGTTGTCAGTGGTGCCCCTTAGTCTGGTGGGCCTATGACGAAGCCCGCCCTCTCCGACCTCCTCCACGCTGCCGTCACCGCGGTCGGCGGCGTGGAGCGCCCTGGCCAGGTCACCATGGCCGAAGCCGTCGAGTCCGCTGTCGACGACGGCTCCCATCTGCTGGTCCAGGCCGGCACCGGCACCGGAAAGTCCCTCGGCTATCTGGTGCCGGCGCTCGCGCACGGCGAGCGGGTGGTGGTCGCCACCGCGACCATCGCCCTGCAGCGCCAGCTCGTCCAGCGCGACCTGCCGCGCACCGTGGAGGCCCTGCATCCGCTGCTGCGCCGCGAGCCTCAGTACGCGATGCTCAAGGGCCGCTCGAACTATCTGTGCCTGCACCGGCTCCACGAAGGCGCCCCGGAGGACGAGGGCGACGGGCTCTTCGACCAGTTCGAGGCCGCGGCGCCCACCAGCAAGCTCGGCAAGGACCTGCTGCGGCTGCGCGACTGGTCGGACGAGACCGAGACCGGCGACCGCGACGACCTCACCCCCGGCGTCTCTGACCGTGCCTGGTCCCAGATCTCCGTCACCTCCCGCGAATGCCTGGGCGCCCAGCGCTGCGCGTACGGCGCCGAGTGCTTCGCCGAGGCCGCCCGCGAGCGCGCCAAGCTGGCCGACGTCGTCGTCACGAACCACGCCCTGCTGGCCATCGACGCCCTCGAAAGCGCCCCCGTGCTGCCCCCGCACGAGGTGCTGATCGTCGACGAGGCCCACGAGCTGGTCTCCCGGGTCACCGGCGTCGCCACCGGCGAGCTCACCCCCGGCCGGGTCAACCGGGCCGTCAAGCTCGCCTCCAAGCTGGTCAACGAGAAGGCCGCCGACGCCCTGCTCAGCGCCTCCGAGGGCTTCGAGAGGCTCATGGAGCTGGCGCTTCCCGGTCGCCTCGAAGAAGTCCCCGAGGACCTGACGTACGCCCTCATGGCGCTGCGCGACGCCTGCCGCCTGGTGCTCACCTCGCTCGGCGAGACCCGCGACCGCTCCGTCCAGGACGAGGACGCCGTGCGCAAGCTGGCCCGCGCCTCCATCGAGAACGTCCACGAGGTCGCCGAGCGCATCGTCGAGGGCTCCGAATTCGACGTGCTCTGGTACGAGCGCCACGACCGCTTCGGCGCGTCACTGCGCGTCGCCCCGCTCAATGTGTCCGGGCTGCTCCGCGAGAAGCTCTTCAACGAGCGCTCCGTCGTCCTCACCTCCGCCACCCTCCGGATCGGCGGCGACTTCAACGGCGTCGCAGCCTCCCTCGGCCTTCCCCCGGAGGGCACGCCGAGCACGGAGGAGGGGGCGGAGGACGTTCTGCAGTGGAAGGGCCTCGACGTCGGCTCGCCCTTCGACTACCGCAAGCAGGGCATCCTCTACGTCGCCAGGCACCTCTCCCAGCCCGGCCGGGACAGCGGCCGCGAGGACATGCTGGACGAGCTCGCCGAGCTGATCGAGGCCGCCGGCGGCCGCACCCTCGGCCTGTTCTCGTCGATGCGGGGCGCACAGGCCGCCGCCGAGGCGCTGCGCGGCCGGCTCGACCACCCCATCCTGCTCCAGGGCGAGGAGACCCTCGGCGAGCTGATCCGCCGCTTCGCCGACGACGCCCGTACGTGCCTGTTCGGCACCCTCTCCCTCTGGCAGGGCGTGGACGTACCAGGTGTGAACTGCCAGTTGGTCGTCATGGATCGGATCCCCTTCCCCCGCCCCGACGATCCGCTGATGAGCGCCCGTCAGCGTGATGTCGAGCAGCGCGGCGGCAATGGCTTCATGGCCGTCGCCGCCACCCACGCCGCCCTCCTGATGGCCCAGGGCGCCGGCCGTCTCATCCGCGCCACCGGCGACCGCGGCGTCGTCGCCGTCCTCGACCCCCGCCTCGCCAATGCCCGGTACGGCAGCTTCCTGCGCAGCACCATGCCCGACCTCTGGTACACCACCGACCGCAACGTCGTACGGAGGTCCCTGGCCGCGATCGACGCAGCCGCGACGACTACCACCGACGCGGCAACGACTGACGAGGAATAGCCGCCACCATCAATTCAAAGCCCCACGGTGAGCCGCGACGGCCGCGAGAGCGGCGGCGCCCAGCCACATAGCGGAGCCCCGAGACCGGCGCAGTGGTCTCGGGGCCCGGTACTAGGGCGGGGTCGTGGTCAGACCCGGCGCAGCACGGCCACCACCTTGCCGAGGATGGTCGCCTCGTCGCCGGGGATGGGCTGGTAGGCGGAGTTGTGCGGCATCAGCCACACATGGCCGTCCTCGCGCTTGAACCGCTTGACGGTGGCTTCGCCGTCGAGCATGGCGGCAACGATGTCCCCGTTCTCGGCGACCGGCTGACGGCGCACGGTGACCCAGTCGCCGTCGACGATGGCCGCCTCGGTCATCGAGTCACCGACGACCTTGAGCACGAAGAGCTCGCCGTCGCCGACCAGCTGACGCGGCAGCGGGAAGACGTCCTCCACCGATTCCTCGGCCAGGATCGGGCCACCGGCCGCGATCCGGCCGACCAGCGGCACATACGACGCCGAGGGCTTGCCGGCGGTGTCGGTGGGCTGCACCGACGTGGAGTCCGATCCGCGCACTTCGTACGCGCGCGGGCGGTGCGGGTCCCGGCGAAGGAATCCCTTCCGCTCCAGGGCCATCAGTTGGTGGGCCACCGACGAGGTGCTGGAGAGCCCGACCGCCTGCCCGATCTCGCGCATGGACGGCGGGTAGCCGCGGCGCTGGACGGAATCCCGGATCACCTCGATGACCCGGCGCTGTCGGTCGGTCAGTCCGGAGCTGTCCGCCCGGATCCCCGGAGGTCGGCCGGGAAGCGAGCGTGCGGGCTTGGGCGTGTCGTCAGTCATCGCGTCCATCGGGCGTAGCCGGTCCTGGGAGCGGTCCTGGGCGGTCAGTGTGGCGCTGCTTGCGGTGGTGGTCACGGCGGCCCCTCTCGAGTGTTCTCCCTAGTACGACAACGGTAGTTGCTTTCGAAAGGTTGCGCCAAACACACGTTCGAGTGAATTTGTGCAGATCGGCTGACACGATCAAGGTATCGGGTGTATAGATCGCAAGTAGATTCGATTAATCACGGGATGTCCATCGCTCCGCCGCGAAGCGGCCACTGTGAGCGCACCGTGACGCCAGGTCTACCCAGTGTGTCAGCCCCCGCCCCGCCTCATGTGCCGAGTGCGCCTTCGCGTAGGCTCCCGCCGGTCGGCGCGCCGCGACACGCGGTTCTCGACATTGGACATCGAGCCACCAGATCTAGTGGTTACATAGGTGTCACTCGCCCACAAGTAGTGGTTCGGGGTCTCATCGGCCCGCGAAATCGCCTATGCTTGTGAGAGCTTCGCGGGGCCCGGAAGGGCTCTGTGGGCATTGTTGCCGTGCGCTCACCGAGGGTGAGAAGGGAGAAGGAGTCACATGCACTGCCCCTTCTGCAGGCACCCCGACAGCCGCGTCGTCGACAGTCGGACCACCGATGACGGCACCTCGATCCGCCGCCGCCGGCAGTGTCCCGACTGCGGCCGCCGTTTCACCACCGTGGAGACGGCCTCGCTGATGGTCATCAAACGCAGCGGGGTCACCGAACCCTTCAGCCGTAACAAGGTCATCGCCGGAGTCCGCAAGGCCTGCCAGGGCCGCCCCGTCACCGAGGACGCACTCGCCCAGCTCGGGCAGCGCGTCGAGGAGGCGGTGCGTGCGACCGGAAGTGCCGAGCTGACCACCCACGACGTCGGACTGGCGATACTGGGCCCGCTGCAGGACCTCGACCTGGTCGCGTACCTGCGCTTCGCCTCGGTCTACCGCGCCTTCGACTCGCTGGACGACTTCGAGGCGGCCGTCGTGGAGCTGCGCCGCGAGCAGCGGCCAACGGACGACACCCCAGGGCCCGACGAGGACATCGACGTCCCCGCTCCCGCCCACGCCGCCGACTGACCGGCGGCGGACAACCAGAGATTTGCCGGGGCGCCTGGGGGTGCTCCGGCGGCAGACAACACCGTGCAGCGGGGAAGACCGCGGCGGTTCAAGGCGTTTTGCCTGTATTGGGAGGCGGCACATGACAGAGACGACGAGCGGCCCGGCACGAGGTTCCCGCGCCAAGGCCGGCAAGGCGGCTGCGGCGAACAAGGGCCTGCGCATCGAGCGCATCCACACCACCCCGGGGACGCACCCCTACGACGAGGTGGTCTGGGAGCGGCGTGACGTCGTCATGACCAACTGGCGCGACGGCTCGATCAACTTCGAGCAGCGTGGCGTCGAGTTCCCCGACTTCTGGTCGGTGAACGCGGTCAACATCGTCACCAGCAAGTACTTCCGCGGCGCCGTCGGCTCCCCGCAGCGCGAGAGCAGCCTCCGGCAGCTCATTGACCGCGTGGTCAAGACCTACCGCAAGGCCGGAGAGGACAACGGGTACTTCGCGTCCCCCGCCGACGCCGAGATCTTCGACCACGAGCTGGCCTACGCCCTCCTCCACCAGGTCTTCAGCTTCAACTCGCCGGTCTGGTTCAACGTCGGCACCGCCCAGCCCCAGCAGGTCTCCGCCTGCTTCATCCTCTCCGTCGACGACTCCATGGACTCGATCCTCGACTGGTACAAGGAAGAGGGGATGATCTTCAAGGGCGGCTCCGGCGCCGGCCTGAACCTCTCCCGTATCCGCTCCTCCAAGGAGCTGCTCTCCTCCGGCGGCAACGCCTCGGGACCGGTCTCCTTCATGCGCGGCGCCGACGCCTCCGCAGGAACGATCAAGTCGGGCGGCGCCACCCGCCGGGCCGCCAAGATGGTCGTCCTGGACGTCGACCACCCGGACGTCGAGGCCTTCATCGAGACCAAGGTGAAGGAGGAGGAGAAGATCCGCGCCCTGCGCGACGCGGGCTTCGACATGGACCTGGGCGGCGACGACATCACGTCCGTCCAGTACCAGAACGCCAACAACTCGGTCCGTGTCAACGACGAGTTCATGAAGGCGTACGAAAAGGGCTCGAAGTTCGGCCTGCGCGCCCGCATGACCGGCGAGGTCATCGAGGAGGTCGACGCCAGGGGCCTGTTCCGCAGGCTGGCCGAGGCCGCCTGGGCCTGCGCCGACCCGGGCATTCAGTACGACGACACGATCAACCACTGGCACACCTCGCCGGAGACCGGCCGCATCACCGCGTCCAACCCCTGCAGCGAGTACATGCACCTGGACAACTCGTCCTGCAACCTCGCCTCGCTCAACCTCATGAAGTTTCTCGACGACGACGGCCACGGCAACCAGCGCTTCGACGCCGTGCGCTTCGCCAAGGTCGTCGAGCTGGTCATCACCGCGATGGACATCTCCATCTGCTTCGCCGACTTCCCCACCGAGAAAATCGGCGAGACCACCCGCGCCTTCCGTCAGCTCGGCATCGGCTACGCCAACCTCGGCGCCCTGCTGATGGCCACCGGCCACGCCTACGACTCCGACGGCGGCCGCTCCCTCGCCGGTGCCATCACCTCCCTGATGACCGGCACCTCGTACAAGCGCTCCGCCGAGCTCGCCGCCGTCGTCGGCGCGTACGACGGGTACGCCCGCAACGCCGACGCCCACAAGCGCGTCATGAAGCAGCACTCGGACGCCAATGGCACCGCCAAGCGCATGGACGACCTCGACACCCCGGTGTGGGCCGCCGCCACGGAGGCCTGGCAGGACGTGCTGCGCCTCGGCGAGAAGAACGGTTTCCGTAACGCCCAGGCGTCCGTTCTCGCGCCCACCGGCACCATCGGCCTGATGATGGACTGCGACACCACGGGCGTCGAGCCGGACCTGGCCCTGGTCAAGTTCAAGAAGCTCGTCGGCGGCGGCTCCATGCAGATCGTCAACGGCACGGTCCCGCAGGCCCTGACCCGCCTCGGCTACCAGCAGGAGCAGGTCGAGGCGATCGTCGCCCACATCGCCGAGCACGGCAATGTCATTGACGCCCCGGGCCTCAAGCCCGAGCACTACGAGGTCTTCGACTGCGCCATGGGCGAGCGCGCGATCTCCGCCATGGGCCACGTGCGCATGATGGCCGCGGCCCAGCCGTTCCTGTCCGGCGCGATCTCCAAGACCGTGAACCTGCCGGAGTCGGCCACCGTCGAGGAGGTCGAGGAGGTCTACCACGAGGGCTGGAAGCTCGGCCTGAAGGCGCTCGCGATCTACCGCGACAACTGCAAGGTCGGCCAGCCGCTCTCCGCCAAGAAGAAGGAGCCGGCCAAGGCCGAGGAGCCCGCCCCCGTGGCGGCCGCGGTCGAGAAGGTCGTCGAGTACCGCCCGGTCCGCAAGCGCCTCCCCAAGGGCCGTCCGGGCCTCACCACCTCCTTCACGGTGGGCGGCGCCGAGGGCTACATGACCGCCAACTCCTACCCGGACGACGGTCTCGGCGAGGTCTTCCTCAAGATGTCCAAGCAGGGCTCGACCCTCGCGGGCATGATGGACGCCTTCTCCATCGCCGTCTCGGTCGGTCTGCAGTACGGCGTCCCGCTGGAGACGTACGTCTCGAAGTTCACCAACATGCGCTTCGAGCCGGCCGGCCTGACCGACGACCCGGACGTGCGGATGGCCCAGTCGATCGTCGACTACATCTTCCGCCGCCTGGCGCTGGACTTCCTGCCCTTCGAGACCCGCTCCGCCCTCGGCATCCACTCCGCCGGCGAGCGTCAGCGCCACCTCGACACGGGTTCGTACGAGCCCTCCGCCGAGGACGTCGACGTCGAGGGGCTCGCCCAGTCCGCCCCCCGCCAGGCCGAGGCCCCCAAGCCGGCCCCCGCCGCACCCAAGCCGGTGGCCGCGGTGCCCGCGCCGAAGGCCGCGCACAACTCCACGGAGCTGATGGAGATCCAGCTCGGCCTCAACGCCGACGCACCGCTGTGCTTCTCCTGCGGCACCAAGATGCGCCGTGCAGGCAGCTGCTACCTGTGCGAGGGCTGCGGCTCCACCAGCGGTTGCAGCTGACCGCTGAGATGAGCTGAAGGGGCGCCGGCCTGTGGTCGGCGCCCCTTTCGGTTTCCGTACGACTTTGCCCTTGCGATTTTGCCCGTGCGAATTTGTCAGTACGACTGCAGCTCGACGAGGGTGCCGTCCGGTGTGCGCAGGTGTGCGGTGCGCAGGCCCGGGCCCCAGTCGGGGCGGTCCTGGGGCTCGGCGAGGACGTCGGCGCCGTGTGTGGCAAGCAGGCGGGCGGCGGCGTCGACGTCGGGCACGCGGAGCACGAGCATGGCACCGTCCTGCGCGGCGGCTCGGGCGGGGAGGACGTCGGTGCCGATGGTCATCGCGATGTTCCGGCGGGTGTAGAGGACGAGGACGGCCTCGCCGTTCAGATCCCAGTTGGCGTATCCGGCCTCGGGCAGGACCTTGACCGGCTCGATGGAGAGGAGGTCGCGCAGAGCGGCCGTCCAGAAGCGGGCTGCGGACTCGAAGTCGTCGACGAGCAGGCGTGGATACAGGGCGTCCATGGGGTGGATCGTATTCCTTTACCCGTAGGGGGAGTTGACGGGTCCTCCGGGAGGGAAGCATCGCTGGTGGGCCATAGGATGGCGCGGTGCTGGTGAAGTGGATTCGCTGCGGCGTCATCGACCGGGCGGGGTTCGAACGAGGGCAGCGGAAGTGGGCGGGGCTGCTGGGTGAGCCGGGGTTCCGGGGACAGGGCGGCGGGTGGAGCCGGGGGCAGCCCGGAGTGGCCCATCTGTTCTCCATCTGGGACACGCGGGCGTACCACGACGCCTTCATGGCGGGCTCGCACGACCGGCTCGCCGCTGCGCAGGTAGGTACGTACGAGAGCCTGGGCGTGAAGCTCTTCGAGCACCGGCTGGATGTGAAGGTCGGCTTCCGGGCGCGCTTCGCCGACACGGACGTACTGCGGCTGATGCACTGCAAGGTACGGCCGGACCGGACCGAGCACTTCACCCTGATGCAGGAGAAGGTGTGGAATCCGGCGATGGCGGGGTCGCCGGGAATGCTGCGCGGGGTCTTCGCGCAGGGGCCCGACTGCGACTTTCTCGTGCTGTCGATGTGGGACACGGCCACCGAGCGCGCCAAGTACCGGGAAGGACCGGTGGCGCGGCTGTCTGAACGGGCCGATCTGGAGGCGGACGTGCTGGCCGTGGCGGGCGACGTGGTGGACGTCGTGCAGGCCTGGACGGTGTGACGCGCCTTCCCGGCGTGGCCCGGGGGAGCCGGGGTATCGGAGTGTCACATCCGCGGCGGCTGTTCGGTCATCCCTGAGAGATCGGCGATCGGCGATCGGCGATCGCCGGGAAGGGATGGGACCGTCATGACCATGGCCAACGAGACGATTCTGGTGACCGGCGGCAGCGGTGTGCTGGGGGCCGCGGTGGTGCGAAGGCTGCTCGATACGGGGCGGCCGGTGCGGGTGCTGAGCCGCCGGCCGCAGCGGGCGGCGAACACTCCCGACAAGGCCGGCTGGGCGGTCGGTGACCTGGCGACGGGGGCCGGTCTTGCCGAGGCGCTCGACGGGGTCGGTGTGGTCGTGAACTGCGCCAGCGACACCAAGGGCGCAGGAAAGACCGATGAGTCGGCCACCCGCCATCTGGTCGAGGCGGCCAGGGCGGCCGGTTCGCCCCATGTGGTCCACGTGTCGATCGTGGGGATCGACCTGGTGCCGGTCGGCTACTACAGGGCGAAGCTCGCGGCGGAACGGCTGCTCGAGACCTCCGGCCTGCCGTACACGGTGCTGCGGGCCACGCAGTTCCACGACCTGGTGCTGGCGGGGGCCCAGCAGCTTGCCCGGCTGCCCGTCGTGCCGGTCCCCTCTGGGGTGCTCGTCCAGCCGGTCGAAGTCGGGGAGGTCGCTGACCGGCTGGCGGAACTGGCGCTGGGCGAGCCGGCCGGGCGGGCCCCGGACTTCGGCGGCCCGAAGGTGTGGAGCGGAGCGGACTTGGTGCGGGCGGTGCTGCGGGCCTCGGGCCGTCGCCGTCCCGTGCTGCCACTTCCACTGCCCGGCAAGGCGATGAGGGCACTACGGGCCGGCGGGCTGCTGGTGCGCGGGGGCGGCTCGGTCGGACGGCGTGGTTTCGACGACTTCCTGGCCGCCGCGCCGCTCCGGGATCGTACGTACGGAGTGGCGCAGGCCGGCGAGCGGGGCTGAGTGGGTGGGTCTGAGTGGGCAGGGCTGACAAGGCGGGGCTGACCGGGCAGGTCAGCGGGCAGGGTTGAGCAGCTTGCGCAGCGCGGCGGTGATCTGCCGCGCCAGGCCGTCGTCGACGGGGGCGTGATGGCTGAGCAGCCGGTACCACATGGTGCCGAAGGCGAAGTCGACGGCGAGGTCGAGCGGGAACTCGGCGTCGCTGAGGTCGCCGCGCTCCACGCCCCGGGCGAGGATCTCGCGCAAGGCGTGTCTGCGGGGGCCGATGACGGTGCCCTGGAGGCGGGCCGAGAGTGCGGGGTCGTGCTGGGCCTCGGCCATCAGGCCGACGAGGGCCTTGCCGGTGAGCTGGTGGGTGATGGCGAAGGTGGCTTCGAGGAGGCTCCGGACATCGCGCCACGTGTCGCCGGTGTCGGGGGTGAGCCGGACGGCTTCGCGCAGGCCGACGTCGCGTAGGGCGTCCAGCAGGACGGCCTCCTTGGTGGGCCACCAGCGGTAGACGGTCTGCCGACCGACCCCGGCGGTCTCGGCGATGGCTTTGACGGTCAGGGCCTGGAAACCGTCGCGCTGGCACAGCTCGAGCGCCGCGTCGAGCACGGCGCGCCGCGCCGTCTCGCTCCGGGGCCTGCCGCGGGGGGCCGCAGCTTCTGTCATGGGATCACCTTACAGGCTTTACAAGACACGGTGCCTCGATTATATTTAACGAGTCACCGTGTCTTGTAATGAGAGTGGGGCAGGCAATGAGTGAGCGGATCGTGGTCGTCGGCGGCACCTCGGGCATCGGGCTCGCCGTGGCCGAGCGGCAGCTGAAGGAAGGACGCGAGGTCGTCGTCACCGGACGAGACGCCGGCCGACTGCGGGCAGCGCTGGACAAGCTGGGCGAGGGTGCGTCGGGGGCCGCCGTGGACGCCCGGGACGAGGAGGCGATGCGTGCCCTCTTCGCCGGTCTGGGCCGGGTGGATCACGTCGTCCTGGCGGCCACCGGGGCGACGGCGGCCGGGCCCTTCCGGTCGATACCGGCCGAGGCGCTCCGTGAGGCCGCCGAGGGCAAGTTCGTCGCGCAGACGATCGCCGCCCAGGCCGCCCTCGAGGTGCTCCGGCCCGACGGATCGCTGACCTTTGTCACGGCGGGTTCGGCCGGCGCCGCCATCCCGGGCACGGCAGGCCTCGCCGCGGTCAACGCGGCCGTCGAGGCGATGGTGCCGGTGCTGGCCGTGGAGCTCGCCCCCGCGCGGGTCAACGCGGTCTCGCCGGGGATCATCGACACGCCCTGGTGGGACTGGCTGGACGCCGAGGCGCGGCAGCAGACCTTCGACGCCTACGCCAAGTCGGCTCCCGCCGGACGGGTCGGGCATGTGGAGGACATAGCCGACGCCATCGCCTATCTGATCGGCGCCGGCTTCACGACAGGCGTCGTGCTCTCCGTGGACGGCGGCTCGCGGCTGCGGCCGTCGGCGCTGTGATGGCGCACGACGGACGGACCGTGCTGGTCACCGGCTCGACCGACGGCCTCGGCCGGTGGCTGGCCGTGCGGCTCGCCACGGACGGTGCGCGGGTGCTGCTCCACGGGCGCAGCGCCGAGCGGGCCGCGCGGGTGCGCGAGGAGATCCGCCGGGTGACCGGCGAGGACCGCGCGGAGGTACTGCTCGCCGACCTGGCGGACCTGCGGGAGGTGGACCGGCTCGCCGACGAGGTGATGGCCCGCTCGCCGCGGCTGGACGTCCTGGTCAACAACGCGGGCGTCGGCGCCACCTCACCCGGTGGCCGCCGCGAGCTCAGCACCGACGGCATCGAGCTGCGCCTCGCGGTCAACTATCTCGCCGGTTACCGCCTGACGCGTCGCCTTCTCCCGCTGCTGACCGCCTCAGCCCCGGCCCGCGTCGTCAATGTGGCGTCCGTCGGCCAGCAGGCCATCGACTTCGCCGATCCCATGCTGGAGCGCGGCTACAGCGGCATGCGGGCGTACGCGCAGAGCAAGCTGGCGCAGATCATGTTCACCCTTGACCTGGCGGAGGAGCTGAGCGGCACAGAGGTGACCGTCAACGCGCTGCACCCGGCGACCTATATGGACACCACCATGGTCCGGGAAGGCGGCGTCACACCCTGGAGCACCGTCGAAGAGGGCGGTGAGGCCACCCTCCGTCTGGTCGACGCGCCCGGCCTGGGCAGCGGCCGTTACTTCGACGGCACCCGGGAGTCCCGGGCCGACCGTCAGGCGTACGATCCCGTCGCCCGCCGCCGACTTCGGGAGCTGTCCGAAGGGTTTGTCGCACGCCCCCGTGGCGCGCGCAAGCAGTGAAGGGGGTGCCGACGCGCTTGCCCCAGAGCGGCCACCTAGAGTGAAGTCATGGCACGACCCCGCCGCATTGTGCTCATCCGGCACGGAGAGTCCCAGGGCAACGCCGACGACACGATCTATGAACGGGTCCCGGATCACGCCCTGCTGCTCACCGCAGCCGGCGAGCGGCAGGCGCGCGAGGCGGGCGTCCGGCTGAGGGAGCTGTTCGGCGGCGAGCGGGTGCAGGCGTTCGTCTCGCCCTACCGGCGGACCCATGAGACCTTCCACCTGCTGGGGCTGGATCCGCGTCTCACCCGGGCCAAGGAGGAGCCGCGTCTGCGCGAGCAGGACTGGGGGAACTACCAGGACGCGGAGGACGTGCAGCGGCAGCGCAAGGCCCGGGACGCGTACGGACACTTCTTCTACCGTTTCGCGCAGGGCGAGTCGGGAGCGGATGTCTACGACCGGGTCGGGGCCTTCCTGGAGACGCTGTACCGGGCCTTCGACAACGCCGACTTCCCGCCGAATGTGCTGATGGTGACCCACGGGCTGACCATGCGGCTGTTCTGCATGCGCTGGTTTCACTGGACGGTCGACGAGTTCGAGTGCCTGTCCAACCCGGACAACGGCGAGACCCGCATGCTGCTGCTCGGACCCGACGGCAAGTACCGGCTCGACCGGCCCTTCGACCGGTGGCGTACGGCGGACTCCGATCTGTCGCGGTATCACGGGTGAGTCCGCGGGTGAGTTTGAGCACAGGGTGATTGACCCTGATGACACGTGATGTCAGAGTTTCCGGCGCGATGACCCCTGACTCCCGACATACCGACCGCCTCTTGCGCGCGCTCGCAAGCCTGCGCGGACTGGCCCTGGGCGATGCCCTCGGTTCGCAGTTCTTCGTACCCGCCAACTACCCGGCTCTGCAGAGCGGCACGCTGCCGCCGGGCGTCTGGCAGTGGACCGACGACACCGAGATGGCGTGCTCCGTGGTGGCGGTCCTGGGCAGCCATGGTGCGATCGACCAGGACGCGCTCGCTGCGTCCTTCGCGCAGCGCCACGACTTCGACCGCGGGTACGGACCGGCGGTGAACCGGATGCTGCGGCTGATCCGCCAGGAGGGCGCGGACTGGCGCACGCTGGCCGCGGAGATGTTCAACGGACAGGGCTCCTGGGGAAATGGCGCGGCCATGCGGGTCGCGCCGCTCGGCGCCTGGTACGCAGGTGAGCCCGAGATGGCGGCGGAGCAGGCCGAGCTGTCGGCCTACACCACGCACCAGCACCGCGAAGGCGTGGTCGGGGCCGTGGCCGTCGCGGCGGCGGCCGCGCTGGTGGCCGACGCGGACGGCCCCAAGGACCCCGCGGCACTGCTTGACGGGGTCATCGGCCTCGTACCGCGCAGCGCCGTGCAGGCGGGGCTGCGGCGCGCCCGCGACATGCTCGACTACGCGGACGTGGCGACCGTCGCCGCGGTGCTCGGCTGCGGTCGGCGGACCAGCGCGCATGACACGGTGCCCTTCGCACTGTGGGTGGCGGCCCGCCATCTGGGCGAGTACCAGAAGGCGTTCTGGACCACGGCCCGTGCCGGCGGTGATGTGGACACCACCTGCGCCATAGTCGGGGGCATCGTGGCCGCCCACCCCGATGGTGCGCCGCCCAACGGGTGGCTGGAGCGGAGCGAAGCCCTGCCGGAGTGGGTGCCCGGCGTCTGAGCCGACCGTGGCTACACCCGGACGAGCTGAACGACCTCGGCGACCGAGGCGGCGCCAAAACCTGTCCTGTGTCACGAGCACGTCACAGGTCTGCGCCGGTCATGCACCTGGGGGCGGCTTGCGCCGAGCCGGGCGTAGCGTGTCGGCCACGCCGTCGGTTGATCTTGACCGGTGCGCGCCGACAGTCGTCGGTTCTGCCCGTGCCCATGTGCCGGGGCCGGGGCCGGCGGGGAGGGGGCTCCATGTCTGACACACCGTCCGATGCCGTGCCACAGAGGCCGCCGCACCGGCCCGCCTATGGAGGGCCGCAGCAGCCCCGCCCGGCGTGGCCAGGAGCGCCGCCGCCACCGCCGCCGCAGTGGGTCATCGCCAGCCGGGCCAAGGCTCCGGCCGCGATCCGGTCGGGGGCGCTGTGGGCGGTGCTGGCTACCGGGATCCTGGCCGCCCTGCTGCTCGACGGGGGAGTGGGGCTGAACCTGCTGCTCGTAGCCGTACCGGCCGCCGTCGCCGCCGCGCTGGCGGCCCGCGCCGCCGGGCGCATGCCCCGCCCGTGGACCATGCTGTGGGCTGCCGCGGGCCTTGCGCTGCTTGCCCTGCCCGCCCTGAGGGACGCGGGCTGGCCCGCCTCCCTCGCCGTCGTCGCCGCTCTCGCGCTCGGCTCGCTGGCCCTGCACGGCGGCCGCACCTGGCCCGGTGTGCTGTTCGGCAGCGTCGGCGTGTGGGGCGAGGTCGTCTCCGGTCTCGCCTGGGGTCTGCAGGGGCTGCGGGAGCGTACCGGGGGCAGCCGCGACCGCTGGTGGCCGGTGGTCAGGGCCGCCGCGGTGGCGGTGGTCCTTCTGGTGGTCTTCGGCGCGCTCTTCGCGGGGGCCGACGCCGCCTTCGCCGACCTTCTGGGGAATCTCACTCCGGACGTGTCGGTCGGCGACAGCCCGTTGCACTTCCTGTTCTTCGTCCTCGGCCTGATAGGTGCCCTGGCGGTCGCCCGCACCGCGGCCTCACCCCGCCGCTGGGACCGGATCGAGGTCAAGCCGGGCCGCGCTCGCAGCCGCCTGGAGTGGACGCTGCCGCTCGTCGTCCTCGCCGCGCTCTTCGCCCTCTTCAACGCCGTCCAGCTCACCGTGCTGTTCGGGGGCTACGACAAGGTGCTCGCCGAGACCGGCCAGACCTACGCGCAGTACGCCCGGCAGGGCTTCTGGCAGCTGCTCACCGTCACTCTCCTCACCGTCCTGGTGATCGCCCTCGCCCTGCGCTGGGCCCCGCGCGGCACCGATCGTGACCGGCTGCTCGTACGATCCGTGCTCGGCGCGATCTGCCTGCTCACGCTGGTCGTGGTCGCCTCGGCGCTGCGCCGCATGGAGCTGTACGTCAACGCCTACGGGCTGACCCGGCTGCGCATCTCGGTGGCGGGGATGGAGCTGTGGCTCGGCCTCGTCATCGTGCTGATCATGGCGGCCGGGATCCTGGGCAACGGCTGGCTGCCCCGCGCGGTCGTGGCCAGTGCGGCCGTCGGTATTCTGGCCTTCGGCCTCGCCTCGCCCGACGGGCTGATCGCAGACCAGCAGGTCACCCGCTACGAGAACACCGGGAAGCTCGACCTGGACTATCTGCGCGGCCTGTCCGCCGACGCCGTGCCCGCTCTCGACCGGCTGCCCGAACCCCAGCGCTCCTGCGCCCTGGGAGTGATCGAGAGCCGGCTCCACGACGGCGAGGCCTGGTACGCCACCAGTCTCGGCGAGGCCCGGGCCCGTACGATCCTGGCCGACCGGCCGCTCGCGGCGGGGGATCCGTGCCAGGAGGCCGGCCTCGTCACCTTCCGCGAATGACCTGTCACGCGTGAGATGAGACGCCTGGCGCCGCCGCCCTGACCTCCGCCGGGCCGTGCGGCGGCGCCGTCCCCTCCCCGTCCTTCCCGTATCCCCGGCCCTCAGCCCGCCGCAGCCCCGGCGGTGCCGCTCAGCGCCTCCAGGTCGCTCTTGCGTACCCGGATCACGAAGACCGCCGTGAACAGGGCGAGCGCGACCAGCGCGACGGCCGCTATGAACGCGGTCGAGATGCCGTGGGCCAGCACCTCGTGGCCCCATGGCGCGGGGAGCGTCTGCGTCTTTTCGAACGCGGCCTTCTGCGCGGGCGTGGCGTGGGCGAGGAAGTCGGGCAGTTGCTTGGTGGCCTCGCTACGGCTGGCCGTACCGAAGACCGTCACCAGGATCGAGAGCCCCAGCGAACCACCTACCTGCTGGGTCGCGTTGAGCAGCCCGGAAGCGGCGCCCGCCTCGTGCGGTGCGACCCCGGAGACGGCGGTAAGGGTGACCGTGACGAAGTTCAGCCCCATGCCGAAGCCGAAGAGGAGCATCGGCCCGAGGACCCCGCTCACGTAGTTGCTGCCCGGATCGATCTGGGTCTGCCAGGCCATGCCGATGCCGGTGAAAATCGCGCCGGTGACCAGGAACGGCTTGGGCCCGAGCACCGGCAGGAAGCGGGTGGACAGCCCCGCCCCGACGATGATGGCGACGGTGACCGGCAGGAAGGCGAAGCCGGAGGCGATCGCGCTGTAGCCGAGCACGTTCTGCACGAAGAGGACAATGAAATAGAACATCCCGAACATCGCCGCGGCGAGGCTCAGCATGATCACGTACGTCCCCGAGCGGTTGCGGTCCGCGAACATCTTCAGCGGGGTGATCGGCTCCCGCGCCCGCCGCTCGATCAGGACGAACGAGACCAGCAGGGCCACGGCGGCGGCGAACGCCGCGACAGTCAGCCCGTCCCGCCAGCCCTTGTCGGCGGCGCGGATGAACCCGTAGACCATCGAGGCCATGCCGCCGGTCGAGGTGATCGCTCCGGCGATGTCGAAGCGGCCGGGATGCTTGTGCGACTCGTTGATGAAGATCGGCGAAAGGAAGGCGATGAGCAGACCGATGGGCACGTTGACGAAGAACACCCAGCGCCAGCTGAGCCACTCGGTGAGCATGCCGCCTGCCAGCAGGCCGACCGCGCCGCCACCGGCCGAGACGGCCGCGAAGACACCGAAGGCCCGGTTGCGCTCCGGGCCTTCGGGGAAGGTGCTGGTGATCAGAGCGAGGGAGGTGGGCGAGCAGATCGCCCCGCCGACTCCTTGCAGGGAGCGGGCGGCGAGCAGCTGCCACGGCTCCTGGGCGAAGCCTCCGAGGAGGGAGGCGAGCGAGAACAGCAGGATGCCGAAGATGAACACCCTGCGCCGGCCCAGGATGTCCCCGGCCCGTCCACCGAGCAGCAGCAGGCCGCCGAAGGTCAGTGTGTACGCGTTGAGCACCCAGGACAGGTCGGTGGTCGAGAACGACAGCGCTCTCTGGATATGCGGAAGAGCGATGTTGACGATGGTGGCGTCCAGCACGACCATCAGCTGACAAGCGGCGATGACAGCGAGGGCGATCCCCGGACGTCCGTCCCGCCGCGCGGCACCTGGCTTTCGTGGAGTGGTACTCAATTGCGAAGTCGTCACGAGAGTCCCCCAACAACAGTGACTTAGTGAACGGTGGCGTTCACTCTGTACGAGACTATGGGGGTAAGTGTAGTGAACGCAAGCGTTCACTAGAATTGGTTTTTGGAGGTGCCATGGTCATGCGGCAGGAAGCCGACGGACCCGCGAAGCCGGCAGTGCTGCGCCGTCGCGGGTCGGTGCTCGAACGGGCGATCCTCGATGCCGCATTGGAGCAGCTCGGCACTGTCGGCTGGGCCGGACTGACCATGGAGGGGGTCGCCGCCGGCGCCCAGACCGGCAAGGCCGCCGTCTACCGCCGCTGGCCCTCGAAGCAGACACTGGTCGCGGACGCGCTGAACCTGTCGATCCCCGAGGTGGGCGACGTGCCCGACCTGGGCAGCCTGCGCGAGGATCTGCTCAGCCTCGCCGTGCGGATGCGCGACGCCATGTACTCGCCCGGCGGTCTCGCGCTGCGCTCGGTGCTCGACGAATGCGACACCGACGCGGCTCATCTCTTCCACGAAATGATCCTGCGGCGCGTGGTCGAGCCGGCGCAGCAGCTCATCAAGGCCGTCGTACGACGCGGGATCGAGCGAGGCGAGGTGCGCGCGGACGCCACCGGCGACATCGTCGCCGAGGTGGTCCCCGCCCTGATGATGTACCGGGCCAAGCTCGGCGGCCGGGAGATCGACGAGGCGGACCTGATCGAGACGGTCGACCAGGTGATGGTGCCGCTGCTGCGGCCCTGAACGCTCGGCGGGCGCGGCCCGCGCTCTGTGCTTAAGGTCACGAGCAGGGCGGTTCGCGCATGCCCGCGGGCGGTGCGGGCATGCGCCGGCGGTACCCGTACCCCTCCGGAGGAGACCATGCCAGAGCTGTTCATCGGAGGCCGCTGGACGGCCGCCGTCGACGGGGGCTCGCGCGAGATCCGGTGTCCCGCGGACGGCACCCTCGTCGCCACCGTCGACGAGGCCGGGGCCAAGGACGCCTCCGCCGCGATCGCGGCCGCGCGCGACGCCTTCGATCACGGACCCTGGCCGCACACCCCGGCGGCCGAAAGGAGCGGGCTGCTGCTGCGCGTGGCCGGCCTCATCGAGCGGGACAAGGCGGCACTGGCCCGGGCCGAATCACTCGATACGGGCAAGCGTCTGGTGGAGTCCGAGTACGACATGGACGACATCGCCAACTGCTTCCGTTACTTCGGCAACCTGGTCGCCGCAGGAAGCACCGGCCGGGTGGTGGACACCGGCAACCCGGGGGTGGACAGCCGGGTCGTCCACGAACCGGTCGGGGTCTGCGCCCTGATCACCCCGTGGAACTACCCGCTGCTGCAGACCGCCTGGAAGGTCGCCCCGGCCGTCGGTGCGGGCAACACCTTCGTCCTCAAGCCCAGCGAGCTCACCCCGCACACCGCCATCCACCTCATGCGGCTGCTCCAGGAGGCCGGCCTCCCCGACGGCGTCGCAAACCTCGTGCTCGGCGCCGGACCGACGGCCGGGGCCCCGCTGTCCGAGGACGAGCGCGTCGACATGGTCTCCTTCACCGGCGGCCTGGTCACCGGCCGGCGGATCATGGCGGCGGCCGCACCGACCGTGAAGAAGGTCGCCCTGGAGCTGGGCGGCAAGAACCCCGACATCGTCTTCGCCGACGCCGACTTCGACACCGCCGTCGACTACGCCCTCATGGCGGTCTTCCTGCACTCCGGCCAGGTCTGCTCGGCCGGCGCCCGGCTGCTCGTACAGGAGGAGATCGCCGACCGCTTCGTGGACGCGGTGGTCGCGGGCGCCCGGCGGATCCGGCTCGGCGGTCCCTTCGACGAGCAGGCCCGCACCGGGCCGCTGATCTCGGCCGCCCACCGCGACAAGGTCGAGGCCTACGTCGCCGCCGGGATCGCCGAAGGCGCCGTACTGCGCTGCGGCGGGGCCCGTCCCGACGATCCCGCACTGAAGGACGGCTTCTACTACCTGCCGACCGTCCTGGACTCGTGCCATGCCGGGATGACGGTGATCCGCGACGAGTCCTTCGGCCCGGTTCTTACCGTCGAGCGCTTCACGACCGAGGAGGAGGCGCTCGTGCTCGCCAACGGGACCGTCTACGGACTCACGGGCGCCGTCTGGACCACGGACGAGGCAAGGGCCGCGCGGGTCGCCGCCGGGTTGCGGGCCGGCACGGTCTGGATCAACGACTTCCACCCGTACGTGCCCCAGGCGGAGTGGGGCGGCATGAAGCAGTCGGGCTTCGGCCGTGAACTGGGGCCCACGGGCCTCGCCGAGTACCAGGAGTCCAAGCACATCTGGCGCAACGCCGCCGCGGTGCCGCAGCGCTGGTTCGACTGACGCAAGCCCCGGGAGACCCTGTGACTGCCTCCGGCCCCGCCTCCGGCCACAACACCGCCACGCCCGAACTCACCGACGACGACGCCTTGGCCGAGCTCGGCTACAAGCCAGAACTCAAACGCACCCTGGGCAACTTCCACACCTTCGCCGCCGGCATCAGCTACATCTCCATCCTCACCGGCACCTTCCAGCTCTTCTATTTCGGCATCAGTAACGGCGGACCCGCCTACTGGTGGTCCTGGCCCATGGTCTTCACCGGCCAGCTGATGGTCGCCCTGTGCTTCTGTGAACTGGCCGCCCGCTACCCGGTCGCGGGCTCGATCTACAACTGGTCCAAGCGGCTCGGCGGCCCGCACGTCGGCTGGCTGGCGGGCTGGATGATGACCTGTGCGACGGTCGTCTCACTCTCCGCGGTCGCGCTCGCCTATCAGTTGACGCTGCCCCAGATCTCGTCGACCTTCCAGTTCGTCGGAGACGGCAGCGGCACGACCGACGCCGCCGCGAACGCCGTACTGCTGGGCTCGGCGCTCATCGTCTTCACCACCCTGGTCAACGCCTTCGGCGTGAAGCTGATGGCCCGGATCAACTCCGCGGGTGTCTTCATCGAGCTGGTCGCCGCCGTCGTCCTGATCATCCTGTTCGCCGCGCACTTCCACCGCGGCCCGAGCGCCGTCCTGGACACCCAGGGCCGTGGCGCCGGCCAGAACCTCGGCTACTTCGGCGCCTTCCTGACCGCCTCGCTGGCCTCCGCGTACGTCATGTACGGATTCGACACCGCCTCCTCGCTCGGCGAGGAGTCCCTGAACCCGGTCCGCAACGCCCCGCGCGCGATCCTGCGCGCGCTCATCGCCTCCTTCCTCATCGGAGGGCTGATCCTGCTGTTCGCGCTGATGGCCGCACCCGACCTCAGCGCACCGCAGCTGTCGGTGGACGGCCTGCAGTACGTGGTGCTGTCGACCCTCGGCCATGACATCGGGCAGGCGGTGCTCTGGTGCGTCGTCATCGCGGTCACGGTGTGCGCGCTCGCGGTGCACACGGCGGGCATCCGGCTGGCCTTCGCCATGGCGCGCGACAACAACTTGCCGGGCGGCCCGGTGATGGCCCGGGTCAACCCGCGCACCCAGACGCCGATCCTGCCGGCCGTACTGATCGGCGTCCTCGCGATCGCCATCCTGATCGTCAACATCAACCAGCCGCAGATCTTCTCGGTGGTCACCAGTATCGCCATCATCATGATCTACCTCGCGTATCTGCTGGTCACCCTTCCGATGCTGGTCCAGCGCCTGCGCGGTACCTGGCACGGAGCGGGGAAGGGCCGCTTCTCGCTCGGCCGCCTCGGCCTGCCGGTGAACCTCCTCGCGGTGCTGTGGGGCACCGCCATGACGATCAACCTGATGTGGCCGCGCGCCGCCGTCTACAAAGCCTCCGGCCCGCAGCACTGGTACCTGCGCTGGGGCGCCGTGCTTTTCGTCGGGGTGGTCGCGCTCGGCGGCTTCTCCTACTACTGGCTGGTGCAGCGGCACCGTACGGGCGTGCTCGCCGAACACCAGGCACCGGCGCAAGTGGCGTGAAAGGCGGAGCGTAGGCTTGGCCTTGCCATGCCCTACCAACCACCCACCCACAGCGTCGAGCGCTCCCTGCGCGCCACCCTCGGAGCCAAGGTCGTTGTCGGCATCGACGAGGTGGGACGAGGTGCCTGGGCCGGGCCCGTCACCGTGTGCGCCGCCGTCACCGGGCTGCGCAGGCCGCCGGACGGGCTCACCGACTCCAAACTGCTCACCGAGAAGCGCCGCAACGAGCTGGCGGCGGTGCTGACCGGCTGGGTGACCGCGTACGCCCTAGGCCACGCTTCGCCTGAGGAGATCGACGAGCTCGGAATGACGGCCGCGCTGCGGCTCGCCGCCGTACGTGCCCTCGAGGTGCTGCCGGTGGTGCCGGACGCGATCATCCTCGACGGCAAGCACGACTACCTGGGCGGTCCGTGGCGGGTCCGAACGGTCATCAAGGGCGACCAGTCGTGCGTCGCTGTCGCGGCGGCGTCTGTGATCGCCAAGGTGCACCGGGACGCCATGATGACGGAACTCGGCGTCGGCCATGCCCCGTTCCGCTTCGAGGACAACGCCGGATACCCTTCGCCGGTGCACCGCGCGGCGCTGGAGGAGCTGGGACCCACCCCGCACCACCGGCTGTCGTGGGCGTACCTCGATGCGCTGCCGCGCTGGCAGCACCTGAAGAAGGTACGGGCAGGGGCGATGGCAGACCCTGGGGAGCAGCTCGGTTTCGAATTCTGACCCGAGTTGTGACCTACCCGCCGCTGCGCCCGCAAGGTGCATTTGATAGACATCACCACATGCCTCTCTCCTCCGAGGAGCCTCAGATTCACGAGAGTGTCCCGGGTCCCCGCACAGCACCGGCCGCCGGCCGTCCCGCGTCGACCCCCCGCCCTGTTCCCGGTCCCGGGCCACGGCCCGCCGCACCCCGTCCCGCGCCTCCGCGCGGCGCCCCTGCCGTGAACGCCCGGCCCGGCCGACCCGGCCCGGCGCGCGGTCCGGTCGCGCCGCCGCAGCAGCGGTCGCCGCGCGACGGTGAGCCGACGGGCCCGGCTGCTGCGGCCGACGGCACCGCCGCCGCGCAGATCCAGCTCATCCCGGCCCCCGCCGACGGCGCGATCGACGCCGCCGACGAAGCGGTCGACCTGCTGCTGGACTCCGGCCGCTCGCCCGGCGACGTCCTGGTCCTCACCACCGGCGAACAGCACCCCTGGGCCGCGCACGAAGTCTCCTTCGGTGAGGCGTCCTACTGGGCGCAGCACGAGGCCGGCGACGACGTGTTCTACGCGGGCATCGGTGACGCCGAGCGGGCCTTGGGCCGCCCGGTGGTGATCATCGCCGTCAACGGCGGTGCGGACGAGGTGATCGCGCGGGCGCTGCCCACGGCGATGGCCCGGGCGGGTGCGCTGCTGATCGTCTGCGGCGACCCGCAGCGGATCAACGGGCTGCTGGGCGCGAGCGCCTGAACCGCTGAGTCAGCGGGCCGCCGCGCGGCGCAGTGCCTCGGGCGCCCCTGTGGGACGCAGGGCGGCTGCGCCGCCCTGCGTTTCCGACCAGGACGCGGCTTTCGGCGTGCGCCCACCGCGATTCTCGCCGATCACGTGCCAGCCGTCGTGGGTCAGCGTGAGGTACGCGCCGCAACGCAGCCCGTACAGCGAACAGGCGTCGCGCAGCCCCCACATCCAGGCACCGTCGGCCTCCGTCCAGCCCGCGCTGCCGTCCCGGCACACCAGCAGTACCGCGGTGCGCACCGGTCGGCGGCGCCGCAGGTCGTCGGTCGTCACCCGCCGCAGGTGGGCGAGGATCGCGTTGCGGCGCTCCCAGCCGTCGGTGTGACCGGCCCGCTGGGTGAACGAGGCGCTGGCCTCCAGCCGCCCGTCCGCCGAGAAAACGGCGACCACGGCGTTGCCCGGCGTAGGGAGATGGCGGCCGTACAGATCCTTGACGACGTCGCGCGGATTGCTGAGCAGAGGGACTCCCGCCGCGACCCACTCGGCCGGCTCCAGGGTGCGGGCCAGGCGGGAGGAGGTGCCGGCAGTGGTCGCCGGAGCGAAACCGATGGCCACGGTCCTCCCTTCGTGGGTGGCTCCCCTGGCCGCCCGGGCGCGGGCGCACGCCGGTCAAAGGCTCCAAGAGCCGGTCGGGGGATCCGGGTTCAATTCTGGCTCCCGCAGGGGCGAGCGGCAACGGTCAATTTGTCGACTCGACCTGGTATCGACCTTTCCGCCGCTTAGATCCCGCCCCCTGGGCCCTTTTGACGTCCGATCAGCTCTGCAGGGCCAGGACCAGCGGAAACACGCCCGTTACACCCGATCGGCGGAGCAGCCGCGCGACCACCGCGAGGGTCCACCCGGTCTCGGTGAAGTCGTCGACCAGCAGCACCGGACCGGGTGACTCGCCCAGCGACCGGGCGAGTTCGGGCGGCACCACGAACGCCTCGTGCAGCACGCGCAGTCGCTGAGCGCTGTTGCTGCGCGGAACCCGCAGCGGCGCACCGCTGTCCACGTGGGCGACCTGGCCAAGCAGCGGTATGCGGCCCACCTCCGCGATGCGGGCGCCCAGTGAGCCGATCAGCTGGGGGCGGGTGTGCGAGGCGATCGTGACCACCCCGGCAGGCCGGGCCGGCGCCTCCGGCGCTCCGCTCGCCCAGCCGCCCGGGCCCTTCGCCCAGTCGGTGAGCACGCGCACCACGGCCTGCGCCACATCGTCCGGCACCGGATCGTCCGGGGCGCCGTCGGCGAACATCGGGCGCAGCCGGTTACCCCATCCGATGTCCGAGAGCCTGCCCAGCGCCCGCCCGGGCGCGGCCTGCTCCCCAGGGGGGATCCGGCCCTTGAGGGTTATACCGGCGGCCTCGAGTCCTGACGGCCACATCCTGCGCGGCTCCACCTCGACCCCGGGTCGTCCCAGGGCGGCCCGTGCGGCATCGAGAGCCGCAGCGGAGACCTGCTCGCCGAAGCGCGCGCCCGCGCAGTTGTCACAGCGGCCGCAGGGCACGGCCTCCTCGTCGTCGAGTTGGCGACGCAGGAACTCCATCCGGCAGCCGGTGGTCGTGGCGTACTCCCGCATCGCCTCCTGTTCCGCCTCACGCTGGCGGGCGACCCACGCGTATCGCTGCGTGTCGTACGACCATGGCTGTCCGGTGGCGGTCCAGCCACCGCGCACCCGGTGCACCGCACCGTCGACGTCGAGCACCTTGAGCATGATCTCCAGGCGGTTGCGGCGCAGATCGACGCGTGGCTCCAGTGCCTGGGCCGAGAGCGGCCGGCCGGCGGCGGCCAGCACCTCCAGCGTGCGGCGGACCTGTTCCTCGGGCGGAAAGGCCAGGGAGGCGAAGTACTCCCAGATCTTCTCGTCCTCGGCGCCCGGCATCAGCAGCACTTCCGCATGGTCCACACCGCGACCGGCCCGGCCGACCTGCTGGTAGTAGGCGATGGGGGAGGACGGCGAGCCGAGGTGAACGACGAATCCCAGGTCGGGCTTGTCGAAGCCCATGCCGAGCGCGGAGGTGGCGACCAGCGCCTTGACCTCGTTGGCCAGTAGAGCCGACTCGGCGGCCTTGCGGTCGGCGTCCTCGGTCCGGCCCGAGTACGAGGCCACCTCGTAGCCGCGCTGCCGCAGGAAGGCCGTGACCTCCTCGGCAGCCGCCACTGTCAGGGTGTAGATGATGCCGGAGCCAGGAAGCTCCCCCAGGTGGTCGGCGAGCCATGCCAGCCGGTGCGCTGCGTCCGGCAGACGAAGCACACCGAGCGACAGGCTCTCCCGGTCGAGCGGGCCACGCAGCAGGAGGGCGCCCTCGGTGTCCCCGGTGCCGAGCTGCTCGGCGACGTCCGCGGTGACCCGCGCGTTCGCGGTGGCGGTGGTGGCCAGCACAGGCACCCCGGGCGGGAGGTCGGCGAGCATGGTGCGCAACCTGCGGTAGTCCGGCCGGAAGTCGTGGCCCCAGTCCGAGATGCAGTGCGCCTCGTCGACCACCAGCAGGCCGGTCGTGGAGGAGAGCTTGGGCAGCACTTGGTCGCGGAAATCAGGGTTGTTGAGCCGCTCCGGGCTCACCAGGAGCACGTCCACCTCGCCTTCGGCCACTTCGGCCTGGATGGTCTCCCACTCCTCCGGATTGGCCGAATTGATGGTGCGGGCGCGGATCCCGGCGCGGTCGGCCGCATCGATCTGGTTGCGCATCAGCGCGAGGAGCGGGGAGACGATCACCGTCGGGCCGCTGCCGCGCCGGCGAAGCAGCGCGGTGGCCACGAAGTAGACGGCGGACTTGCCCCAGCCGGTGCGCTGAACGACCAGCGCGCGCCTGCCGTGGGCGACCAGCGCCTCGACCGCACGCCACTGGTCCTCGCGCAGCCGGGCGGTGCCGGTGTCGTCACCGACGAGGCGGGCGAGGATGGAGTCCGCCTCGGTGCGGAGGGCGGTGCTGGTCGTTTCGGTCATGCGCCCATGGAACCCGATGGGACAGACAAGCGCGAACGTCGATGACGCGCCTGTGGATAACTTGCGCGCCGTCTATATGACGATATTGCCTAGTTATCCACAGGCTGGGAGAGGGGGCTGGCGTAGATCGCCGGCCTGCGTCACCTTCGGATCATGACTCAGCACAACGAGATCCAGCCCGACGAATCCGCCCGCCCCACCGACGAGCACAAGGTCACCCTGCGCAGCCCGGCCGAGCTGGCCGACGCGCTTCCGTACCTGCTCGGCTTTCATCCGACCGACTCGATCGTGATGGTGGCTCTGCACGGTAAGCACAGCCGCTTCGGCGGTCGGCTGCGCCTGGGCATTCCCACCGACCCGCGGGAGTGGCCCGAGGTCGCCACCGAGCTCGCCGAGTGCCTCGTGCGCGGCAGCGAGCAGCGCGGGGGCCGCCCCGATTCCATCGTCGTCTTCCTGTGCCAGGACCCTGTCGAAGGGGAGCGGCCGGGGCGGACCATGGAGCGCCTGCGGCCACTCGCCCAGAGGCTGCGGGTCGCCTGCGGCGCCCTCGACGTCCCGGTCATCGAGGCGCTGTGCGTGTCGGGCGGCCGCTGGTGGTCCTACACCTGTTCGGACGCCGGCTGCACCTGCCCGCCCGAGGGCGCCGAGATCAGCTCCCCCGGAAGCTCCGTCATGGCCGCGGCCGCCGCCTACGCGGGCATCCAAGTACGCGGCTCGCTACGGGAGATGGAGGCCCGCCTGACTCCGCCGGAGACACCCCCGTCCACCGCCCAGGAACAAGCCCTCGACATGGCCGCGGCGGACCTGGTGCCGCGCATGCTCGGCAGGGACGAGGACACCGTCGAGACGGTACGGCGGGAGACCCTGGCTCTGGTCGAGTCCGCCCTGCACCGGTTCCGCGAGGCCCCGTCCGAGGACGACGGGCCGTGCGGCGACGCCGGCGACGACGCGCTGCTCGACGAAGCGGAGGCCGCGGCGATCATTCTCGGGCTTCAGGACCGCATCACCCGCGACCACGCCGCCGAGTGGATGGAGCCTCCGCACAGCGAAGCGGCGCTGCGGCTGTGGCGCGCGCTGGCCAGGCGCTGCGTCAAGCCCTTCCAGGACCACGCGGCGGCCCCGCTCACTCTCGCCGGCTGGGTGGCCTGGTCCGCGGGCGACGAGGCCACCGCGCGGGTCGCCTTCGGCCGTGCCCTGCAACTGGACCCTGACTACACCTTCGCCCGGCTGTTGCACGCCGCGCTCAACGCCGGAGTCGACCCCGAGCCGTTGCGCGGATGCTTGCGCGGACTACGGCGCAAGCGCCTCGGGCCGACGGTGGCGTGCGCTACAGCTCACCGCGGGCCAGCCGGATCAGCCGGTCGAGGACCCGGCCGCCACTCACCCGGAGCCCGTCGTGCTCGTATTCGTCGGTGACCCAGGTACGCAGCCCACGAACGGCTCGCGCGGTGGCCAGCGAGTCGGCCGTGTCGACATACATGTCGTCGTGGTAGACGGCAGCCGCGACCGGGACCTCGTTGCGGGCCAGCCGCTCCGGGTCGTACAGGTCCGGCCAGTTCGCCTGCGCCGCCAACTGCCGGGCGGTCTCGCGCAGTGGCGCCAGCGCTGGGTCGGTGGTGAACATCCAGGGGTAGATCATCTCGCCGGTCAGCAGCAAGGGAGCGTCGCCCGTCAGCGCCTTGTCCACATCGAAGCGGGGGAATTCGGCGCGCACCGCTTCCGCCGCCCAGCCGGTGGGGTTCGGCGACACCGAGCGCTGGCCGTAGATCGACTCGTGGAGCACCGCGTAGAGCGGGTTACCCGCGAAGGACAGATGCCCTTGCGTCTCGGCGAGGAAGGAGTCGGAAAGCACCGACTCCGCTGTGCCCGGGACGAAGGCGTCCTCCAGCAGATAGTGCAGGGTGTGCGAGCCGGTGCCGGTGCCCAGGATCCGGCCCAGCGACTGGAAGGCCTCGGCGGTGAGCAGTCCGCCACCGGGCAGGGTCACGTCGGTGTCGCGCAGATGCCGGGCGACCGCCCGTACCGTCGCAGCGTCCTCGGGATAGCGGTCGTAGTGCGCGGCCACCTTCCGCTCGACGCGCGGGTAGGCGGCGCGATAGACGTCCTCGGCGCTGCTGCGGAGCCCGGCGAGGCCGCCTGTGATGAACGCCTCCCGCACCCCTTCCGGGGCGAACGACAGATAGGTGAGTGCGCAGAAGCCGCCGTAGCTCTGGCCGAGCAGGCTCCAGCGGCCGTTCTCGCCCAGGAGTTCACGGCGGATCAGTTCGCAGTCGGCCACGATCGAATCGGCGCGGAAGTGCGCGAGATACGCGGCCTGGGCAGCGGCGTCCCCGCGTGACGGCAGGGTCTGCCGGGTGGCCGGAGTGGAGCGGCCGGTGCCACGTTGGTCCAGGAGCAGCACCCGGTAGTCGTCCAGAGCGCGCGTGAGCCAGCTGTCCCTGCCCAGCGGGCGCGGCGAACGGCCACCCGGTCCGCCCTGCAGGAACAACAGCCAGGGCGGATCCTCCCGGTCGGCATCGCGCCGCTTCCCGGCCGCCACGACCTCGCGGGCGTAGACCTGGATCCGTTCACCGGCCGGGTCCGCGTGGTCCAGCGGCACCTCGAAGGCGTGGTCGGTGACAACGATTCCGGGCTGGCGGTACACGGCCATGGTTGCTTCTTTCCGGTGATGCGTGCCGACGGTGCTAACGGTTTCCCGAGCGAACGGTAGACGGGCCGTGACCCGAGCGCCCACCCGGCCGTTCAGGTGGGTGGTGTCGAACCGCGGAAGGCGTCCGAGGAGGTGGCATGAGCCCGCAGCAGAACACTCCGCCGACTCCGCCCGGCCGGCCGGACCGGGGGCCGAGGTCGGTGCACGACGCGGTGATGTGTGTCGCCGCGCCGTCGCTCGCGGTCTCCGCCGGGCACGGTCAGTTGCTCGGGCAAGGTCTGGACGGCTTCTACCAGGACGGCCGTCGGGTGCTGGCCCGCTGTGAGCTGCGGATCGCCGGCTCGGCTCCGATCCCGGTGCAGGGCCGGCTCGTCACGGCGGGCCGGGCCAGATTCGTGGCGGTCGTGCGCACCGGGGCGGACGGCGGCCCTGACCCGGCGGTCACCGTGGAACGGGTGCGCACGGCTGGGGGCGCCGAGCGGATCACCGTGCACAACACCGGTTCAAGGGGCCTGCGCCTGCCGCTGGAGGTGTCGCTGGGCACGGACCTGGCCGACCTCGCCGCGGTCGCCTCCGGGCGCCCCGGGCCGGACCTGCCGGCCAGCGTCTGTGACTCGGGGCTGCGCTGGTCACGGGACGGGGCGGGGGCGAGGATCACCGCCCATCCGGCGCCGGACAGTGCGCTGGCCTCGGCCGGCCTGCTGCGCTGGGATCTGGCGGTGCCGCCGGGCGGCTCCCGGGTCATCGAGCTGCGCGCGGTCCTGGAGCCGCCACCGGACGCGCCGTCCGCACGCAGCCCGGGCGTGCGGGAGGTGACGGTGCCCGTGCCGTGGTCCGCCGCCAAGATGTCCTGTGACGACGCGCGGGCCGAAGCACTGCTGGGCGCGAGCCTCGACGACCTGAGTGCCCTGCTGCTGCGCGACCCTGGTCAGCCGGCCGACCTCCATACGGCGGCCGGGGCCCCCTGGCGGCTCGGGCTCGCGCCGGCCGACGCCCTGTGGGCGGCCCGCATGATGCTGCCGCTGGGCACCCGCCTTGCCGCGGGCACCCTGCGCACGCTGGCCCGCCGCCAGGACCCCGGCAGTGGGCGCATCCCGGGGGTCCTACGGCACGCGGGGCCTCATCTGCCCCCGACCTGCTCGGGCGTGGAGGCGACGCTGCTCTTCGTCACCGTCCTGGCCGAGGCCCGGCGATGGGGCCTGCCGGAGCGGGAGTCCGAGCCGTTGCTGCCCGCCGCCGAGCGCTGCCTGCGCTGGCTGCTCGCCGCTGCCGGCGACGACGGCTATGTGCCCGACCCGGCCCCCGGCGGCCCAGCCCGGTGCGAAGTGCAGGCCCACGCCCACCGGGCCATACTGCACGGCGCCGACCTGCTCGATGCCTACGACCGCCCCGGAGCCGACGGTTGGCGGGAGCGGGCAGCCGAGCTGCGCCGGCGCTTCCGGGATGACTTCTGGCTCGAGGACCGGGCCGGCGGCAGACCCGCGGCCGCCCTCGCCCCGGACGGCAGACCGGCGCCGCATCTCGGCTCCGCCACCGGCCACCTGCTCGATACCGGGCTGCTCGGCGGCGGTGACCTCGCCGAGGGCCTGCTCGACAAGGTGCAGACCGAGCAGCTCGCCCGCCTGTTGGGCGCCCCGGACCTCGACTCCGGCTGGGGGCTGCGCACGCTGTCCGCCAAGGCCCCGGGACACAATCCCTTCGGCCACCGTGGCGGAGTCGTACGCGTCCACGAGACGGCCGTCGCCGCCGCAGGATTGGCCGCCGCCGGGTACGAGAAGGAAGCCGCCTCCCTGCTGCGGGGCCTGCTCGACGCCTCGGAGGCCTTCGGCCACCGGCTGCCGGAGATGTACGCGGGGGAGCAGCGGGCCGCCGGCCGGGCGCCGGCCCCGCACCCCTCCGCCGGGCGCCCTGCCGCCGTGGCCGCGGCCGGCGCGGTCCATCTGCTGATGTCCCTGGCCGGAGTCCGCCCCGACGCCCCCGAGGGGATCGTCGCCGTGCGGCCCATGGGCAGTGCGCCGCTGGGCGCGGTGCAGCTGTCGGGGCTGAGGGTTGCCGGGGAGCCGTTCGCCGTACGGATCAGCAGACTCGGCATGGCCATGGTCGAGGAGGCCGCCCCGGGCCTGCAGCTCGGTGCGTGAGCCGGTGCTTGGCGCAGCGCGTGCCCCGGCGTGTGACCCGGCGCACGACCCGGTGCGCCAAGCAGCTGCTTATCGTCAGGCAGACGACTAGGATCGCCGCCATGCCGCCCTACGACCCGTCAGCTTTCCCGCCCTTCGCCGTCACCGTCGACCTCGTCGTGCTCACGGTGCGCCACCACGCGCTGTGCGCACTGGCGATTCGCCGGGGCGAGCCGCCTTACCAGGGGCGGTGGGCGCTACCCGGAGGCTTCGTCCGCGTCGACGAGGACCTGGGCGACGCGGCGGCCAGGGAGCTGGCCGAGGAGACCGGGCTGCGCGCCCAGAACGGCGCCCACCTGGAGCAGTTGGCCACCTACGGCGATCCGCACCGCGACCCTCGGATGCGCGTGGTCAGCGTCGCCCACCTCGTGCTCGCCCCGGACCTGCCCGCCCCCCGGGCCGGCGGCGACGCCCGCAGCGCCCGCTGGGCCCCGGTGACCGAGCTGCTGCACGACGGTGCCGCCCTGGCCTTCGACCACGCCCGCATCCTCGCCGACGGCGTCGAACGAGCCCGCTCGAAGATCGAGTACTCCTCCCTCGCCACCGCCTTCTGCCCGCCCGAATTCACCGTCGGCGAGCTGCGCCGGGTCTACGAGGCCGTCTGGGGCGTCGCCCTGGACCCCCGTAACTTCCACCGCAAGGTCACCGGCACCCCGGGCTTCCTCGTCCCCACCGGTGGCACGACGACCCGTCAGGGCGGCAGGCCCGCACAGCTGTTCAGGGCCGGAGGTGCCGCACTGCTGAATCCGCCCATGTTGCGCCCCGAGGTGTGAAATCAGGGCAGTTTCGGTAAAAGCGGCGTTATCGTGCAAAGGTGATCCAGGCCATCGGACTGACCAGCACATCCCGGGGCGACCGACCTCCCGCCGTCGACGACCTCAGCTTCGAGGCCCGCCCCGGGGAGGTCACCGCCCTGCTCGGCGAAAGCGGGGCCGGCAAGTCCACCGCCCTGCGCCTCATGCTCGAACTCGAACCAGGCCGCGGCGTCACCCTCTTCGACGGCCGCTCCCTGCACCGCCACCCACACCCCGCCCGGCAAGCCGGCGCACTCCTCGGCGACGTCCCCGGCCACCCCGCACGCACCGTCCGCGGCCACCTGCGGATGCTCGCGGCCGCCGCCGGCGTCCCTGCCACCCGGGCCGAGCAGGTCCTTGAGGTCGTCGGCCTCAGCGAGATGGCCGGCCACCGGCTCGGCAGCCTCTCGCTCGGCATGGACCGACGCCTGGGCCTGGCCGCCGCCCTACTCGCCGACCCCGCGGCCCTGCTCCTCGACGACCCCACCCGTGACCTGACCCCCCGCGACACCGGCTGGCTGCACGGACTCCTCAGGTCCTACGCCGCCCAGGGCGGCGCCGTCGTCATCACGGGCCGCGACCCCAAGGCGGTCGCCCGGATCGCCGACCGCGTCGTCACCCTCCATGACGGCCGCCTCGTCGCCGACCAGCCCGCCACCGAGTTCGGCCGCACCCGGCTGCGCCCGTACGTCGCCGTGCGCTCCCCACAGGCCCAGCGCCTCGCCTCCCTGCTCACCCACGACGGCACCGAGGTGATCAGCGACAGCGGCAGCCGCATCGCCGTCTACGGCACCACGCCCGCGCACGTCGGCGAGACCGCCTTCCGGCACGGCATCCTGCTCCACCAGCTCGCCGACGCCACCGCCGACTCCGGGCCGCCGCCCGTCCCGCCCGCCGACGCGTACGACACCGTCCCCATCCCGCCGGTCCGCGACGCCGTGCCCCCGCCCGGCCCGGTCCGCCCGCTGCGTTACGAGCTGCGCCGCCTCGCCGGCGTACGCACCCCCTGGCTGATCGCCGCCGCGTCCCTGCTCGCTTCGCTCGCCGGAGCCCTCGCGCTGTTGCGCACCGGCCACCATGTCTCGCTGCGGGTGGCCACCGGCTGGCCGCACCTGCTGCCGCTGCCGCCCGCCGCGCTGGGCGCGGGGCTGCTGGGTGCGCTCGCGTACGGTCAGGAGTTCCGCTATCCCGCGCTCACGCCCGACCGTGCGGCCGGCCCGCGCCAACTCCGGCTGGTCGCCGCCAAACTCGCCGTCAACGGGGCGGTGGCCCTGCTGCTGGCCGCACTCGCCGCAGGGCTCGGCGCGGCCGCCGTACGGCTCCTCGAGGGGCCCGGCAGTGTCCCGTCACCGGTGGACCGCCCCACCGTGGCCGTGGGTTGGGCCGCGCTCAACGTGGGGTGTGCCTGGGCGGGGGTGCTGGCGGCCGGGGTGTTCCGTACGACCGCGCTCGGAATGGCGGGGGTGCTGGCCGTGCCGCTGCTGGTGGCGCCCGTCGTGCGGAAGGCGGCCGCCGTCCCGGCGATCGACGCCGTACGACTGGCCGCGGAACCGGTCAGGTATTCCTTCGGGTTGGCGCTGGTCGCTCTGCTGTGCGCCTATCTGGCAACGGTGTTGCGGGGTCGCGCCGGTTGACGGCGTCCAACTTGCGGTCAGATAAACCGAAGTGCTCCAGAACCCCGCAAGAAAGCCCATTTCCTTCCGATAAAGCGTCAATTATCAGGTGATGAGCGCTCACCCTTTCGTGTGCTTTTCAGCAAAGCCCTCAAGGCGCCCTGCGGCATCGCCGACAAAGGATGCGTGAGTACCCTTGCGCACACCATGATGACCGCGGCCCGCTCCGCCGACTCCAGCATCGTCGGCCCGGGCGAGCTCGACCGCTATCCGTACGGCGAAGCACCAGCCGTCGACCGACCCGGCGTTCCGGGACTTCCCTCCTGGGACGGGGGAGACTCCGATATGGGCCGGGTCGGCCGCCGGGCCGGCGGCAGCCGGGGCCGCGGGCTGCACGGCCAACTCGTCCAGCAGCTCGGCCAGATGATCGTCTCCGGTGACCTGGGCGCCGACCGCCCGCTCGTCCCCGAGGAGATCGGCCAGCGCTTCGAGGTCTCCCGCACCGTGGTGCGCGAGTCGCTGCGCGTGCTGGAGGCCAAGGGCCTGGTCAGCGCTCGTCCCAACGTCGGCACCCGGGTCCGTCCGGTCAGCGACTGGAACCTCCTCGACCCCGACATCATCGAGTGGCGGGCCTTCGGGCCGCAGCGCGAGGACCAGCGCCGGGAGCTCTTCGAACTCCGCTGGACCATCGAGCCGCTGGCCGCCCGGCTGGCAGCCGGCCACGGCCGGGAGGAGCTGCAGCAGCGCCTCACCGACATGGCGGAGATCATGGGGCACGCCGCCGGACAGGGCGACTCCCTCACGTTCTCCCGCGCCGACGCCGAATTCCACGCCCTCGTCCTGCAGATCGCCGGGAACCGCATGCTCGAGCACCTCTCGGGCATCGTCTCCTCCGCGCTCCAGGTCTCCGGCGGTCCGGCGATCGGCTGCGAGCGCCCCGGCGAGCACTCCGTAGGGCTGCATCTGCGGATCGTGGAGGCCCTCGCCTCCGGTGACGGGGCCGAGGCGGAGTCGGCCATGCGCCAGCTGCTCGGCGTCCACTCCGAGGTGCCGGGCGCGGCCGAGCACGTGGTGCCCGCCCCCCGCGAGCACTGACCGCGCCAGCCGTACGTCCCCGCCCGCCCCAGCCGCCGCCGGACCCCTTGCTCCCGGGCCGGCGGCGGAGTCATCCCCTCTGCGATCCGTGGAGAGTGCCCGGCTATGTCCGTCTGGTGCCGGAAAGGGATGTGACTGGGGCCACGTGGGCCGGGCGTAACGCTCTGCCGCGCAGCGCGATGAGGTAAGAGGTGGCAGCCGCAGGAGGAATATCCGCGACATACATGACGCTGAGTTGCTGAGCGGTTCCCACCGTAGTCGTTCCCATCGTTCCGAGAGGTTGTTCGTGTCGGCCAGCACATCCCGTACGCTCCCGCCGGAGATCGCCGAGTCCGAGTCTCTGTTGGCGCTCATCGAGCGGGGTAAGGCCCAGGGGCAGATCGCCGGCGACGACGTGCGTCGAGCCTTCGAAGCGGACCAGATTCCGGCAACCCAGTGGAAGAACGTTCTGCGCAGCCTCAACCAGGTCCTCGACGAGGAGGGTGTGACGCTGATGGTGAGTGCCGCTGAGGCGCCCAAGCGCACCCGTAAGAGCGTCGCAGCCAAGAGCCCGGCGAAGCGTACTGCCACCAAGACCGTCGCCACGAAGGCCGCACCGGTCAAGAAGACCGTCGCCGCCGAGGCCGCCCCAGCTCCTGTGGCGGCCGTGGAGACCGAGGCCGTGGCAGACGTGGCCGACGAGGCCGCGGCTCCCGCGAAGAAGGCTGTCGCCAAGAAGGCGGCGGCCAAGAAGACGACCGCCAAGAAGACCGTGGCGAAGAAGACCACCGCGGCCAAGGGCAAGACGGACGGTGAAGAGGCCGAGGGCGAGGAACCGCTCGACGAGGCCGCGCCCGGCAAGGACGAGGAAGGCCCCGACAAGCCCGAGGCCGAGAGCTTCGTCCTGTCCGACGAGGACGAGGACGACGCCCCGGCGCAGCAGGTCGCCGCGGCCGGTGCCACCGCCGACCCGGTCAAGGACTACCTGAAGCAGATCGGCAAGGTCCCCCTCCTCAACGCCGAGCAGGAGGTCGAGCTCGCCAAGCGCATCGAGGCCGGCCTGTTCGCCGAGGACAAGCTGGCGGCGGCCGACAAGCTCGCCCCCAAGCTCAAGCGCGAGCTGGAGATCATCGCCGAGGACGGCCGCTGGGCCAAGAACCACCTCCTGGAGGCCAACCTCCGCCTGGTGGTCTCGCTGGCCAAGCGCTACACCGGCCGCGGCATGCTCTTCCTGGACCTCATCCAGGAGGGCAACCTGGGCCTGATCCGTGCGGTCGAGAAGTTCGACTACACCAAGGGCTTCAAGTTCTCCACGTACGCGACCTGGTGGATCCGCCAGGCCATCACCCGCGCCATGGCGGACCAGGCCCGCACCATCCGTATCCCGGTGCACATGGTCGAGGTCATCAACAAGCTGGCCCGCGTCCAGCGCCAGATGCTCCAGGACCTGGGCCGCGAGCCCACCCCGGAGGAGCTGGCCAAGGAACTCGACATGACCCCCGAGAAGGTCATCGAGGTCCAGAAGTACGGTCGCGAGCCCATCTCCCTGCACACTCCGCTGGGCGAGGACGGCGACAGCGAGTTCGGCGACCTCATCGAGGACTCCGAGGCCGTGGTCCCGGCCGATGCGGTGAGCTTCACCCTTCTGCAGGAGCAGCTGCACTCGGTGCTGGACACGCTCAGTGAGCGTGAGGCGGGCGTGGTCTCCATGCGCTTCGGCCTCACCGACGGCCAGCCGAAGACGCTGGACGAGATCGGCAAGGTCTACGGGGTCACCCGTGAGCGCATCCGCCAGATCGAGTCCAAGACGATGTCGAAGCTGCGCCACCCGTCCCGCTCCCAGGTTCTGCGGGACTACCTGGACTGAGTCCCGGGGTTTTCGTACGGGCCCGTGACCGGCGCGGGCGGGGCGGGGCGCGGGGGGTTTGCGGCCCCGAGGGGGGGCGGGCCGTCTGGGCCAGCCGCCCCACTCGATGAAGCGGGGTGGTCGTGGGTA